>JAIXZD010000498.1 GCA_027489895.1 Planctomycetaceae bacterium
GAACCAGTGGCAGGGGACGCCTGGGAAGCCGATGCAGATCAGGTCGGTCCAGCCATCGGCGTTCACGTCCTGTGCGAAACAGGCAAAGCTGTTGCTGTAGCCGGTCGCTCCGTCGTAGGCCTTGGTCGGGCGAATCTCGTGCATCGTCCAATCGGGAGCCTCGTACCAGACTTCTCCGGTGACGAAATCGAGCTTGCCATCCTTGTTGACATCAAACGCAGTGGCCCCTTCCGAACGGAACGCAGGGTCGATCTCAATGCGCGTCCAGGCGACATCGCCCGCGGATGCGAACGGAGTCACCGAAAGCGTCACGAGAGCAACAGCCACCGTGGCAAGGCAGCCTTTAAGGCTCCAGAGAATCGAGCGCATGGGAGACATCCTGTTGTTGGGAGCGTTCCGGGCGAGTTCGTGCGGCGCGAGATCAACTCAGTCGGCCAGCCGCATGGCTCTCACTTTATGGTTGGAACTGTCGCCGATGTAAAGGATGCCCGCCTCGTCGACGAAGACGCCATGCGGGCGATTGAGTCGGCAGTGGCGAGGCGGGCCGTCTGGACCATCGCCCGGTTTTCCATCGCCGACGACTGTCTCGATAGTGCTGGTCGCCGCGCGAACGACGCGAATTGCATGTGCCTCGGTATCGGCGAGATAGATGTCGCCATTCTTCCCAACCGCGAGTCCTTTCGGGCCGTTCAGCAGGGCGGCGGTCGCGGGACCGCCATCGCCGGAGTAGCCCGGTTTTCCCGTTCCGGCAATCCTGGTGTAGCGGGGCGGCGTCGCGGCGAGGTCGATCCGATGCAGTGCGTTCCCTTCCCGCAGCGCCAGCAGCAGGTGCCCGTCGCGGTCGTAGTCCAGCGCCCGTGGGCCGCTGAAATCCGTGCCCGCAAGCGGCCCGCCATCGTGGACCGGCCCCTTCTTTCCGGTGCCCGCGAGCGTCGAAATGATTCCCGTTTTCAGGTCGACCCGGCGGACGCGGTGATTGCCGATATCGGCGATATCGAGCTGATCGTCGCGCAGGATGATCGCGTGCGGAACGTTCAAACGCGCTGCCGTTGCCGGGCCGCCATCTTCTGATTCGGCATAGCCCGCGACGCCCGTCCCGGCGACGCGCGTGATCCCACCGGTCTTCGCGTCGACCCGGCGGACAACATGCGCCTTCATTTCGACTTCGTACAGATTTCCGGCCGCATCGAACCGCACTTCGTATGGCTCGTGACAATCGGCCTTGATTGCTGGTCCGCCATCTCCCGCAAGGCCAGGACGGCCCGAACCGACAACCGTCTCAATCGTGGCGGGTGCGTCAGTCCCCAGGTTCAAATCGATGCGGCGGATCGAATGATTCGCCGTCTCGCAAACGTAGAGATGGCCGTCGGGACCGATCACCAACCCAAATGGCTGGTTGACTCCGGCCGCGAGGGCGGGGCCGCGATCCCCCACAAACTCCGGGCGCCCGTTCCCTGCCACGGTGATGACCTGGCCTGTGGGAATTTCGACCGCAGGCAGCACCGCCGGGCTCACTGCGAAAACAACCGACAGCCACCACCACACGCGCACAGGCATCGCACACCTCAACCAGACAGACAAACGCTACGGAAACGACGCAACCGCTCGCGGGGGAACCTGAAGCCTCAGCGTCCGGAGGGATCTTCGACTCCCGACGCAATTCGACCTTCAGACCACAATTCTCAACTCGCTCGTCCCCGGCTTCAACACAGTCGGGGAAAACAGAAGACGCCCGCAAACCACTGCGTCAGGCAGGGCGTGCGGGCGTCGGTATCTGCATCAGACTCAAAGAGTCGAAACTACTCGAGGATCTTCTTGGTCGAGCCGACGACGCTCTCAACGGCCTTGGCGTCGAACTTGCCCTTCGAGAACGCTTCGTTGACCTTCAGGCTGCCATCGACCCACATCATGACGGTCGTCTCGGCGTCCTTCTGGACCCCGTAACCTTCAGGACCGGCGTCGCCTTCCATGATCGTCAACGGGACATTCTTGATCCCTTCCTTCTTGGCGATCGCGGCGAGCTTGGCTTCCGTGGCATCCGGATCGTTCGTCAGGACGACGACGAACGAGGCCATCTTCTTGTCCTTGTTGGCGGCGACCTGTTCGTCGACCTTCTTGACGAGCGACACAACGCTGTCGTTCACATCGCGGGTGAAGACCGTCACGACCGGCTGCGAACCGAACTTGCAGCGGTAGCAGAGGGTCTTGCCCTTGTTCGGGCCGGTAATGTCACGGACGTTGAACGCCGGAACATCATCGCCAATCGCCAGACCATCGGCCGCGACGGCCACGCCACACACAGCCAACAGGCAAACCATCGCCAACTGAGCCAGTTTCTTCATGGGCTACAACTCCAGGGGGTTTTCGATTCACGCCAAGACACGAGGTCTCGCGGGGCCGGGGGACATCCCCCGATTCATTACCTCGCTAACTATTACGAGGTGCGACGAAAAGTCAACTCATCAGCGATCGGTGATCCATTGGGATGCGTTGATCGTCATGCCCTAAACCGCTGCCATCACGTTGCCGTACGTCACCGGGGCGCTTTGTTCGGTGCCGCACCCGCCCGGCTTCGCAAACCTCGGCATTTGCAGGACTGGCACCTCTTGCGAGGCTCCGGACGGTTCGACTAGGGTTCCGCCAGAGTCGTTCCGACCGGCGTCGTTTTTTGCGCTCATGACGTTGGAGTAGGCGGGGCAACATCAACCACGCCTCACCTCTCCAGGATTCCGTCTGAAGCCGCCCGCCAGGTTGGAAGAGCGACCCGAAGTCGAATTCAGAGAAGAACTTGAGGCGTTTTCACGCCCCACTTGTCAGGAATGCCATGCCGGAATCAGCCGTCCAAGTTGGAATCGTGGGGATGGGGACCGTCGGTGCCGGGGTCGCGCGGGTGCTGGTCGAGTCGGCCGATCGCATGGCCAGTCGCGCGGGTCGACCCGTCGTGCTCAAACGCGCTGTCGTCCGCGATCTCGAGCGTGACCGCGGCGTCACCCTGCCTGCCGGAATTCTGACCGACGATGTCGCCGCGATCATCAACGACCCCGAGATTGAGCTGGCGATTCACCTTGTCGGGGGCCTCGAACCGGCCCGACAGATCATGGTCGATCTGCTGAAATCCGGCAAAGATGTCGTCACGGCGAACAAAGCCCTGCTGTGCGAACATGGCCCCGAGCTGTTCGGCCTCGCGCGCGAGCTGGGACGGACGATCGCGTTCGAGGCGGCCGTCGCGGGCGGCATCCCGATCATTGCCACGATGGCGACTTGTCTCACCGCCAACCAGATTCTGTCGATCACCGCGATCTTGAACGGGACGAGCAACTTCATCCTGTCCCAGATGGACCGGGAAGGCTGGTCGTACGCCGACGCACTGAAGAAGGCCCAGGAACTCGGGTTTGCCGAGGCCGACCCGACGTTCGACGTCGACGGAACCGACGCCGCCCAGAAACTCGTGCTGCTGACGCAACTCGGGTTTGGAATGCGGGTGCCTCTTGAAACGTTCCCCCGCAGCGGGATCAACCGGCTGGAACTGGCCGACCTCCGCTGTGCCGACATGTTCGATTGCGTCGTGAAGCTTCTTGCGACAGCGAAACTCGCGGGGGGGAAGCTGGAACTGCATGTCCAGCCGACGCTCGTTCCCAAGACGAGTCCGCTCGCCAGTATTCATGGCTCGTTCAACGCAATTCGCGTGGTGGGCGATGTCGTGGGAGAGACCTGGTACTCCGGCCAGGGCGCGGGCCAATCGCCCACTGCCTCGGCGGTGCTGGCCGACCTGATCGACTCGGTCATCGGTCGGACGCGGCTCACCTTCTATCGCCTCGCCCCATGGCAGGATACAGCCCGCTTGCCACTGCAATCGGAAGATGACGCCGAAGCACGCTTTTACCTGCGGTTGCACGTGGAGGACCGCCCGAACGTGCTCGCTGAAATCTGCGATGCCTTGGGGCGCAACTCGATCAGTATCGCCTCGGTCATTCAGGAAGAAGCGGCGGAACCGGAGGAGACGGGTGGCACATCGGATTCAACTCGGTCGGAGGAAACGCCGGTGGTGCCGCTAGTCATTATGACTCACAAAACAACTGTGGGCCGGATCCGGGCGGCTGAAGCCCGGTTTGCAGAACTCGGTTCGGTTCGCCCGGGTCACTGTCGGATGCCGGTGGCTGACCTGTAATGAGGTGAATGTCGCCAGGTATGGATGGGGTTTAAGGTGGGGAAGGGTGGTGACCACGTGAAGTACGTCCTGATTATTCCCGATGGCTGTGCCGACGAGCCCCAGCAGAGCCTCGATGGCCGGACGCCACTGCAAGCCGCCCGACTGCCGCACATGGATGCCATCGCGGCGGCGGGTGTCGTCGGCCAGGCCGACAACACACCCCCCGCGCTCCCCTCAGGCAGCGACGTCGCCACGATGAGCTTGTTTGGCTACGACCCTCTGCGGTTTCACACCGGGCGTGCTCCCATCGAGGCGGCCGCCCAGGGAATCACTCTGTCACCGACCGACTGGTGCATCCGCTGCAATTTCGTCACGGTCGCCAACGGCGTGATGCAGAGCTTCACTGCCGGTCAGATTCCGAATGACATCGGTGCGTCGCTGATCGCCGATCTGCAGCGGTCCCTGGGATCGCCCACGTGCGAGTTCTTTCCCGGCGTGAGCTATCGCAACCTGATCGTGCTGCGCCCTGGCGATGGACCGGTTCCGTTCGATACTTCGACCAGAACCACGCCGCCGCACGACATCACCGACCAGCCGATTGCCCCGCACCTGCCCGGCGGCCTGGGTGGCGATTTTCTCCGTGATTTGATGGAGCGCAGCGAGCCGATTCTGGCAGCGAATGCGAGCAACCACGCCCGCGGGGAGCAGGCCGCCTCTCAGATCTGGCTGTGGGGGCAGGGCCGGCGCCCGGCCCTGGAGCCGTTCGCCTCTCGATTCGCCAAACGCGGCGCGATGATTACTGCGGTCGACCTGCTCCGCGGCCTCGCGAACCTTCTTGGGTGGACGAACATTCGCGTGCCCGGGGCGACGGGCTACCTCGATACCGACTATGCCGCCAAGGGGCGGTATGCCATCGAGGCGCTACGGGACCACGATCTGGTTGTGGTGCATGTCGAGGCGACGGACGAGGCCTCGCACGAAGGCTCGGCCCATCACAAAATCGAAGCTCTGGAACGGATCGACGCGGACATCGTCGGGCCGGTCCACGCGGCTCTCAAGGGCCACGGCGACTACCGCATTCTCGTGTCGCCTGACCACCCGACGTTCGTCCGCACGAAAACGCACAGTTACGGCTTCGTGCCGTTCGCGCTGTGCGGATCGGGCATCACCGCAGGCCAGCAGACCACCTACGACGAACTCGCCGCGGCCGCCTCTGGTCACCGGTTCCCCGCCGGCCACGAACTGATGGCGCGGTTCCTGTCCGGTCCGTGGAACGGATAACGCCTACGCCTCCGGGAGTAGCGGAAGCCGTGAGGCTTCCCAAAACGACCGATCGCGCGCAGAACGCCATCGCCATCACCCGACACGGCCAAAACGGTGTCGTGCCATGCTTGCACCGTTTCGGGGCAAGCATGCCAACCACCAAACGTTCCGGAATGCTCCGTGGACTAGGAAGCGGAGCCTATACCGGAGAGCGGCCACTCTGTGCTGGAGCCGAACATGCTTGCCCCGAAACGGTGCAAGCATGGCACGGGGAGGTCGCACGGAGAGTTGTGAGTCGGGGAAGCCTCACGGCTTCCGCTACCACTCTGGGGGCCACGACACTGGGCGTTACGAGTCTTTGCGGCCGAGCAACCGACTCAGTTTGCGGCGGATGCGGTGGCCGTGGAAGATGAAGCCGTCGCGCCAGGGCCGCTCGCCAAATGCTGGTGGAGTCCCGCCTGCCAGACGCTGATGGTGGTTCGCCTCATAAACCACGCGCCGACGTTCAAGGTCGGGCGTACGGAAGGTGATGCTGAACGAGACGGAGACCTCGTCGCTGTTGGTCACATAGTGCGGATAGCAGACCGGGAAATGCAGACCCGAGCCGCTCTTGAGCTGGAACACCCAGCAGCGTTCGCGGTTCTCGTCGGCCAGTTTCATGTGGCGGGTGTTTCCGCCGTAAAAGACCTCGAGGTCCTGCTCGCTGACAATTCGTCGGTCCCGGCCGTCGAACAGGTGGATCGTTTTACTGCCGCGCACCTGCAGCAAAAAATTGTGCTCCGGGTCCATGTGGTAGGGGGTGACCGAACCAGGTGATGTCAGGAAGATGAAGGCCTGGGGATGACACATCCCGGGAGCGATTCGTTCCGTGAGCGGTCGCATCTGGTCGAGGCAGGCGAGCAGCAGTTCGCGATACTCGGGATCGTGCTGGACATGCTTGAGCACCATCCAGGACTTGCACTCGCGAATCCGACGGACCGTTTCCTCGACCGAAAGCCCGTTGAGCGGCGTGTCGTCGGGCGACTGGTTCACGTCCAGTTCACCGGCGTTGTACTCGATCAGTTCGCGAGGCTGCTTCCGGGCCAGTTCCAGCAGCCGGTCGATCGCAAACAGCGGATGATCGCTCAGGGAATGCTTGATCAGGAACGGAATGCGATTGAACTTCGATTGAAACTCGGCCGGCTCGAACGTGAGAAATGTCGATGGCGTTGAGGGCCGGACGAGAAGACTCGACGGTTTAGGAGCGACGGTGGCAGTTCTCATGATGCGATTTCCGATGGTGTCTGACAGAGTGTGTTGACGTGGTGATCTGTTGAAACTGGACTCGTCCGCCGACAGGTCAATGTCAGTCAGAAGTCAGGTCGGGCCTGCCCGACGCCATCACTTTTGACTTTTTACTTTTGCCTTTTGACTTGCACCGTGCTGACACAGCCCGACATTTCTCGATGAAAAGAGCGCTACGGCTTCGTGCCTCGCCAGCGGAGGCAGCGTTTGACCGTCGACACTAGCGGCAGAGTGCCCACGGCCAGGTCGCCGGTCCGCGTTCCAGAAGAGATGAGCAGCCGGGCGATGGGGCGGCGCTCGCTCCACAATCGATTGATCATGAAGTGGCCAGGGATCGCGCAGGAATCCATCCAGTCGGTCTCTGATGACTCGTGAACCCGGCGAATGTTTTCGAGTTCCATCAGGACACCCGGGCTGAATCGTGACAGCTCTTCATCGAAGGCGATCTTGAAGGCGAAGGCCCCGCGACCCGTGCGAAAGTTGCACTTCATCGCGATCGGGCGTCCATCAAGCAGGAGTGTCGAGAGGTCGGCCTGTTCGCGGAGGAACGCAGCGGTCACCGTGTTGATCAGAAAGTTGCCACGGGATGCGTCGCGCGCCATGGCCCCCTCCGCCGCGCCCTTCCAGCCCTTGGCCTCCAGCATCAGAAAGCCCGTGATCCAGTCTTCGAGCTGCGTGACAGTCTCGACGACTTCGAGGCGCACCTCACCAGACTCCGACATTCGTCGGGACCTGCGGCGGAGTTCCTGCCGCTGGTGAGAGGTCATCGCCGACAGAAAGTAACTCTCGGCGGACGAAGTGCGGTTGAGAAACGCCCGGTGATACAGCGACAACTGGCTCCACGCGCGGTCCGCTTCCCGCAGTTCGTCACCCAGGGCAATGGCGACGGAACTGTCCATGGGAACGGTGTGCAGGTCCAGAAATCTTGCGCGGGGGTCGATCGCGGTGAGCGACCCGAGAATCAGCCGCCAGACGGCCGGTTCATACCCCGCCCGCATCAGAGGAGCACCGAGAAACGCATACGGATGTTCGAGACTGCGAAGATGAGGAACGGGCCAATGGCCAAAGCGCCGTCGCAACTCGAGCGGCAACGCGCCGACCAGCCGGGTCGTTCCGCGCTTCTGATCGCGCTCTTCCACGAGGGCCACCCGCAACTGCGCCTCGGGAGCGAACCAGCGACAGGCATCCGTCAGAAACCACGACTCATAAAACGGATTGGGAGTTTCTGCAGCGCGGGCGAGATCATCCCACGCTTCAAACTCGCCTTCGAGAGCGTCCAGACGGGTCACGACGCGCAGGGTCAGGCGGTCCAGATCGCGGTGAGCGGCCGACGGGTTTCGTATTTCCGTGACCTGACTGCCATTTTGACCAGCAGGTAACGTCAACAGGGATCCAGAGGCCATGCGGGGAAAACCGGCAGAATAAAAGTCAGCAGGAAGAAAGCATCACTTGGCGTCGATCCGTGTCAGGCCAAGACGCAGCCGCGCACGGAACAGACATATCAACACGCGGTAGCGCAATCACGTGGGCTGCACTACCGTAGGAGATACATAGCGCATGGACGGCGCATGGCAAACGGCGAGGCTCTGTTCCGGCCGGACAAACGGTGTGCTCCTCGGGGAGGGCAACGACTGTGTCAGCCCGTTGTCGGAACACCACACCGCCTGGTCCCGTTTCCCTTTTCCGAACGAGCTTCGTCACCCTGCCAGGCGCTCAGAGTTCCGCTTCAAACAACTATCAAAACCTAATCGTCAAAATCCTCTCCACGGAAGATTCATGTTGCGTTTTCTCCACAACGACGGTCTTTAACTCATCACCCGGCCGGTGACCGATTCAACCGCGTTCCTGAAAATTCGCCTGTAGGAGAGAGACTGATGACCACTGGGGCAGCGACGAGTGTGAGCGACATTGTGGACACCGCCGTGGCGGCGGGTGCCTTCGGTACTCTGGTCACGGCGGTGAAGGCCGCTGGACTGGTCGAAGTTCTGAAGTCGGCCGGACCGTTCACGGTCTTCGCACCGACGGAAGAAGCGTTTGCCAAGGTTCCGAAGGAGACGCTGAGCAGCCTGCTCCGCCCCGAAAACATCGAGCAACTGAAAGCAGTGCTCACCTATCACGTGGTGCCCGGCAAGGTGTTGGCCGCCGACGTGCTCAAGCTGACCGAAGCCAAGACGGTTCAGGGCCAGTCGGCCAAGGTGAGCCTCGTCAACGGGCAGCCGATGATCGACGCCGCCAAGATTCTGAAGACGGACATCATCTGCTCGAACGGCGTGATCCACGTCATCGACAGCGTCATCCTGCCCAAGTAGAGCGGGCCTTTCGTTCGTCATGTCTGGCGTCAAAGACCGCGTTCTGGTCGTCGTCGCCGCCGAACTTTCGCTCTGACTCGAATCCGAATCCCATTACGAATGGAGCAAATCGAATGCGTTCAAACTCTCGCTTGATGACGGTCGTTGCGACCGGTCTGTTTGCCCTGAGTTGCTTTGGTGTCACGCTGACGCGTGCAGCCGACAAGAAGGACATCGTCGACACGGCCGTCGGTGCCGGTAGCTTCAAGACGCTGGTCGCAGCCGTTCAGGCCACCGGTCTTGTCGACACGCTGAAGGGGAAAGGGCCGTTCACGGTCTTCGCCCCGACGGACGAAGCGTTTGCCAAGCTGCCGAAGGGCACCGTGGAAGATCTTCTGAAGCCGGAAAACAAAGCCAAGCTGGTCGCGGTTCTGACTTACCACGTTGTCCCCGGCAAAGTCATGGCCGCTGACGTGGTCAAGTTGAAGGAAGCCAAGACGGTGCAGGGTCAGTCGGTCAAGATTGTGGTTGAAGGTGGCAAGGTGAAGGTGGATGCCGCCAACGTCGTGAAGACCGATATCGAAACGTCGAACGGCGTGATCCATGTCATCGACGCGGTGATCCTGCCGAAGTAACTGCACGAGCACATTCAAAACGTTTCGCTGCCGCAGGCGGAGTCGATTCACCGGGATCGACTCCGCCTGCGTTTTTCAGGATTGAGACGAACGGATCGCGTTGGAACGGTGTCTCGCTGTTCGGTCGAAGCGGTTGGGACGAGCGAGTCGACTATTCGATTCGCCCAACCGGTTTTGCTTGGCGCGAGGATTGACGTTCGGTTCCTGGAGATTACACTTCAGGTCTGGTTCGCCGCAGTCCGATGGATTGTGGCGGTTTGGCTCCGTAGCTCAGTTGGTTTAGAGCGTCGCCCTGTCACGGCGAAGGTCGCGGGTTCGAGTCCCGTCGGAGTCGCTTGTTTGCAAGTCGTGTTGGCCCCGAGGTTTGCGTCTCTCACGAGACCGTTCCTCGGGGTTTCGACATTTCTGGAGTTCGGTCCTGGTTCTGTCTGACTGTCCGAAACCAGGGAGCCGGAAGCGTAAGGGCTCGAAGGATGAGCGATTCCCGCTCTCAACGAGCCCCGGAACCAACCAAAACCAAGACACTCTCCATGACTCGACCCATTCCAGGACTTCAATACGACTGGACCGCCCCGGCTCTGGTCCATTTTGGGTGGGGCCGGCGGATCGAACTGGCGAAAACCGTTCGGACCATTTCTGGCGCAAACTCTTCTGGCGCACCAGCCAACCGCGCGTTCATTCAGGGCGGATCCCGAACCCTGGCCGCCACGACCGCCTATGCCGATCTGCTGCGGTCCCTGCGAGACGACGGACTGCAGGTCGTTGAATTGCCGGTGCAGAGTCGCGAACCGCTGGTTGAAGATGTCGATGCCGCGGTGATGCTGCTCCGAACGGCCGGGGCGGGCCCGGGCGATGTGGTCGTCGCGATCGGCGGTGGCTCGGCCATCGATCTGGCGAAAGCCGCGGCGGCCGTTTCCGTGCAACCGCACAGCCAGAACATTGGGGATTATCTGGAAGGGGTGGGACGAGGTCTGACGCTCCAGGTTCGCCCGCTCCCCGTGGTTGCCCTGCCGACGACAGGCGGGACGGGCACGGAGGCGACTCGCAACGCGGTCATCACGGGCGTGCGTCCGGCCTTCAAGAAGAGCCTGCGTTCGATTCTGCTGGTGCCCAGCGCGGTCCTGATCGATCCCGAACTGGGTGTGACCGTCCCGGCAAATGTGACCGCCTGGAGCGGAATGGACGCGATCACGCAGTTGATCGAGAGCTTCGTCTCCTGCCGCCGCTCGCCCTTGCCACAGGCACTGGCGCGGGAAGCGCTGCCCGCCGCGTGGAATTCTCTGCCTGTTGTCGTGCGGAATGGCTCGAATCGGCCCGCGCGTGAGGCGCTGGCCCATGCGGCGTTTGTGTCTGGGCTGTGTCTGGCGAATTCGGGGTTGGGGCTCGCTCATGGCGTGGCCGCGGCTTTGGGAAGCCAGCATGGTGTGCCTCATGGCCTGGCCTGCGCGGCCCTGCTGCCGCTTTCCATTCGAGCCAACCTTTCGGCCGTTCGCCCGCTCTATGCGGAACTTGCGCTGCTGGTGGGGGCGGCCCCGCCGGAAAGCGACCCCGATCTCGCCGCGCCACTGCTGCTCGATGCCGTCTACAATCTGCTCGCAGAACTCGAGATTCCCAGCCGTCTCGCCGCGTTTGGCGTCAAACGAGAGCATCTCGACGCACTGGCCGAAGGCAGCCAGGGAAACAGCCTGAATGGAAATCCGCGCCCTATCGGAACGGAAGAACTCCGCCGGTTGCTGGAAACCGCGCTATGACCCCCGGCCAACCCGACCGCGTTGCCCCCATCGTCGTCGCGGGTCTGACCCCGGCCTGGCAGCAGATTGTGAGTTTGCCGAAACTGCAACTGGGGGAAGTGAACCGGGCCCGCGAAGTGGTCTGGTGTGGGTCGGGCAAGGTGCTCAATGTCGCCTGGGCCATCCGCACGTTGGGCGGCGAAACGCTCGCCATCAGCCCGGTTGGCGGCGTCATGCGCAACGCCATCGTCGCAGAATTGGCAAGTGGCGGAGTTCCAGTTGAATGGGTCATTTCCCAGACGCCGACTCGCGTCTGCACAACGCTCCTGAATGAAGCGACGGGGGAGATCACCGAACTCGTCGAGAACGCCGGACCGCTGAGCTCAGAAGAACTGGCCACCTACGGGACGCGGCTGCGTGAAACCTGCCAAAGTTTGTCGCCCTCCGTCATGGTCATCACAGGCTCACTCCCAGCGGGGACGCCGGCTGATTGCTTCCTCGATTGGCTTCCGGAGCGACCGACGGCCCTCGTTCTGGATTTGCGGGGCCGGGTTTTGAAAAACCTGTTGCCGCGGCGACCTTGGTTGGTCAAACCGAACCGCGAGGAACTGGAGGAGACGGTCGGCCGACCGCTGGCAGACGACTCGGATCTTCTGGCGGCTATGCGTTCGCTGAATACGGCCGGTGCGGAGTGGGTGGTCGTCTCTCAGGGTGGGGGACAACTCTGGGCGACGTCGCTTTCCGAAACGTATCGAGTGACGCCGCCTCGGGTTGCGGTCGTCAACCCGATTGGCTGCGGCGATTCCCTCGCGGCGGGGCTGGCCTTGGGGAAGTCGCGCGATTGGCGGATGGAACGTTGCCTGGCCTGGGGAGTCGCGGCCGCCAGCGACAACGCCACGCGACTGCTCCCCGCCCGGCTCGACCTCGCTTCGGTGGAACGACTCAAGGAAAAAACCGTGGTCGAACGTCTGTCCGACGGCTGACCTATTGTCGACCGCCATCAGAACGCATTTGCGAAACTTTTCCGCCCACGCGTGGCTGCAAATCGGACTGATGCATTTCGACAACGGGCGGAGACCGGAATGACTGCCTGTTGTTGTCGTCTGGCAACAGACCTGCGGTGTTGCGCCATCTGACAGACCTCGGCAGACCGGCAGCGTGCGTTCGGTCCGACTAACTCGCATGCATGGTGAGTTGCGAGAAGACGGCGCGTCGCGGCCGGAAAGTCTTCGTGACCGACCCGGTTTACGCGATCAGACCAGCTTGCCCGGTTTATGCTTTGAGGATCAAGCGTAGTGCCGTCAGTCCGCTGGGACCACTCGGCTGAAATCACCGCATTTGTTTTGAATTCCGGGAAACGTCAGGTCCATAATCAGGGCCTGTCGAGTCCGGGTAAGCGGTGGTTCAAACCGTCGTTCGATCGACTTGAGGAGATTCGCCGTGCCAGCGGGCGAATCCCTTCCGCCCCTTGGGCGGGCTTCCGCTTCAGACGGAGCGTGACCCCAAAACTCGCATCTTTGAGGAGTTTGCACCATGTGGAATCGAATGGGGCTGAAACGAATGGGGGGGCTTGTGCTCGCCTGCGTCGCCCTGCTGGCCGCCAATCCCAAGTCGGCCTCGGCCGGCTACTGTGGCGGGGCCAGCTACGCCTGTTGTCCGCCGGTCGCCTGTGCACCGGTCGCCTGTTACACGGCCTGTCGCGTGGAGCGACGGACCTGCTATCGCACGGTGTATGACACCGTCTGCGAACCGCAGCAGTACACCGTTAACCGCACGGTGATGGATACCGTGTACGAGGATGTCGCCCAGACCTGTTACCGCGTGGTGACGGAAACGGCGTTCCGCGAAGAACAGTACCAGGTTCAACGTCCCGTGACCGAAACGGCCGTTCGTGAGGAACGCTACTGCGTTTCGCGACCGGTTTACGAGACTCAGTACCGCGACTGCAGCTACACGGTTCGCCGTCCGGTCTACGAAAACCATGTTCGCGAATGTCGCCGCACGGTGATGCGTCCGGTGGTGGAGACGGTGACGCGCGAATGTCGCCGCGTCGTGATGCGGCAGGTGAGCGAGACGGTCATGCAGGAACGCTGTCGGACGGTTCTTCGTCCGGTCACGACCTGTCGGACGGTACGTCAGGACTGCGGAACGTGGCAGGTCCAACGAGTTTATGTGCCCGGTCCCACGATCCCGCGGATGGTCTGCGATCCGTGCGGTGGCTGGCGGGTCTGCTCGGTTCAGTGTCCGGGGTTCTATACCTGTCGTCGGCAGTACTGCCCGAACATTGTGGAGCGTCAGATTTCCTGCACGACGATGGTTGCCGAAGTCGTTCGCGAACAGTGTCCGGTGACGGTCTGCCGCGTGGTTCCCGAAGAGATCGTTACGCAGGTTCCGCAGCAAGTTTGCCGGATGGTGCCTCAAGAGATTGTGACGCAGGTCCCTTACCGAACCTGCCGGGTGGTGGAAGAAGTCGTGCCGCGCCAGGTGGCCTACCAGGTCTGCCGGATGGTTCGGGAAGAGCAAGTTCGCCAGGTGCCGTACCAAGTCTGCCGGATGGTGTGCGAAACCCAGACGCGTCGGGTTCCGTACTGCGTTCAAAAGCAGGTGCCGTTCCAGGTGACGCACCGGGTGGCCCGCTGTGTGCCGCGGACCGAACAGGTCTGTCTGACGCGGTATGTCAGCCGGTCGGTCTGCCGTCAGGTGCCCTACGAGCAGTGCGTGCTGGTTCCGGAAACGGTCTGCCCGGCGATGGATCCATGTGGCGGGGCGTGCGGCCCGGTCTGTGCCAATGGGAACTGCGGCGTGGTTTCGACGGATACGCCCGCCGCTCAGCCGCAAGTGGCTCAGCCCGCCACGGCTACCCCCGAGACGACGACGGAAGTGGCCAAGCCGGTCACGCCTGAGCTTGCTCCGGCCACTCCGGTGACGCCCGCTGAAGCGCCGGTTGCCCCGAGTGGTGCGGCTCCCGCCGTGCCTGCTGAGGTCAACCCCGCCGCGCCGTCTTCGATCAGTCCTGGCGTTTAGTGCGGCCAGTCGGTTGGAGACGTTTCCACCGACCCCGGACAGGGGCGGCTCGCCGGTCGTAACGACGTTGTCAAACTTCGCACCCCGTCAACTTGTGTTGACGGGGTGATTTCTTTCTTTGGTGGGGGAGGCTTTGTCCCGAGGGCGGATGTCTTGGGAACTCTCACGAGTTCCGCTACTTGCGGGGCGGGAACTCTTACGAGTTCCGCGGCGAAGAGTTCGGCCGTTAGGGCTTTTCGCTGGCGTCGCAGGCGCAGACCATCTGGTGGCAGCCTGGACAGCCGGCGCCGTACTTCTTGCGGACCGCGGCTTCGAGGTCGACCCCGGCCACATTCGCGATCGTCGCCAGCCAGGCGAGGACATCAGCGAATTCGAGCGCGAGTTCTTCCGGCGTCCCTTCACGCAGGGCCGTGGCCAGTTCGCCGATCTCTTCCATCAGCCACATGAACGTCCCCTCAACGCCCCGCGCCTCGTCCTTCGACATGTACATCTTGCGGATGAGCGACTGGAGATCAGAGAGCGACAACGGGGACTGGGACAGGGGCGGCTGGGACATCGGTTTTCCTCGGGACCGGTGCTTTCGGGATGCGACCGTCCGAAGTGTAGCGGAAGTCGTGAGACTTCCACGGGTGCGAGGCGGGTGAGGCCGGCACGGCGCCTGTCGTAGCGAGTCGGGGAACTCTCACGAGTTCCCCGACAACCATGCGACGCCTGTCAGGACGGTTGGAACCGGGCGAGCGACAGGGGGGCGAGGTCGAGGTCTGCCTGTCCCCGAAAAATCCAATCGGCCAGGAATTTGCCCGTTCCGGTGGCGAGCAGGATTCCCGCGCGAAAGTGTCCGGTCGCAATCCAGGCGTTTGCGCATCCGGGGAGGCGATCGAGAATTGGCAGGCCATCGGATGTCGAGGGGCGGGCGGCGCACCAGGCGACCGGGAACTCGACATCGGCGAGAGCAGGGATGAGGGCCCGAGCCTGGGTGACCATGTCAGCGATGATTTCGGGGCGCGGCGCATCCAGCAGGCCCGGAACGTTCGTTCCGCCGACGATCACTTCGCCCGACTTCAACTGCATCGCAAGGTAACGGCCGCCGACCGTGGTTTTGAGCAGCGGTGGGACTGGCCCGGTCGCGACCGCTTCGCTGGTGAACGGCTGCAGCGGAATGAGGTTCGAACGTTCCCCCAGCCAGTTGAGACGCGCCCCGGTCGCCACGATGAGATGCTTTGGGAAAATGGTCTGTGTCCCGCTGGGCGTCCGCACGCTGACCGACGCGACTCCCTCGGGCGTCGTCTCAAGCTCGAGGGCGACCGCCTGTGACGTCACCCGGCCACCTTTTTGACGGATGCCGCGGGCCAGAGAGATCGCCGCCCGCACGGGGTTGAGCCGAGCTTCGGAAGAAAACAGGACTCCGCCCGCGGGGCAGGGGGCGAGTGCTGGTTCGAGGCGCTGCACCTGTTCGGCATCGACGGCCGTGAGCGTATAGCCAAGCTCCATCCCACGGTCGGTGAATTCCTCGGCCGAGGGGCGGAACCGGTCGGGGTGGACATGCAGGAAGCCGTTGACCTGCCAGTCGAAGTCGAACCCAGGTCGAACGGAGAGACGGCCCCAGAGGTCGCGACTTTGAAATGCCAGCTCCTGAAAGAGTGCGGCGGCGGGAGATTCGGCGTCGATCGTCAGGGCCGTTCCTAGTTCATTCGGCCAGACACCACCAAAGCTGGCCCCACTGGCGTCGCTGGCCAGATCGCCCGCTTCGATCACCTGCAC
>JAIXZD010000039.1 GCA_027489895.1 Planctomycetaceae bacterium
GTATTTCCTGCTCTTCCGGCGGTACGCAAGCTGCTTCCGTTGGTGGTTTCCACCAGACGACTGTCAGGCGGTTGGTTTGGCTGATCAGCAAGAGAGTGTTCAAAACCGTCGTTCAACATTGTGTTCGTGTTTTTCAAGGAACTTTCCGCGTGCGTCTCGAGCGTTCCCCCGTGTGGTTGCCCCTCGTCTTCTTCTTCGCCTGTGCCGGGCTGTTTTCTGGTTGTGGTGGGGCGCCCAAGCCCCCGGAAGAAAAGCTGGTTCCCGCTTCAGGCGCGATCACTCTGGATGGTAAGCCCGCCGCGGCCGTTCGAATTCGGTTGACTCCGATTAACGAGACCGTGAGCGTGGGGGGCGCGTGGGCCGTCACGAAGGAGGACGGGACCTTCTCGCTGACGCATTGGACTGATAAGCCGGGAATTGGCGTCGGGTCGTACCTGATCACGTTTTCGAAGCTCGTGAAGCCAGACGGGACTCCCCTGGGTGAACGCGATTCACCCGCCCTGGTGCAGGCCCGCGACGTGATCGCGCCGCAGTGGAGCAATCCCACCCCCGACCAGCGATTTGCGGTGATGCGGCGGGTGGATATCCCCGAAGGGGGAAAAACGGACATCAAATTTGAGATCACGTCCGGACCGGCCAAGAAGTAGCGCCGGGCGGTTGGTAGCGAACTGAACGCCGAATACAGGTTCTTTGGTTTTTTGTTGCACTTTCGTCTGTGAGGGAATCCCATGAAACGCTGGAGTCATCTGACCGGCTGGTCAAACCGACGGGCCAGGGCTTTTACCCTGATCGAACTGCTCGTGGTGATTGCCATTATCGCGATCTTGATCGCACTGCTACTGCCTGCCGTTCAGCAGGCGCGTGAGGCAGCCCGCCGCACGCAGTGCAAGAACAATATGAAGCAGATTGGCCTCGCGCTGCACAACTATCACGACACGTTCAACATGTTCCCGTACGCCAACGGTGGTGCGGCGTCGACGGTTAACAGCAACCTTACCATCATGACGACCTACCGGAACCAGACCGGCTGGGTGCTGCTGCTTCCGTATTTCGACCAGGCTCCGCTGTTCAATACGCTGAATCATTCCGCCGCAATGGGACGCTGGACGAATGGCGGGAGCCGCACGCTGGCAGGAGGCGGTCCCACGGCCGCCAACGCCACCGCGACGTCCACGAAACTGGCGGCGCTGCTGTGTCCTTCCGACAGCGGCACGGCGTTTGTCGGCGGGTTCGGTGGGACCTACGGCTGTGAAACCGGCGTGATCTCGTACAAATCGACGTACGGATTCAGCGCCAGTGGTCAGCCGAGCACGCTCTGGAGTGCTCTCGGCCAGACCACTCGCACGCTGTTCGGGGCGGAATCGAACTCGAACATTCGCGACATCACGGACGGCACAAGCAACACGGTGGCAATCGCCGAAACGACGCTGAACGTGTACGACGGAGTGACGGGGTCGTGGGCCTGCTCGCAACACGTGGGTAACGGGGTCGATTTCGCGAACCTGAACGGCCAGCGCAAGATCAACGACTGGGACTGCTGCGGTTGGGGTCCGGGTACGCCCTGGAGCGTGAAGAACCCCGCCGGAACACTGGGCGAGTGGGGCTCGGTCGGCAGCTTGCACACCGGCGGGATGCATGTCCTCATGGGTGACGGCGCGATCCGTTTCGTCAGCGAAAACCTCGACAGCACGACCCGCCAGCGTTTGGGTTACATCGCCGATGGAAACACCGTGGGCGAGTTCTAATCTGTTCACAAAGCGGTCGTGGCGGAACGCATGAGCGTTTCACTCGGCAACCGTGTCGCATAGCAAACCCCCGATCCGCCCATCCGGCAGATCGGGGGTTTTGCTTTGACGTGATCAACGCAGCGCGTGCTGCAAGAAGTCGAGAGGCCGCGTGTCGCGCCGCAAAGCATCTCGGTGGATTCGTCTGATCCGATGGAGACGCGGGATCTCCACCATGGCGGCGACTGGAGAGTGAGACCACTCAAAACCCCGTGTTTCACCGACCGCTGACAGAGTCGTCTCGCCTGCCAACCTGGACTTGCCCTTCCTTGTCACTCTTGACGCCTTGGTGGTGAACTCACCCCTTCCTCGCCGTCATTCGAAACTCGACACACGCGATGTCCCGCTGGACAAGGTGAGCTTCCCAGACTCTGATTTCGTGTGGCACAGGCTCAATTTTCAAACAAATCACTTGGCCTTGGGGCATGGGTAAGGGGAACTTCGAATGGCGATCGCACGGTGGTGGGGATGGATGCTCCTGGCCGGAATCAGCCTGGCGTGGGCGGGTTCCGCTGGCGTGAGTTCCGCCGTGGGGGCGGAACCGCTGGCAACGTTTGTCGAGCAGGAACTCCCGGCGAGCCTCGCCCTCTACAAACACTTTCATACGCACCCCGAGCTCTCTCATCAGGAGTTCAAGACGGCCGAGCGTCTCGCGGCCGAACTCAAGGCGGCCGGTTGCGAGGTGACGACGGGCGTCGGGGGGACCGGCGTCGTCGCCCTGATCCGCAATGGCGATGGGCCGGTTGTCATGGTCCGGGGCGACATGGACGCGCTCCCCGTCACCGAGCAGACAGGCGTCACCTACGCCTCCACCGTCCAGGCGAAAGACCGCTCTGGCAATCCGACCGGCGTCATGCATGCCTGCGGACATGACATTCACACCACGCTGCTCGTCGGCGTCGCCCGCTACTTTGTCCAGACCAAAGCCAACTGGAAAGGGACGCTGATGCTCATCGGTCAACCGGCCGAGGAAGTCAGCGGCGGGGCCTCGGGCATGCTGAAGGATGGCCTCTTCACGCGATTCCCGAAGCCGACCTACGCGATTGCCCCGCATGTCGATGCGAGGCTCGAAGCGGGCAAGATCGGCTATCGGGCCGGGTATGCCCTCGCCAACGTCGACAGTGTCGATGTGACGCTCTACGGCAAGGGCGGACACGGGGCCTACCCGCAGGGGACGATCGACCCGATCGTCATGGCCGCGCGGTTCGTACTCGACCTGCAGACGATCATCAGCCGCGAAAATCCGCCGCTGGAACCAGCGGTCATCACGGTCGGCGCGATCCATGCGGGGACCAAGCACAACATCATCAGCGACCGCTGCCACCTGCAGATCACCGTCCGCAGTTACTCGCCCGAAGTGCGCGACAAGCTGCTCAAGGCGATCGAACGGAAAGCGAAAGCGACGGCCGACAGTGCGGGCGCCAAGGCCCCGAAAGTCGAGTTTTCCGACTACACACCCGCATTGAAGAACGACGAAGCGCTCGTCGAGCGGCTGGTGCCCGTGTTCGCCGGAGCGATTGGAGCCGACAATGTTCAGAAGGCCGACCAATCGCTGGGCGGCGAAGACTTCAGCGAGTTCGGACTGGCGGGTGTCCCCGTCTTTCAGTTCCGGCTTGGGTCCGTCGGCACCGATCGGCTCAAGCAGTTCAAAACCGCCGGGGAAGAGCCGCCCAGCCTCCACTCCCCGTTCTACTTCCCCGACCCAGAACCGACCCTCCGCACGGGCCTCACCGCCCTGATCGCCGCGTGCGAAGACCTGTTCAGCGTTCGCGCGAAGTGAACTGAATAAGGAGTGACCTGCCGAAGGAGTGACCTGCAACGGCAACTCGCGGCAACGAACGAAGAACCAACCTGGCGAGCCGACCCTGTCAGGGGTCGGTGAAACGCGCTGTCGAAGAATCAATCCTCCGCGCCGGGTGCAGTGTCGCACCTCTCCACCGACCCCTCACAGGGTCGGCTCGCCTGTCTCCGTTACCTCTCCGCGCCTCTCTCTCAAGAGTCACCACCAACGCCTGCCATGTCTTTCCTTGGTGCCTTCGTGCCTTGGTGGTGAAAGAAAACTACCTCGTTTTGAGATCGACACAGACCAGCTCTTTGTCGTTCCGCCAGAACGCCGCCTGACCGGAATACGCCGGGTGCGACCAGACCACGGACCGGCCGAACGCCTCCCCTGTGGTTTCCAGAACATGCGTGCGGCCGCGCTCCGTGTAACCCGCACGCGACAGCTCGGCGATGATCAAATCGCCCTGGTCGTTGGCTAGAAAGAACCGGTCGCCATTCCGCGTGAGGAACACCGTCGCACCCTTCGCCCGGCGGTCGCCCGTCGTCGGTTCAAAGGTCTTCCACAGCCGCTTGCCCGAGGCGAGATCGACCGCCACGAGGTCGCCCGAATCGTTGTTCGAAGCGTAGATCGTGTCACCCACAATCACCGGGCTGCTGTTCACGCATTGCACGCCGTCGACCCGCTGGCCTCGCCACAGTTCCTTCGCGGCCGGTCGCCCTTCGTCCAGTTCCAGCAGCACCGACTTGTTCCCGATGCCGCTGGTGAACAGTTTGTTCCCCGACAGTTGGGGCGCTGTGATCGACATCTTGTAATCGGGAACCAGCGGCACCGACCAGAAGGGCTTCCCCGTCTCCGGATCGACACTGTTGATCGACTCCGGATGCCATAGCACCAACTGGGTCGTCCGGCCCACCTGGTAGAGCGTGGGCGGGCAATACCCGATCTCGGAAGCCGACAGACTCCGCCAGACCTCCTTCCCGGTCTTCCGGTCGAGCGCCACGAGCAGGCTCCCCTCGCCCCCCGCCAGCGTGAACAGCTTGTCGCCTACGACCAGCGGATGACTCGTGTACCCCCAGATCGGCACTTCGACCTTGTAGACCGTCGGCAGATGCACGCTCCACACAACCATCCCGGTCTCGGCCGACAGGGCGGTCAGATGTCCTTCTGCTCCCAGTGCGTACACCGTTCCCTCAGCCACTGTCGGCGTGGCCCGCGGACCGCAGGCATACGAAATCTGATACGGGCAGTCGTACTCGTACTTCCACAGTTCCTTGCCCGTTGCCGCGTCGAGACACAGCACCCGCTCTTTGCCCTGCAGTACGGTTCGTGTGCCAGGGTCGTTCGCCACGTCCCCGCTCTGTTTCTGGTAGTCGGTCAGATAGACCTTGCCCTGGACCACTGCGGGGCCCGAGTAGCCGCCTCCGACGGGAACCCGCCACTTCACCGGGGCACCCCCGGCCGGGAACGTCTCGACAACCCCCGTCTCGGCCCAGACGTCGTTCCGGGTCGGCCCCATCCACTGCGGCCAATCGTCGGCCGTGACGGTGCCCGCCATCGGCTCGGCCAGGGCGAGCAGCACCAGCACAGCCAAGCCACCCAATTGTCCGATCCGTTCCCAATGCATCTCGGCAACTCCATTCCGGGCAGTCATAAGTCACAAACTCCTGAGCCTCTAAGGGTTACCGTCACGAGAGGCCGCGAGGCGCATCCGCAAGATGGAAGGCTGTTCCGCCCAACCCATCCGCTCGTAACAAATAGTCTGTCAATTCTAGCGCGCCA
>JAIXZD010000293.1 GCA_027489895.1 Planctomycetaceae bacterium
AGTTCACCTGTCACGCCAAGATTCGCTACCTGCACACGCCCGTCGAAGCCGAGGTCGTTCTCGATCGCGCGGCCGACGAGTTCACCGTCCAGTTCGCGACGCCTCAGTTCGGTGTCGCCCCGGGCCAGGCCTGCGTCCTCTACGACAACGACCGAGTCCTGGGCGGCGGCTGGATCCAGCGCTCACTCCTGTAGGGTGGGCACTGCCCACCAACGGCTCACCCGCCCTCAACCAGAACCCGCCTACCGACGGCCCGCCGACAACTGGCCAAGCACTGACTTCCGACTGGAATCGAATCTCATATCCAATCGGGTTGGAGTATCGCTCTTCCCCGTAACGGGAAGATCGCTCATTGAATGCTTTCAAAGGGACATCGGAGGCACACTGTGAGCTCGCAGTTACCTGGCGCAAAGGCGGAGAAAACTGTTGGCGAAGCGGATGCGGCTAGACGGGCAACAATCCGCGCCGGACTCGTGGGACTCGCCAACAACACAAAATGGGACGAACTGATTAACGCAGTTCGAGCACGCCCAGGTTGGAAACCGAGATTTCGGTTTCAATGCATCGACACCATCGATGGCAAGCCGTCGCAATGGAACAACGAGTGGTGCTACCACCTCCCTTTTCCATTTGTTTCCGTACTCTGGTTCGACCTGAGCATTTTCGAGGAGATTCGCGAGAACAGACTTCCCTCAAAAGTGTCCCATCTTGACCACTCTCAATGGATCGAAGAGTTGTTGATCCGGATTGGACTGTCATACCGCAAAGGTTCACGCTCGATACGAGTCTTCGGATATTCGCCGCATATACTCAATCATTTCGAAGAAGAGGTGCCGTGATCTGGGGCGCTCGTTTTCGCCGCCCCCATCAAGCGGACGTCAAGACCGCCCATCACTCCCTGCGATATACCCCCAACCCCACCGTGTCGAGAATCGTCGGGCCTCGCTTCGGCTTTCGCGGCGCACGCACGGGTTCCGCTTCCGGCTCAGGTTCGGTCATCGGTTCCGCCGCCGTCTCTTCAGACGCCGCTTCAACCCCTTCATCCGCCGTTGGATCCACCGGCGCGTCCATCGCCGCCGCATCACCCTCTTCCGCCGGAGCCTCTTCTTCGGGGACGTACCGGAAGTCATACCCCACGAACTCAACGCGATTCTGAAACGCGATCGGCAGCACGCCGCGCCGTCGCATCAGGGCAATGTCGATCACCTGAATCGGCACCGCGACTGGTTGGGCAGACGACTCCCGCGTCTTCCCGACGGGCTGGCCAGCCGACGTTTTCGCGGCCTGCGCCTTGCTCGCTTCATACGCCTTCGTCCCGGTCTCCAGCGCCGCCACGAAGCTGGCGAACGATTCCTCATACCGCAGCTCCACCGGAATCGCCTTGGCGATCCGGCGCGGAATCCGGATCTCCGCCTCAGTCACTTCGGCACCCAGCAGCGTCGTTTCCACGGCGTAGACCTGCTTCCGCTTGGTATCGAGATAGAACCCCGCGTAGCAGTGGTTCGGCGTAACGACCAGAAACGCATCGATGCCAATTTTGCGGAGCAGCGACACCCACAGCACCGATCCATCCACGCAGTTCGCCTGCGAGTTGTTGATCGAATCCTCGATCAGCCGGACATGCTGACTGATCACCGTGTCCGATTCGACCGCCGTCGCCGTGATGCTGCTATAGCGGATATCACGGGCCACCAGCAGGTCCCACAGTGCGTACGCCTGCTGCAGCACCTCCTCGGTACGGCCCGTCTGATAGCCCGTGAACTTCGTCACCACGGCCCGGTCGAGCGCTTCGCGTAGCAGCTTGTCGACGAACGGATGCTGCTCGTTGACGTAGGCCGCGAACGTGAAACTGGCATCGACCACGGAGTCGCCATCGCGAAACAGAAACGGACAGTCGTTGATCGACCGCAGCATGCAGGTGACCGACTGCTCCTGCTCGACCAATTTCCCAACCCGCACGCGGTAGGTGATTGTCACCGGAGCAGTCTGCTCCCACTGCGCTAGCAGCCCATAGCGATATTTCACCTTGGGCGTGATGCGATAGGTTGTGCCTTCCGTCGCCAGTGTGCCCGAGAAGACGCTCGGCTCCATGATGTCGTCGCACTCGATCGTCACCTGGACCGGCGTATTCTTCGCGGGTGCGACGAGGTCCACGCCCAGTTGCCCGGTGGGGTCCCCCAGCCGAGTCGGGTCCGCCTGCCCCTTGTCGAGTCGAATCCCCGCGGTCGCAATCAGATACGAGGGAAACAACTGCTGGTCAAACCCGGCCACCGCGGTGAACTCCGCACCGGCGGAAGTTCCACAACAGGCAACCACGAACAACCAGCCCCAGACCAATCCCACCGCTTGATTGACCATGTCCCACTCTCCGGCTCGTTGCGCAAACTACCCCGCCTCCGCGCAGACCAAATCTCCACGCCTCCTCGTTCCTAGCTCACAAACCCACCGCAGCAGGCCAGAATCCCCGCGCAATCCCAAACCAAAAGCCCGCGCACCAGCGCCAAACCCCCAGTTGGACGCCCCCCACCGCCTGCGCACTTTTGACTTTTGCCTTTAGACTTTTGCCTTCGCGAAGCGCCCTCACCCACAGACCTGGTTCCGCCCGGACCGCTTCGCGTGATACAGCCGTTCGTCGGCCTGGCCCAGCAGTTCTTCCGCCGAAGCGACCGTCGCCGCCGTCCCCGACGCCACGCCAATGCTCACGGTCATCGCGATCGACTGCTCTTCAAACCGGACCGGTTCGTGGGCCGTCGCCTCGCGAATCCGTTCGGCGATCCGCATGGCTTCGTCCGGCGCGGTCCGGGAGAGCAGCACCGCAAACTCTTCCCCGCCATATCGGGCCAGGAAGTCGCCCCCGCGCAACCCCGTCCGAATCCGCCGGGCAAACTCGACCAGCACCAGGTCCCCCGCCAGGTGCCCCCACGTGTCGTTGATCGACTTGAATCGATCGAGGTCCAGCATCAGCACACAGACGGAATTCCCCGTGCGCCGGGACTGCTCCAGCTCGCGCTCCATCGTCTCCAGCAGGTACCGCCTAGTGTGCGCCCCGGTCAACCCATCCGTCGTCATCGACTTGTAGATCACCTCGTGGTAGTTCGCCTCGATCCGGTCCGGCCCCAGATACTTGAAGATCTGTTTCCCGAATCGCACGCGATCCCCCGCCGCCAATCGCACCGGCTCGGTGATCCGCCGCTCGTTGACGAACGTGCCGTTCGTGCTCCCCAGGTCCGAAACAAGATGCCCGCCCTCGCCATCGGCTTCCAGCAGCGCATGCCGCCGCGAGACCGAATCATCGGCCAGCACCAGCGAACTCTCGGAACACCGCCCCACGCTGATTGGCTGCGCCCCCAGTTCCAGCGGCGCCTCGATCCCCTGCACGGGATAAATCCGCACCAGCAGACACGGCCCGGTCGCGCCGATCCGCGACAGGCTGAGCGAGCTGTTGATCTCGGTTACGGGAGCTTCCATCTCAAGCATCGGCCTGCTCCTCAATCACGGGTGTCCCTCGGAACATCGCCACGACGCCCCACTGCTCGCAACCACGCCTTAAGGCAAGAGCTTCCCCAACTCGTCCGTCGCCACATGTGGCAGCAGCCCGAACGGCACCGGCAGGGCGCTGTTGGTCCGGCCCGGTGGAACCGTCACGGGCAACGCCAGAGCCGCTTCCCCAAGCTCCTGCAACACGACCGCCTCGTTGGCAAACAACGGCATCGGATGTGTCGGAGGCTCATCGCGCTCCAACCCCGCCTCCGTGTTCGCAGCGGTGGACTCGTCCGACTGCGCCACCTCGACCGGGACGTCCGTGTTCAACTCGTCGCCGCGCTGTCCCTCCGCTGCGGCAGTGGTTGTCTTCAAGGAATCGGGCGTCAGACCTGACCCGGATTGCGACATCGATCCCGTCCCGGCCGCCCGACTAATCTCCGTCGCGGCCGAGAAGACACCCAGCGACACCGCCAGCAGTCCCAGCCCCAGTGCGGCCGTCGAAGACCGGTTCCCCAGCAGATCGCGCCCGGCGGGCGTCACCCGCTCGCTCCGCGACGTCTCTTCCTGGTGCGAACTGCTGTGCGCGAACGGGGCGAGCGCCGTGGCCACCTCATCCGCGGTCTGGATCCGTTCATCAGGATGTTTGGCCAGCAGGCGGGTCAACACCGCCACCAGCTCCGTGGGAATCTCCGCCGGAGGCTCGGCCAGCCAGGCCGGCGTTTCGAGCAGATGCCCCTTCAGCTTCGCCGCCGGAAGACGGTACTTGGGCCCCGCATACGGAACCTGTCCACTCAGCAGAAACAGCAGCGTGCAGCCCAGGCTGTACAGATCGCAGCGGTGATCGACCGCACTGGCATCCTCGGCCTGTTCGGGGGCGATGTAGTCCCACGTCCCCAGGATCGACCCTTCCGCCGTCAGTTCGCCGTTCCGCTGTTGATCATGCACCAACCCGAAGTCGAGGATCTTGATCCCCCCCTCCCGGTCCACAATCAGGTTCGAGGGCTTGATGTCGCGATGGACGAAGCCACGCGAGTGCGAATAGGCCAATCCCAGCGCCGCGTCGCGAATCAACCCGCAGGCCTCATCCACCGACAGCGCACCCCGCCGGGCAACCAGTCGGGTCAGGTCTTCGCCGTCGATGTACTCGGTGACCAGATACTTCAGCCCATCAAGACACCCGGCATCGACCGCATTGACGATCCGCGGATGCTGCAACTGCCCCAGCGCCCGCGTCTCCTGCTCAAACCGCTGCTGCACATCGCCCCGCAACGCGAGATTCGTCGCGACGAACTTGATGGCAAACAACCGGTCGAGGTGGACATGCCGGGCTCGAAACACCTTGCCCATCCCGCCGCCACCAATCTTCTCCCCCAGCGCGTACTGCCCCAGACTGAGTCCCGTCAAATCGTCGCGAGCGATATCTCTCGCCCGCACCGTGGCAATTGCGGAGACCGCGGCCGCGATCGGACTGGCCACCGTTAAACCGGGTGCCTCCGACCCGGACGCAGCCGAACCGGCCACTCCCGTTCCGCTCACAGGCCCAGGACCGGTGCTCGTTGGCTCATCCTCTTCCACGCGGACACCCAGTGCGCGCGTCGCGGGAGACGAGTCGGCGGAAACAGCCGCATCAGACATGATGCTTTCGCAGGGCAGGGGGGAGACGGGACAGGCGACGGCCACAGAATCGGCCACAGACCGAATGTTCTGGATCGATCACAGACCGAACGGTCCGAAACGACCTCGATTCAGGCCGTACCGGGAAACCGTAGGTCATCAATCCGCCCTGATCCGGCCGCATCCCCTCCAACCGCCCGCACCACCACGCAACACCCAACCAACGGCACGGATTGTAACGGTCGCGCCGCGCGCCCTGGCAACTTGCTCGTCTCGTGATTCACACAGACGGGATGTTCTCTTCGTGTGCCACGGGCGTCGCCAGTACGAACGGGAGCACGCGGCACTGGCTCTGGCAAAGCCAGTGGCACACACTCAACACCGTCCCGACATTTGGGATCCCAACGCTACATCACGTCGCCCGCCCGATTCGTGAACTCGCTGATCGCCCTCGTGAACCGATCCTGCACCTCGGTCGGCAGCTCCCGGAACTCGCTCACAAACGCCGGGCTGAGCACCTTGGTGAACCGCTCCAACTGCGCCGTCATCCGCCGGACCAGTTGCTCCGTCGTGATCGGTTCCGGTGCGGGCTTCGCGCCTTTCGTCGGCACCTGCGCGGCATCCGCCCGGAACGGCGCATACTGGCCATTCCCATCGACATCCCGCGCCACGCCCATCAAACGGTCGGGAACGCCTTCTCCCATCTGCCCCGGAATCCGCACGCCCGGTCGACCCGTCCCATAATCCGGCCCCGGGTCCGTCACATGCGACAGTTCATCGGGCACAAACTGAATTGCCCCCGCCCCCATCAGATCGGCCAGCGACTCCTCTTCGCCCGGCTGATCCAGGTCCTCACCCCGTCGCGCCCGGCGCCACGCCTTCATCTCGGCGACCGTCGCCCGGGTCTCCTCCGCCCACTGCAGACACTCGGCCGAGTCGTCCCAGGTCAGCGCCGCATAAAAGTGCGACCACTTCAGTTCCGAATACTGTGACTGCACCGCGTGGAACGTCTCCCACACCCGCCGCCGCTGAAAAATCTGGTCCGGTGTCAGCCCCACCTGGGCCGCGAAATCCGCATCCGTCCGGCCCCGCGCATACCGCGTGGTCCACTGCGCGGCGCACTCGCCCACCACCCACCGGCAACTGCTCACCGCCAATTGGGCCCGCTCGACGAGCTGCTCTTCAGTGGACTGTTCGAGGGACGTGACGATCTCGGTCGAACTCATGGAGGGATCACTCAGTTGCAAGGACACGTTGGAAGAACGCCATGGAAAGAGGCCGTGGATGGACACACAGCCCGATCACCACCGCCGAGTCACACCGCCGACCGGGCCACCCGTCACTCACGACGCAGTGCCCCGACGACCGCCAACCCGGCGGAAGATCACGATTCTACCGGCGATCTCCCGACCTCCCCACTGAACAGCCCCCCGACAAATCCTCGACTCCCACCAGCCTCCGCCCGACACAACAACCCACAACCCCTTTATTCAATGGTACTTACAACCCAATCATCCCTCACAAACCAGCGCCCTCAATCCGGAGAAAAACCGCCGGCACCACTCCGGTCCTGCTGTGAAGAACACGTGGAGAATCCGGGCAAACCCGAAGGAATCTACCGCCCTTCCGCACCAGAACTGACTTTTTGTATAGTATATCCGCCAATACCGCGTCCGCGCGGTTGACTCCCCACAGGCGAGCCGACTCTGTCAGAGGTCGGGGGATATCGCTGCACACCTGGCGACTCCCCCAACACCCCCACTTTTGCCTTTTGACTTCCTCCGCCCCACCCCGTCCCAGCATCCATCGACGACCAGCGCACTCTGGTCAACGGAGTCCACGCGATGCGTCACGGTGCCCAGTCCAACCCGACCAGTCGTTTCGAGGCCGTTCGCCACGTCCCCGCCCCCGAGCATTTCGAGCACGAACCGGAAGAGTGGTTCGCCCGTCAGGAACAGGCGATCACATACTACGTCGACAGTTCGAAATCGATCGTCTCGGAAAACGACTCGCCCGATATCCCCTTTCGCTACAGCATCAATCCCTATCGGGGCTGCGCCCATGGCTGCACCTACTGCTACGCCCGCAACACCCACGAGTACCTCGGCCTGAGCGCCGGCCTCGACTTCGAAACCAAGATCTTCGTCAAGGAAGACGCCCCGAAACTGTTTCGCGAGTTCCTCGCCAAGCCCGGCTTCGAAGTCGGCCCCATCGCCTTTTCCGGCGTCACCGATTGCTACCAACCCGCTGAACGCCGCTTCCGCATCACCCGCGGCTGCCTCGAAGTCGCCCTCGCGCACCGCGTCCCCATCGGCATCGTCACCAAGAACGCCCTCGTCACGCGCGATCTCGACCTGCTCTCGCAACTCGCCCAACTCAAGCTCGCGCGGGTCTACCTCTCAATCGGCACGCTGAACGCCGATCTCGCCCTCTCCATGGAACCCCGCGCCAGCACACCCACGGCCCGCCTTCGCGCTGTTCGCGAACTCGCCGACGCAGGCATCCCCGTCGGCGTCATGACCGCGCCGATCATCCCCGGCCTGAACGACGAAGAGCTGCCCGCACTCCTCGCCGCCGCCCACGAGGCCGGGGCCCAGAGCGCGGGCTACACCCTGCTGCGCCTGCCGCTCACCGTCGAACCGGTCTTTCGCGAATGGCTCGCAGAGGCTTACCCAGAGAAGGTGACTCGCGTTGAAGGCCGCATCCAGGCGATCCGCGGCGGTCAGCTCAACTCGTCCGAATGGGGGACCCGCATGTCGGGGACCGGCGTCCTCGCCGACCAGATCGCCCAGCTCTTTCGCGTCCACGCCCGCAAGCTCGGCCTCCACCAGAAACTGCCCGAGTACGACCGCACCCTGTTCACCCCCCCACTAAAACACGGCCAGAAACGCCTCTTTTAGCAGTAGCCGAAGTGGTAGTCCGCCTACGCATCAAACTCAGGCAAAACAGGTCGGGCCTGCCCGACACCATCACTTTTGACTTTTTACTTTTGCCTTTTGACTTCGCGCAGCGCTACAGCACTCGTCTCAACCGCCACGCCAGCCAGTCGCGCGTCCGTTCCCACCACGGGCGCGACGCCAGGTCCTCCGGGGTGACGCGCCGGCTCGCCGCACGGTCCACGTCCAGCACCTCATCGCACAGGGCGGCAAAATCACGGCTGCGGATCACCGCGAACAGCTCCAGATTGTCTCGCAGACTTCGCGGATCCAGGTTGCACGACCCGACAATCGTCACGTCGGCATCAATCCGCACCAGCTTGGAATGCAGCATCGCGCCCTGCCGTTCAAACAACGCGATCTGCCGTTTCAGCAGCCACGCGCTGATCGCGCGGGTCGCCCACAGCACCGCAGGCACATCGCTCTCCGCGGGAACAAACAGGTCGACCTCCACCCCCCGCGCACGCACTCCCGCCAGCGTGTTCAGGAGCGAGCCGATCGGGACAAAGTAGGCCATCGACAGGACAACGCGCTGCCTGGCCGCTCGCAGGAACGGATTCAAAATCGCCTCGGGGCGACGAAAGCGGATCGCCGGGAACGAGTCATACACCTGAATCGCCCGCCGGGTCTGCGTTGGATCGACGGGCCACCTGGGCCACTTGGGTTTCTTGTCCCCGGCACGTCGCGTCACCAGCGTCCACAGCCGTTCAAACGCCGTTGTCAGAGATTCCGCCGCCGGACCCTCGATGCGCACCTGCACGTCGCGCCACCCCCGGCCACCATCCCCCTCACGCGCCAGATCGGTCGACAACAGGGCCGTATCGACAATGTTCATTCCGCCGAAGTAGCCCACCTCCCCATCAATCACCAGCAGCTTCCGGTGATTCCGGCGATTGAACCAGCTCAGAAACGACCACCGCAGAAACAGCCCCGAGATCGGCCGGTAGTAGTGGACCGCCACACCCGCCTCGCGCATACGCTCAAACATCAGGTCGGATGTCGTCAGGCTCCCCACCGCATCGACCATCACCCGGACGCGCACTCCCGCACGAGCCTTCTTCACCAGCGCTTCGGCAATCCGCTGGCCAAACGAATCCTCGGCATAGATGTAAGACTCCAGATCAATCGACGTGGTCGCGGCATCAATATCCTTCAGATAGGCCGCCAGTTGAGCCGCGGAACTGGTCAGCACCTCCAGTCGATTCCCCTCGACATCGACCGGGCCAAGGTGCTCACTCATCCCACGCTCGAGACCAGCCAGTCGCTGCTCGTCAACGCGTGATCCCGCCGGTGGTTCGCGATCCTGCCCCATGGCGTTCCCCTTACTCGCCCCACCCAACAAAAAACGCCACGTGACCCAGAGCGAGTCACGTGGCGACAGGTTCGCAATTCTCAATCCCCTCTGACAGCGTCTCGCCTTACAGCGGGATGCCGAGAAGTTCTTCCTCTTCTTCCTGAATAATGATCCGGGGGGTCACCATCATCATCAGCGATTCGGTCTCGCGGCCGATCCCCGTGTTCTTGAACAACCGGCTGAGGTACGGAATCTTGTTGAGGAT
>JAIXZD010000433.1 GCA_027489895.1 Planctomycetaceae bacterium
GTCGTTTGGTCCTTGTGGGTCGTCAAATCCCACGGGGCTCAGGGGACGAACCGGAGGCAGTAGGCCGGTGGCAGGCGGGCGGGCAGTTCCGTCCAGGAATCGCCGCCGTCTTCGGAAATCCAGACACCACCGGTAGTCGACCCCATCGCCAGCACGCTTCCGTCGTCGCTGATGGCCAAGGCATGGCGGTAGACGATGTCGTATGCGGGTGGTTTCGGGAGTCCGCGATCCAATTGACTCCAGGTGCGGCCACCGTCGGTTGTACGCGTCACGACGAAGCGGCCGTCGACGGGAACGCGGAACTCGTCTTTCTGGCCGGGGACGAGCCAGGCGATGTCCGGATTGGTCGGATGGACGGCGACGGCAAACCCAAACACCGAGGGCGGAATATCGTGAATCTCGGTGAAGGTGAGGCCGCCATCAGTGGAACGGAACACACCGTTGTGGTGCTGAATCCAGAGGTGGTCGGGAGCCGCTGGGCAGCGGACCATCAGGTGCGGGTCCTGGTAGAGGGGGTTGTAGGCCATGTCCGGCGGCATGAATTCCGCCCGCAATCCCTGCCCGACATTCGCCCACGTTGCGCCGCCATCGGTCGTCGCCCAGACCCCGGCACAGGAGACCGCCAGCGACACCTTGCGCGGGTCGCGGGGATCGACGCAGATCGAATGAATTCCGGGTTCGTCCTTGCCGCCGCCGGTCCATTCCACCCGTTCGGGACGGTTCCAGAGCGATTCAATGAGCGTCCAGGTAGTGCCGGCGTCGTCACTGCGGAACAGGCCTCCAGGAATGGTCCCCGCCCAAAGTGTTCCGGGTCGATTTGGATCGGCTGGTTCGAGCGCCCAGAACTCTTTGAGGCTGGCCGGGCGATTTGGCAGTTTGGGGGGAGGTGCATCGGGAAGCGAAGGCGGCGGCGCGATGACCGCACCTTCCGGGTACACCGGGACACCGCATTCTTCCCAGACTCTGGGGCCTGTGGTTGTTCGGTGCAGTTTCGCCCCAAAATGCCCATGAGTCAGGGCGGCGTAGCGCCGTCCATCGCGCGGATCACACAACAGCATCGTCACGGGAATCGCAAGGAAATCGACCGAATCGACGGCCCAACCGTGCGGTCCGCGTTGGATCGAAAACAACCCCTTCCGCGTCCCGACCAGAAACTCTTTTGCCATGGTTTGCCCCCATTGCATTTGGAACTTCGAACACTTCTGAATTTTGAATTGCGAGTGGCGATTCTTTGCGGCTGGATTGCGCGGTGATTGTGGGCGGAATTGGAGGTTGGGCGTCTTGGGAACGCTCACGCGTTCCGCTACGAATTTCCGGGAATGGGGTCAGCCGCCGGAGAGGGCCTGCATGACGTAGAGCTCGCGGACGCCGATAGCTGAGTCGGAGAGGGTGACGCGGTCGACGAGCGGTCGTCCGTCGACGAAGACGGCCACATGCTGACGCAGGCGGCCCTGGTCATCGAGGATGTAGCCGCGGAGTTTGGGGCTGGCGCTGAAAGCCGACTCGAGTAGTTCCCGCACGGTTTGCCGGTCGACCTCGATGCTGGGCAGTTCCACATGTCGCGCAAGGTGCGGCGTGAATGCGATCCGCGTCATTCGGAACGTCCCTTTCGACCGGACAGCCTTTCGAGGCGAGGCGTTACGGCAGGTGGCATGGGGGGCGGGGCCGACGCGAGGAAACGGGTTCCGTCAGATCGTCCGCCGCTCGTGTGGGGCTTGATTGGAAGTTGTTGAAGAGAGTGGAGGGGCGTTGTGGTGTTCGGTTGTTTCGGGGGTTGATGGTGAGCGAGTGTCGAACCGCCTCCGAGCGCTGACGCTTCCGGCTCCCCTCGAATTGAGCGGCGCCCCCCAATTCGAAGTTGTTTTCGCTTCAGGGCTTGCGGCGCGTTTTCTGTTTTGCCTGGGCAAACTTTGCAAAGATATCGGCTGCGGTTTCGGGTTTGGGACCGGTGGGCGTATCGGGCTTGGTACCGGATTCTGGTTTGGACGACTTCGAAGGGGGCGAAGCGGGTGTTGGCAGCGGGCGGTTCGTTTTCGGTCGCTGGGGGTAAACCGTGGCAGTGCGACTTGTTCCGGAGGACGTGACGATTTGCGGCTGGGTGGCCGCGTCTTCAACTTCGGTGCTGGCCGCTGCCTGGGACCGCTTCATAAAGCGCTGTTCGAAGGCCGACCAGAGCGACAACCGCCGCCCCGCAATTTCGGTGACGAGCAGTCCGACGGAGACGGCGAGCAGCCAGGGAATGAGCGATTGGCGGCGGGCCGAGCGGGGAGCGTCGGCGTAGATTTCGTCGAGCGAGGTGCGCTCTTTCCCGCCAGACAGTTCGGACAGGCCAACGAGCGTTTCGCGTCCCGAAGGCAACCCGGCACGCGGCATGAACTCGGGCGAGTAGGGGAGCGTGATGGCGGGGACGTCTACCAGTTTCTTGCCACCGGAGACGACGAGGCTGCGATAGACCCCGGCCTCACCCAGGGTGTAGCGAGCTTCCAGTGTTTGAGGGCCTCTCCATTGGAAGGGGATTTTTTGGGGTTCCGATCTTCCGGAGCCCGGCGGCACGAGCATCAGGGTGGGGGCGGTGGTGCTGGCGGCCTGGGAGCGGGTTTCATCGAGTTCGAGGGTGACGATCGCATCCTGGCCTGACCGTGTCAGTTTGACGAAGACCTCGCCCGGAGCCTCGCCCCCGAGCAGCCAGCGGGCGTGGGTGATGCAGAAATCGGCATAGTCGGGCCATTGGCCAAACGCGCCACTGTGCGTGCCATCGACTTCGAGCGTGAGGGCCGCGACTCGCCCCAGCCCGCGGTACCAGTAGGCCGACCAGGGGGCGGCGTACTCGTCCTGGGACAGTGCGCCCTGGGTGGCATCGGGCTTGAGGTAGGTCAGGTTGTAGCCACCTGTCGACGGGAACGGGCCACTCGCGAGTTCGCCAATAAAGCGGGCTTCGGCGGTGGCTTTTCCGGGAATGCCGTTGGGCTGGGTGGCGGGGTCGGCCTGGATAAAACTGCTGCGGGCGATGCTCATCGTGTCTTCGGTGAAGAGGCGGGGCAGCTCCTCGGCATCTTCGGTGAACATGATGTTCCCCTTGCCTAGCTTGGCGATTTCCTCCAGCAGCTTTGCGTCGACATCGGTGTTCTTGCCGAGGCCGATGACGCTGGTACTGATTCCGGCTTTTTCAAACTTCGCGAGCAGATTGCGGAAGTCGCCCGGTTCCTCGCTGTCGTTAGCGTCTGAGAACAGAATGATGTGCTTGGTCGCCTGCTCTGCATTGGCTAGCTCTTTGCCTGCGGCGACGAGCGCTTCGTAAACGAAGATGCCGCCCCCCATCGATTCGATGCGCAGGGCCTTGTCGACGATCGAGGTGACATCGTCGACATCGGTCAGGGGCTGAATGATGTGGGGGGAACTGTCGACCGCGATGACGGCCACGGCATCGCCCGGGGAGAGCAGGCGAATGCACTCGGCCGTGCCGAGATTGGCGAGGTCCATCTTCACTTTACTGCCGGAAACGGGAACGGCCATGCTGCCCGAGCGGTCGAGCGCGATGGCGAGGGCGATGCGTGTTTTGCGGTGCTCCTGGCGCATCTCCATTGAGACGGGCAGCAGCTCGTCGAGCGGGCTGTTGAAGTAGCCTCCGGTCCCGAAACTTTTCGGGCCGCCGGTCACCCAGAGTCCGCCGCCCAGGTCTTCCACGAACTGGGCCAGCCGTTCCATCTTGAGGCGCCCCAAGGGGCCGGCGGGGACGTTTTCGAGGACGACCGCGCGAAAGCGGTCGAGGCTGTCACGACTGAGGGGAAACGTGTTCACCGAGGCGACATCGACGGGAATACGTCCGGCCCGCAGCGCCCGCACGAAATTGTCCTCGGCACCATCTTTGTTCAGCACGAGCAACCTTGGGCCGGCTTCGACTTTGGTCACCGCGGTGCCGCGATTGTTTTCGACGAGGGGATCGCCGGCGACCTCGACGCGGACTTCGTAGTTGGCGAGACCGCCCTGTTCGAGCAGGTCACGAAACACGAGTCGATTGCGGCCCAGGGTGAGGTCGCGCTCGGTGGTGGAGATGGCCTGGCCATTCCTCAGGACCGTGACCTTCGCGGTGGTGGCCTTGTCGGCCTGGAGGTAGACGGAGTACTGGAACGGCTCGCGCGGGGCGATGAGATCGGGCAGTTGCAGCGACTCGACAGCGACATCGCCCTCTCGCAAGCGCGGAAACTCGCGGAAATCGAGAGGGACGCCCAGGTCGCGGGCGCGGCGGGCGGCGGATTGGGCGTCGCGACCGTTGGCTTCGCCGTCGGAGAAGACGAGCACGCGAGCAGGGCGGACACCATCCTTGACGAGGTCGAGCGCCTGATCGACGGCGGCGGCGAGGTCGCTGCCGTCGGGAAGAATTTCTTTGCGGTAGCCGTCGAGGGCCGACGCTTGCGCCAGGACTTGTTCGGTCTGGGCAGTGCTGCCGAACGTGATGATTCCAAGGCGGTCGCCACGGGAGCGGCCGGTTTCCAGCGTGGTGATCAGCTCTTTAATTCGAGTCTCGCTGCCCTCGGGAAGTGAGCGGGAGCGGTCGACGACGACGACGAGATCAAGGCCTTCACCCCCGAGATTCAGGGTTGGCCCGGTGGCAGCGAGCAGCAGCAGAAGAAGCGACAGGATGCGGACGGCTCCGGTGATTCCCGAGGTCCGCCCCCAGCGCCAATAGGCCCAGCCAACGGGCAGGGCGAGCAGCAGCAACTCGGGATAGTGGAAGCGGATTTCGGGCCGAGTCAGCCAGCGACCCAGCCAGGCTGCCGTTTCGGGACCGAGCCAGCGCTCCAGAAACGTCAGCATAGGAAACCTGTGGAGAACACGACTGCGGGGCTCGAATCTAGAGTGGAGACGCAGGACTCGACGTCTACCAGACGAGAGTATCCCGCGTGGAGCGGTTCGAGTTCAAGGTCGCGAGTGGCGGGGCCTCCGGGCGCTCACGCTTCCGGCTCGCAAGGACGAGCAGGTGGAGCGGCGTGAGTTGCGGAGGGAGAGGGAGGAAGCAGACGTTCCTCGGGAACTCGACTGGATTCCGACGTGACGGATGGCCGCGCGGGAGGCATAATCCGACGCGCTCCCGAAAACTGTAAGGTTCTGCCGTGAACAGTCGCCAACGTCGCGAGAAACGCATCGCCGCTGCTGAAGGGTACTTGACCTTGGACCTGCCCGCGCAGGCGCTGGCTGAGTTGGACGCCGTCCCCGACCCGCAGGAAGCGGCCTATATGGTCAGTTTTCTGCGCGGGATGGCCCTGCGTCAGTTGGATCGCCACGACGAGGCGATTGAAGCCTTTGATGTCGCGGCCGCAATCAATGGGAAGAACATCGACCTGCTGTTGGCCCAGGCGTGGTGCTTTAAGCGGGTTGGACGGCTGGACCGGGCGATTGAGGTGACGGAGAAGGCGTACCAGGTGTCACCCAAGACGGCGCTGGTGCTGTACAACCTCGCCTGTTACCTCGCCCTGGCGGGCCGCAAGAACGATGCGCTCTCGTGGCTGGGCCGGGCGTTGCGGGTGGATGCCTCGTACGCGCGGCTGATTCCGGACGAGCATGATTTCGACAGCCTGCGGCATGACATCGACTTTCGCCAGTTGGTGGAACTGGCGGAGAAGCCGATTGCCCCGCGGTCGAAGTGAGGTCGTGGGCTGTGGTGGATGCGGAAGGGTGTCGGCGCGGCTCTTTGGAACGCTCACGCGTTCCGCTACGGGTTTTGCTCTTTGGGGGCGGGCGAGATGGTGCGTTCGGTTCTGGGGGCAGTCTCGGTTCAAGGTGCTAGGGGTGTGAGTTCCTCCGGGCGCTGACGCTTCCGGCTCCCTGGGGCGTGATGGTCCAACGGATAGTGGCGATCGCACGTTCGACGTGAAAATTGGTTCGCTGGTCTAGGCGACCGGCAGGGTGACTCCTAAACTCCCCGCGGCGTGTTTGCTCCCGCGGGAGTGAATACTCGTTCTCTGACAACCCAGCTCGCTTGTGATTCCCGTGTTTACGGTCGGACCGTCGTGTCTGGCGCGGAGCATGGAGATCGGCGCGAAAGGTCTGCCGTGGCTTATCTCTACACAACGCCCGCTGAAGAGCGGGAGATGCTGTCAACAATTGGCGTGCCCTCGATCGAATCGCTGTTCGATGGCATCCCGGCTGAGTTGCGACTCGATCGCCTGCTGAATCTGCCCCCGGCCTTGAGCGAGCTGGAACTCGAAGCGCGGATGACCGCGCTCGCCCGCAAGAACGTCACCGGACGGGAGCGAGTCTGTTTTCTGGGTGGTGGCGCGTATGACCACTTCATACCGTCGGCAGTTGATGCCGTGGCGGGACGGAGTGAGTTCTACACGGCCTACACGCCGTATCAGGCGGAGGCGAGCCAGGGCAGCCTGCAGACGTTCTTCGAGTTTCAGACGATGGTCTGTGAACTGGCGGGGCTGGATGTCGCGAACGCGAGCCTTTACGAGGGCGGGACTGGTCTCTCCGAAGCGGTGTTCATGTCGCAGCGGATCAATGATCGATTTGGCAAGGTCGTGGTGCTGGGGTCGGTCCATCCCGAATATCGGCAGGTGCTGGAGACGTACCTCAATACGTCGCGCACCGAGCTTGTGACGATTCCCACACCGGGCGGAGTGGCTGATCTGGACCGCGTAGCGGCCGCGATCGACGACACGACGACTTGTCTCGTGTTTCAGACGCCGAACTATTTCGGCTGTCTGGAAGAGGGGCGAGCGCTGGTGGAGCTGGCTCATGCGCAGGGGGCGCTGGCGGTGGTCTCGTTTGACCCGTTGAGTACTGGCGTGCTGGCTCGACCGGGTGATTATGGGGCCGATATTGCCGTGGCCGAGGGTCAGGGGCTGGGCATTCCGTTGCAGTTTGGCGGCCCGTTCCTTGGGCTGTTTGCCTGTCGCAGCGAGTTCGTGCGGAAGATGCCGGGACGTCTGATTGGTGAGACGCTGGACCGGAATGGCCGGAAGTGTTTCTCGTTGAATCTGCAGGCGCGCGAGCAACATATCCGTCGCGACAAGGCGACGAGCAACATCTGCACAAACCAGGGGCTGATGGCGGTGCGGGCGACGGTGTACCTGTCGCTGCTGGGGCTACAGGGTTTACGAGAACTCGCGGAGCTGTGCTGTCAGAAGGCGCATTATCTGGCGGATCAGTTGGTCACGGTGCCAGGCGTGCAGTTGGCGTATGACCAGCCGTTCTTCAAGGAGTTTGCGCTGCGGGTCGAGGGGGATGTGGCGGCGAAGCTCGCGCGACTGCGGTCGGCTGGATTCGATGTGGGGCCACGATTGGCGCGGATGACGCTAGCGGGCGATACCGCGGAGGGGGCGGGTCTGTTGGTGGCGGTCACCGAGAAGCGAACGCGGGTGGAACTCGATGCGCTGGTGGCGGCGTTTCGCGGGGTGGATTGATGGCGGGAATCGTCATGACCACCGGGCGCTGACGCTTCCGGCTCCCCGGATCGATACGAGCACCTGATCACAACAAGACTCTTGGAAATTGGCGACTGCGCCCCATCTAAAAAATCCCGCTGTCTTCCTTCATGCGGATTGGCGACGACTCATGCGAAACACGCTGGCTACCCAGTTGATTTATGACCTTTCGAGTCCCGGCCGACGTGCGGCGACGTGGCCCGTTTGTGACGTGCCCGAGCGACCCCTGGGTGAGTTGATTCCCGCGAGGTTGAGGTCGGAACGGGGGCCGGCGCTGCCGGAGGTGACCGAGGGCGAGGTGATCCGGCACTTCGTCAATCTGTCGACGCTCAACATGTCGGTCGATACGCACTTCTACCCCTTGGGAAGCTGTACGATGAAGTACAACCCCAAGCGGCACGAGCGGCTGTCTTCGCTGGCGGGGATCGTTGATGTTCACCCGAACCAGACCGAAGACGGAAGTCAGGGGATGCTGGAACTGCTGTTCGAAATGCAGCAGATCCTGGGCGAGATATCCGGTCTGCCGGGTGTTTCCCTGCAACCGGCGGCGGGTGCCCAGGGCGAGTTTGCGGCACTGTTGGTGGCGGCGGCGTACTTTCGCGATCGCGGCGAAGAGCGCACCACGGTCCAGTTTCCGAACAGTGCCCATGGGACCAACCCGGCGAGTGCGGCGCTCGCGGGGTTTCAGACGCGACA
>JAIXZD010000155.1 GCA_027489895.1 Planctomycetaceae bacterium
CGTGGTGCCGCGGCGCTGCGCGAGGCGCGACTCTGTTTCCGGTCTGGACCGGGGGCTGCGTCGGGAATCTCTTTGACGGGGGCCGCAGCTCTTGTCGGCTCCCCCTCGGTTTCCGCGGAGACCTGTTCCACGGGTGATCGAGCGATTGCCGGTTGTCCAGCCCGTCTGCGGACCGATTCCTGCGCCACGCCCAGCCCGACAAAGCAGGCGATCGCGAGGATTCCCAGCGGTCCGAGCAGGGCCAGTCCCGGTGGCAGCGAATGCCGCAGCAGCTTTGCCCTGCGCGTCAGATGAGCCGAGTAGGGCCGGATGCCACGGGCTTGAAACCGCGACGCGCGATTCGAGCCGCGCGATGCGGCTGGTCTCTGCGATGACGACATTTCGCGGTCCTTCCCTGGATCAACCGGTCGAATTCCCTGCCTCCTGGCAAGGGATCTGCCGGTCCCAATCAGCCTTTGAGTACGCGTCCGTGCGACCACTTCGGCCCATAACCGGGGCGGGTTATGCGTTCCCGCCAAACAGGTCAAGACCAACCGGCGTGAAACCCACTTGGCGGGGATAGGGCGGACGTTGCGTTTTGCGGAGGCTTTTTGCTGACCACCAAGGCACCAAGGAAAGGCAAAACAAGCAGCGCAGGTCAGGTTAACCGCGGAGTTCGAAGCGAGATTCCCGGAGGTGATGACGTGAGGCGATTTCTGTTGTCGGTCCCACAGTCTGTTGTCGTTCTCACACGAGGGGCCCCGGAACAGCTTGGCTTCCAGACGCTCATGGTTTCGGCACCCTGGCTTCGGCGCACCACGGGTTCGGCTCGCTATACTCTTTCCTTCACAACCCGCCCCAGTCTCCAGCCTGATCTCTGCCCGCATGACTCAGACCGATCTCTTCGCCGGGGAAACGCCGCGTCGCGCGAATCGCCTGCTCAACGAAACCAGCCCTTACCTCCTCCAACATGCCTTCAACCCGGTGGACTGGTATCCGTGGGGCGAAGAGGCACTCGCCCGTGCCCGGGCCGAGGATCGGCCGATCTTCCTCTCCGTTGGCTACAGCGCCTGCCACTGGTGCCATGTCATGGAGCACGAGAGCTTCGAGAACGCGGAAATCGCCGCGTTCATGAACGACCATTTCGTCAACATCAAGGTCGACCGCGAAGAACGCCCCGATCTCGACCAGCTCTACATGAACGCGGTTCAGTTGATGACCGGCCACGGCGGCTGGCCCATGAGCGTGTTCCTCACACCCGATCTCAAACCATTCTTCGGCGGCACCTACTGGCCGCCCCGCAATTCTCGCGGCATGCCCGGTTTTCCCCACGTCCTCGAACGGGTCTGGGAGGCCTGGACCGAGCGCCGGACCGAAGTTCAGGCCGGTGCCGAGGAGATCACGGCCGACCTGCAGCGTATCGCCCAACCCGAAGGACAGCCCGCTCCGCTGACGGACACACTCATCCGCCGTGCCGTCCAGCGGATGATTGAAATCACCGACAAACGCTGGGGCGGCTTCGGCGGTGCCCCCAAGTTCCCGCACCCCATGGACCTGCGTGTCCTGCTGCGGGGCTGGAAACGATTTGGCGATGGTGAAGCCCTCGCCACGGCGTGTCTGACGCTCGATCGCATGGCCGAAGGTGGTCTTTACGATCATCTGGGCGGCGGCTTTCATCGCTACTCGACTGACGAACGCTGGCTTGTCCCGCATTTCGAGAAAATGCTCTACGACAATGCCCTGCTCGTCCCGGCCTACCTCGAAGCGTTTCAGGCCACCGGCAATGGCGAGTATGCGACCGTCGTCCGTGAATCGCTCGATTACATCCTCCGTGAAATGACGAGCCAGGAGGGTGGGTTCTACTCCACGCAGGATGCCGACAGCGAAGGCCACGAAGGCAAGTTCTTCGTCTGGTATGACGTCGAGATCGACAAGGTCCTGGGCGACCCCGAGCTCGCTAGCCTGTTCAAAAAAGCCTACGACGTCACCCCCCCCGGCAACTGGGAAGGGCACAACATTCTCAACCGGGTCCGCAGTTTTTCCGAGCTGGCGCGGATCGCGGGGCGCGACGAGAATGAACTGCGGGCCACGCTCGCTGCCGCGAGAAAGTCGCTGTTCGAGGCCCGCGAGTCGCGTGTGCACCCCGGTCGTGATGACAAGATTCTCGTTAACTGGAACGGGATGATGCTCTCCGCGATGGCGCTCGCCACGCAGGTGCTTGGCGGCGACGAGTACACCCGCGCCGCCACGGCCGCCGCGGACTTCATTCTCGCCCGCATGCGTCGCCCCGACGGCCGCCTGTTTCACGCCTACAAAGATGGCCAGGCCCGCTTCAATGGCTGTCTCGACGACTACGCCTGTTTCATCGAGGGCCTGGTCGATCTCTACCAGGCCACCTGGAACAGCCGTTACCTCGAGGCGGCGATCGACCTGGCCGAAGTGCTTCTGCGCGAGTTCTCCGATGCCGACCAGCCCGGCTTTTTCTACACCGGCCGGTCACACGAGGAACTCGTCGCCCGCAATAAAGACAGTTACGACGGGTCGACCCCGGCGGGCAACAGCATCGCGGCCACCGCGCTCATTCGCCTGGGCCGGCTGACCAGTCGCGTCGATCTCGAAGAGAAAGGCGTCGAGACGCTGGCGTTCCTTTCGCCCGTTATGTCGCGGATGCCCACGGCCGCGGCCCAGGCCCTGATCGCGCTCGATTTCCACCTTGGCCCGACCGTCGAAATCGCACTCGCCGAAGGGACCGATCCCGCCCACGCCCGTTCGCTGCTGCAGACGATTCACAGTCGCTTCGCGCCCAACAAGGTGCTCGCCCGTCGCACCGCCCAGGAAACCGACGCGGAACTCTCTCCCGCAGTTCGTCCCCTGCTTGCCAACCGCGCGTCGAGCGACGCCACCAGCCGCGTCTACGTTTGCGAGCGCGGCACTTGTCAACTCCCAGTCTCCACCCTCGCCGAGCTGGAGTCCCTGTTGCGCTAAGTCGGGGTGATTTTAGTGGGATAGGCTTCCAGCCTGTCGAGCTTCAGGGATTCGGTGCTTTCTGGGGAGGAGATGACAGGCTGGAAGCCTATCCCACGCCCCGCCCCCACCGCCCCCTGACAGGGTCGGTTCGCCAAAGGCCCACTCCCGACCATTCCTTGGTGCCTTCGTGCCTTGGTGGTCAAGCCTCCCGTGAAAACCCCGCAATTTCACGCCTCAAGTCGCTCTAGGCACGTTTTGCCCCTCCGAGTAGATTCCCCCCCGGTTTGGGACGGCTTTTCGTCCCTCGACTCCTCCACCCCGACACTATCACGGCCGAACTTCGTGGACGCGCACCGCGCCTCACGACGTTTCGCCGCGCGTCATCGGTCCAGGATGGGCTTTCATGCCGGCAGGGATGAGCGGCATCGCGTTTGTCGGAATGATCTTCGCGCTGGCGATGGTCGAGAGTGCCTGTTTCACGGCACTGGCGATCGTCGCTGCGCGGAAGTTGCGCATCCTCGATTTCCCCGATAAAACTCGCAAACTGCACCGCCGAGCGACTCCGCTCATGGGCGGCGTCGCCGTCATTCTCGCGTTCGGCCTGGGGCTGCTCCAATGCCGCTGGCTTGGTGTCGATGCGATCGAGGCCGACCCCCGCTTCGAGCATCTCACCCTCATGCTGATTGTCTCCGCGAGCGCCCTCATGCTCGTCGGCCTCTGGGATGACAAGTACGGAATGAAGGCCGGTCTCAAGCTCGGCCTGCAGGCCCTGTGCATCCTCCCCTATGTGGCCTGGGGACGCGACAACTCGGCTGTCAACGTGTTTGGCTACAGTGCCGACCTCGCCATGTGGGGCGGGCCGATCATGCTGCTCTGGCTCGTCGCCTGCACCAATTTCGTCAACCTTGTCGATGGCCTGGATGGGCTGGCCAGTTCCGTCGCGGGGATTGTCGCGATTGCCGTCGGCGTACTCGCCTATCTCCAGGGGATGTACGGCGTCCAGTTCCTCGCCACGATTCTCACGGGGGCACTGGCCGGATTTCTGCTGTTCAACTGGCCCCCCGCCAAGATTTTCCTCGGAGACTCAGGCAGTCTGCCGCTGGGGTTTCTGGTGGGAGCACTGGCCGTCGAAGCGAGCGTCAAGAAGGCGGCGGGGCTGACCCTCGCCGTGCCGCTGGTCCTGCTCAGCATCCCGATGTTCGACACCTCGATGGCCATCCTGAGGCGGAAGCTGAACGGCCGGCACATTGGGCAAGGCGACCGTCAGCATATCCACCATATTCTTCGCGACCGTGGACTCACGCCGCGACAGACGCTGCTCGCCATCAGCCTGCTCTGCAGCGCCATGGCGACCTCGGCCGTCCTCGCGACGGTCTTCCAGAACGATGGCCTCGCGATCCTGCTCTGCGCGACGGTCCTCACGTTGCTTGTCGGGGCCCGCGTGTTTGGCTTCGCGGAAATCGCACTGCTCACCCGTCACATTCAGGGCTGCGTCTCACTGCTCCGCTCGATCCCCGTCTCGATGGAGGTGCAGTTCCTCCTCGCACGCCTCAGCGACTGCCCCGAACAGCGGCAGGTTCAGTTGTGGAAGTACCTCGTCGACCGCCTGGCTCGCATTCATGGCATCTCGCTCGAGTACACCGCCGTCGACCTGGCCACCCACCGCGAGTTGGCCGCCCTCACCTGGCTGAACACCTCGACGCCCTCGCATGACGCGGCCACCTGGGAAGTCAGTTTCGCGGTGCCGCGGGCCGATGGCATTCTCGCGACGCTCATCGCGACGGGGGCCATGCCCGATACCCCCCAGTCGCTGCAGGTCAACGAGCTCCTCGACCTGTTTTCGATCTTCTGCGGCACCTGCACGGTGGGCGAGAAAGAAACCCCGGCCGACCTCATCACCTTCCTGCCCCATCGCCCGCAGGCTGCCATCCGCCGCCCACACTTTGCCATGGGGAACGCGAGAAAACCCACGCCTGCGGCCACGGCGGATTCCGTCCTTGCCGCGGTCCCTCAGATTCCGGCCCCGCATATCGCCAGCGCCCCGGTCTCGACCACCCACCAGATGCCGTAGCGGGTGTGATTTTTGACGTCAGCCCGACGCGTCAGCGAGTGGAAGTGCATTCCAACGCCGCAGGGCACGGAAAATGCCGAGTACACCCACTGAGTTGAATGCCGGTCCACGTGCGCCCTCGCTGACGCGTCGGGCTACAGATTGAATCACCGCCTCGTCGTGCTCGATTCTGCAGTCGCTGGATCTCAATGCCTTTGCCACATTGGGCGATTTCCACCGACTCCTGACAGAGTCGGCTCGCCACAGCGCGTTGCCTCGCTAGGCTCTGGGCTCGCTGATGGAGTAACCGTCGGCGGTGTCGTTCCATTCGATCGCCGGCCGGAGCGGAAGAGAGATCGGTGCCTCGGCCGGAGCAGGCGCCGTCGGAGGCCGGATCTCCCCGCCTGGCAGCGGGTTGCTGGCGGGATGTGGGCTGCTGGCCGAGGGGTTGGACGCGGAGATCGCGGGCGGGCGACCAAACGGGGTCAACTCGTCGCCCGTGGCTGGCGGCGCAGGGGGTGTGAAACCGCGGCGCGGCGATTCGGCCGGCCCCTTCTGGACGGCACTCACCAGCAGGCGGTTGGGCAGGACCCAGCTCTTGCCCGAGAGGTCGACCACTTCGGTGGCGCAAGGACGAATGTCGCGCAGCTCCAGCAGTTCCCCTCGGTACCAGACCTCGCGAATGCGGTTCGCCTGCAGATACCAGCCGCCGGCGCGGTCTTCGATCATCAAGCGGAGAGGCCACGCCGCAAACCCGGCCGTGACGAGAATGGCCGGTCCGATCACCCAGGCAAACTGTCCCGACAGCAAACAGAAACTGACCAGGAGAGCCACGCCGAGCACAGCCGTCTGGGACAGGCTCCAGGCATCTCCCTCTTCGCGGCCGGCCCCCAGCACCTGAATCATCGTCCAGGCCAGCCCCCACACCACCGCGACCGATCCGAACAGCGCCAGCAGGTTCCACAAGGTCGAGATCGTGGCCTGCCCGCCCTGCCAGGCACCAGCTTCCATCGCGAACTGGGCCCCCAGCAACATCACCGCCAGGTACAACGCCAAGGCCAGCGCGGACTGCGCCAGTTGCGAAACGGTCAATTCGCCAGACGCACTGTCGAGCACGCGATCGAGCCGATTGCGGAGCCCCTGGGGCACGGCCGCCAGGACGATCGGCTTGATCAGCAATTCGCCAATCCAGACGGTGATCGCGATAATTCCCAGACCACTCAGCGCAGCGGTCCCCATTCGCTGCAGCGCAGCGCGAGTGCCTTCCCAATGCAGGATGTCGGCCGAGAACCAGACCCCGGCGAGCACGCCCGCCAGCGTGACCAACCCGGAAATTAGGCGTTCCAGCCGTGGCGAATCGGCCGCTTCGCCAGCGGAAACCATGTGGTCCGCCGGCTCGGAACTGGTGCGGGGCGCGACGTGCGGGCTGGCGGGAACGACGGCCGGTCGGTCCCCGGGTGCATTAGCCACCGACTCGCCGGTAGCCGAAGTGTCGCGTGGCAACGTTTCAACAGGTGCGGGCGACGACGCTGCCGTTGCACCAGGCCCAGAGCCGCCGACGGGGTGTTGCTCCAGCCAGGGAAACCGGCCCCACTCGTACAGCCCCAGAAACCGGAGCAGGGCCACGACGATTCCGCCGGCAATCCGCCCCAGGACATACCCCACCGCCACCAGAATGATCGGCAAGACGACCGGGCGAAACTCCGGCGACAGCAAGTTTCCGAGATCCATCGTGGCCTCCCTGATTCACCCGCGAACTCTCGATCCGATCCTCAATTGGTTATCCTACAGGGAGATTCGTTCGAGCTTGCAAAGAATTGCCGAAACCTGAGTCATGATCTCATGAAGCGAGAAGACGGCGTGCGTCATGCTGGCCGCCCTGCCGTTGATTCTGGCAGGCCGATCGCGTTCCTGACGTGTGAGAACGGCGTGATCACAGGGGCGGAACCGGTTGTCGGTAGCCCGGACCAGGCCTCCCGTGTTGAAACCCGTTTGGTCGAGCGTGCCGCATGTCCCGCGAAACGATTTTTCAGGCGAGCCTCGGCTACTTCCTGGCCCCGATCCGTCCCTACCTCGAGGACGACAGCGTCACCGAAGTGATGGTCAACGGACCATTCGAGGTCTACATCGAACGCCGGGGCAAGCTGGAACGGACCGACGCCCGCTTTGCCGACGCCGATGCGTTGCTCTCGGCGGTCCACAATATCGCTCAGTTCGTGGGGCGGCAGATCGACGAGCAGCGTCCCGTGCTCGATGCTCGCCTGCCCGATGGCTCGCGCGTTCATGTCATCATTCCGCCCAGCGCCCGGCGCGGCACGTCGCTCACGATCCGCAAGTTTGCCAAGGACAAACTCGACCTGCCCCAACTGGTGCGACTGGGCAGCCTTTCGGAATCGGCCCGCGAGTTTCTCGAACTGTGCGTCCGCCTCCACAAGAACATCGTGATTGCCGGGGGCACGGGAACCGGCAAGACATCACTCCTCAATGCGCTGTCGAGGGCGATTCCCACGGAAGAGCGGATCGTGATCATTGAAGACAGTTCCGAACTGAGGCTGGTGCAGCCGCACTGCGTCTATCTGGAATCACAGCAGGCGGATGCGCAGGGACGGGGGGGGCTGTCGATTCGGCAACTGTTTGTCGCCTCGCTGCGGATGCGTCCCGACCGGATTGTTGTGGGGGAAGTGCGGTCGGGCGAGGCGCTCGACATGATTCAGTCGATGCTGTCGGGGCACGCGGGGAGCATGACAACGGTCCACGCCAGCACGCCCCGCGACGCGCTGATTCGCCTGGAGACACTGTCGCTGATGTCGGAAGTCGAGCTGCCGGTGTATGTCGCGCGGGCTCAGGTCGCCTCGGCCATTCACTTGATCGTGCAGCTTTCGCGGTTTGCCGAGGATGGCTCGCGGCGGATCACCCGGATCACCGAAGCGACGGGCCTGGTGGATAATACCTACACGCTGTCGGACCTGTTCGTCTCGAAGCTGAAAGGCAAGACGGCCGACGGACAGTTGATCGCCGAACTGGCCCCGACGGGAACGCGGCCCACGTTCGCCAGTGAAGCGGCGGAGCAGGGGCTGGAGGGCCGGATCCGGCTTTCGTCCGCACTCTGGACGGCCGGGTAGCTGCGGCCAGCGACCACGCGACGCGTCGGGACTTTATCTTTCCGGTGTTGGCACGAGAGGGGATGAGATCGCGTGCCATGTTTGCACCGTTTCGGGGCAAGCATGCGAACTGCGAGACGACTTGCCCCTCGTCCAAACCGCGGACTCTCTTTGTGATCGGTGACAGCGCGCGTCGTTCGTCGCGGGCATGCTTGCCCCGCAAAGCCGGTGCAAGCATGGCACGTCACGCACACACGAGAGCCTCCGAATTCAGTATGTCGACGCTGGGCGAGCCTGTACGGGCAGCAGTGTTTCCACTCTACTAGAAAAAAATTCCCGGTCCGAAGTCTTGTGCCCAGGGAGTTCACATGTCGACGCCTTTTCTGGCGGTTTGTCCCGGCTGTTCCGCGAAGCTCAAACTGAAGGCCGCCCCTGCGGCTGGCAAAAAGCTGAAGTGCCCCAAGTGCGAGCGCGTGTTTGCTCCCAAAGTGCCGAAACCCGCGGCAAACGAAGAGCTCGATGCCTGGGACCTTCCCGATGAATCGTCGCAGCCCGATGTCGGCGACGACGAGGACCTGGACGAAGGCGACGCGCCAGTCGACCAGAGTGGCTACGTCCCCTCCCGTTCGCGGTCCAGGCAGACGCCAGGGAAAAAGCGGAGTGGCAAGAAAGGGAATTCAGGCAGCGGCGAATTTCCGACCAAGATCTTGGTTGGCGTGGTGGGGGTCGCCGTCCTGATTTTTGGCGGATTCCTCGCCAGCGGACCGGTCTTCAATGCCCTGAAGGGGATCTTCGCCCCGAGTGTCGACCCGGCCCACTTCATTGCCGGGAATCTGGGGGTGGCAATTCAACTGGAGCCCCAGCGACTTCTGGCGATACCCGACCTGCCTCCTGCATGGCGACAAGGCCCTGACTTCGACAAGGCGAACGTCGACCTCAAAGCACAATTGGGAGTGGAGATCCGCGACGTTGAGGTCGTGCGGATCGTGATCCCCATCCCGTCCGGCCCGCCTCAGCCAGGTGCGTCGCCGGGTGACCAGATGCGGGGCGAGCTGGTCCTCTCGAAACCGCCGGTATTCCCCGCCAATCAGACGCCGACTGTGATCGAGGGGATTCCTTGCTACAGCGATCCGGCGGGAAAGGCCAACGTGATTTACTGCGCGGGGGCGAAGAACACCATCCTGTTCGCCCAGGAACAGACCATGCGGGCTTGCTTGGGTGCATGGAAACGCGGCGAGGCGAGACCGCCCAAACCGGACCTTCGATCGACCTTGCTGTCGGTCTCGATGATGACGGCACCGCTGTCCGAGCCGATCAGCCAGCTGCAGAGTTCGCCATTTGCGGCAGGCAATCCCATGATGCCACTGCTGCAATCGCTGAAGACGAACGTGCGCAGTGTTTCCGTCGCCATCGGCCCCGTGCTGATTAACAAGGGGGAACCGGAAGAGAGCCGGTTTTCGGTCCAGTTTTTATCTGAGGATGACGCGAAAGCGGAAGCGTTCGCGAAGACTCTGGAAGAGGCTCTGGCGACCGCTGCGGCGCAACTCAGCAATCCTCTCATGGGAGTGATGCTGGGCGACAAGGCCGATTTCGCGAAGAGCATCGTCTCGGCCAAACCGTTTACGATTGGCAGGTCGACGAGCATTTGGGTGCCCTTGCCGCCGGAGTTCATGAAGCAGGTGGCTCAATCGATTCCTGGCTTGCCAGGCGCCGGGAACAGCGGATTGCCCGCATTCCCAGGTTCGCCGCTACCGCTATCAGCAGATGGGAATGGAGCCCCGCCCCTGGGGAGTGAGGGGGCGTCGCCCACAGTGACCCCAACGTCCACGGCTTCGCCATCGCCACCTGGGACGCCCGCAACGCCGCTCCAACCGATACCGCCGCAGTGATCTCGCAATACAGTCGAAGCGTGGAACGAGCGCACCGAAAATCGGAAGCGGCGAGATTGCGCCGACGGATTCAAGTCCCGCCGGGGGTCTGGTCGAAAACAACAGTCTGGCCCGCGATAACATCTGATTCAAATCAGCATGAAACGCGAGGGGCCTTGTTGATGTGACAATCGTCAAAAAAACTGACGATCGAGCGTTGACATTCTTCTCGCCGCCGACATAATGGCGGACCCGCGACTTTTGACGGTCGCGGCTGATCTTTGACAATTCGGTTGGAGTGAGCCTCAAGAGGGCTGCTTCTGCTGTGGTTTGGTTTGGGCCGCAAGGTTTGGATCAAAACGCAGGTGAAGTGGCGTAGAGGTTAGTGCCACGGGAG
>JAIXZD010000309.1 GCA_027489895.1 Planctomycetaceae bacterium
CCGAACGGGGCACGACGATCCGCCTCCACCTCAAGCAGGACAACGAGTCGTCGTTTGACAACTTCCTGCTCCCCTGGAAGCTGCAGTCGATCGTCCGCCAGTACTCGACCTTCGTCCCCTTCCCCATCAAGGTCGATGGCGAACAGGTCAACACGCAGCGGCCGATCTGGGTCGAGCCAAAGTCGCAGGTGACCGACGAACAGTACGCCCAGTTCTTCCAGTTCCTGTCCCACCGGTCCGACGACCCGCTCTGGCACCTCCACTTTTCGAGCGACACGCCGCTCCAACTGCACGCGGTCCTCTACTGCCCGCCCGACAACTTCGAGAAGCTCGGCTTCGGTCGGATCGAGCATGGCATGCATCTGTGCGCCAAACGCATCCTCGTGCAGGACAACAACCGCGACCTGCGCCCCGACTATCTGCGATTCGTCTACGGGCTGGTCGACTCGGCCGACCTGCCGCTGAACGTCTCGCGCGAAACGCTGCAAGACAGCACGATGGTCCCCAAGATTCGTCGCGTGCTCACCCGCAAGGTGCTCGATCACCTCGCCTCGATCGCTGAATCCGATGCGGCGAAGTTCGACACGTTCTACGCCGAGTTCGGGCCGATCCTGCGGACCGGTGTCGCTTCCGATTACGACAATCAGGAACGCATCGCCAAACTGCTGCGGTTCTCCTCCACCACAACAACGACGGGCACCAGCACGGGCACGACCTCGTTCGAGGCCTATCGGTCGCGGATGCCCGAGGCCCAGAAGCAGATCTACTTCCTGGGCGGACCCGATGCCGCCACGCTCGCCCGCAACCCGCACCTCGACATCTACCGCGAGCGGAACATCGAGGTGCTGCTGCTCACCGACCCCGTCGACGAATGGGTGCTCTCGCAATTGCGCCAGTTCGGCGAGCTGCCGATCGTCTCGATCGATTCGAGCGAGGCCGAACCGCCCGTGGTCGATTCCGCTGACAAGCCCGAACAGCCGGCCGCCGCCACGGAAGCCGAACTGGACGGCCTGTTGGGCCTCTTCCGCGACGCCCTGGGCGACAAGGTGGCCGAGGTGAAATCGTCCTCGCGGCTGACGACCAGCCCCTGCTGTCTGGTCAGTCCCAAAGGCGCGATGACGCCCCAGCTCCAATTGCTGCTCAAGTCGACCCAGAAAGACTTCGAACTCTCCAAGCGGACGTTCGAAATCAATCCGAAGTCGGCCTTCATCGGACGCCTCGCCAAACTGGCCGAGTCGCCCGACCAGCGGGAGTTCGTCACCGACTGTGCCCGCCAGCTGCATGCCAGCACGCTGCTTTTGGAAGGGCTGGCCCCGGAAGCCAACGAAACCGCCGAGCGGATGCAGAAGTTCATGGAAGAACTCGCCGCCCAGCGGGCCGGGTAACGATTCACCTCGGCTCCCTTTCTGTTGACCGCCTTCTAACCTGCATCCCTCATGGCGTCCGAGCTTCGTCTCATCATCGTGGCCGACCTCGCTCAACCTCGCGTGTGCGAGGTCTGGCCGCTGGTGGATCGTGCGCTGAACCAACCGGGCGTCGTCCGGGTCGCAACCGACCATGACCGCTCGCTCGACTTCAGCCGCTACGAAGCCGACCTCGTCGTCGTCGTGGGGGGCGATGGGGCGATCCTGCGCACCTGCCGCCAGATGGGCCTGAGACAATTGCCCATCCTGGGCGTCAACGCGGGCCGGCTGGGCTTTCTCGCCGATCTGTCACCCGCTGATCTCGTCCGCGAGTGGGCCGAGATCGTCGCTCGCCGATTCGAGGTGACCGAACATCTCATGTTCGCCTGCCGCCTCGAATCGGCCGCGAGCGTGGAAGAGCACCTCGGGCTGAACGAACTCGTCGTCTCCTCAGCCGGGGCGATGCGCCTGATCGACATCGAACTCGATATCAACGGCGAGCACGTCACCACCTATTCCGCCGACGGATTGATGATCTCAACCCCCGTCGGCTCCACCGCCCACAACCTCGCCGCGGGTGGCCCCATCCTGAGGCAGACGCTCCAGGCGTTCGTCGTCACCCCGATCTGCCCCCACACGCTCACGAACCGGCCCATCGTCGAAGACGCCAGCGCCGTCTTCTCGCTCCGCGTCCCCGAGCCACCCGAAGGCGCCACGCTCGTCATTGATGGTCAGATCCGTCGCCCCCTCGCGGGCCTCCTCAAAATCGAGCTGCGCAAAGCCCCCACTGGCCTCCGCATGGCCAAGCTCCCCCGGCAAAGCTACTACGCCACCCTCCACCGCAAGCTCGGCTGGGGCGGCCAAACCCCCCGAGCCACCCCCTGACTCACGAACTCCCGCCGACCCACTCAGGCGAGCCGACCCTGTCAGGGGTCGGTGACTCGACGTCCTCTGCTCCCACCGACCATCCCTCTCGGGCAGCAGTCCACGTTCCCGTCCCACGGAACGACCGCCCCCCAAGCTCGACCACTTTTGACTTTTGCCTTTTGACTTTTGCCTTCGCGGGCCAGTAGCCCGCGCCCCGCCTTGGTGGTTAAATACCGTTTTCCCCAAGGTCCCCGAGTGCATCCATGCGGTTTGAACACGTCTGCGTTGAAGGCTTCACTCATCTTCTGCCGGACGAAGTCGTCACGTCAGACGACCTCGAAGCCCGCCTCGCCCCCGTCTACGACCGCCTGCGCCTCCCCGCAGGCCGCCTCGAACTGATGACCGGCATCCGCGAGCGGCGCTTCTTCCCCCGCGGCACCCGCCCAGGCGACATCAGCAGCCTCACCGTTCAGAAGGCGCTTAAGCAGACCGGCCTCGACCCCGCCCGCGTTGGCTGCCTCATCCATGGCTCGGTCTGTCGCGACCAACTCGAACCCGCCACCGCCAGTGCCGTGCACGCCCGCGCCGGGCTGCCCCAGCGCTGCATGGTGTTCGATGTCAGCAACGCCTGCCTGGGGCTGCTCAACGGCACCCTTCTGATCGCCCGGCTCATCGAATCGGGTGAGATCGACGCGGGAATTGTCGTCGGCACCGAAGACGGCCGCGGACTCGTCGAAGGGACCATCGACACGCTGCTCGCCAATCCCGACACCAGCCGACAGGATGTCAAACTCGCCTTCGCCTCCCTCACGATTGGCTCCGCCTCCGCCGCGATCACCCTCGTTCACTCTCGACTGTCACGTACGAAACACCGCCTGCTCGGCGGTGTCTGCCGCTCCGATACCTCCGCCCACACGCTCTGCGAAGGCGGGGTCGAAGCGGCCCAGCACGGCGACGACCGCCCCCGCATGCAGACCGATTCCGAAGCGCTCTTGCACGCGGGGGTCAACCTCGCGGCCGAGACCTGGGCCGACTTCCAGACAGAACTCGGCTGGACCAACGCAGAGGTCAACAAGGCCTTCACCCATCAGGTCGGCAAGGCCCACCGCAAGCTGCTCTACGAGCGCCTCTGCCTCGATCCCCAGATCGACTTCGCCACCGTCGACTGGCTCGGCAACACCGGCTCCGCCGCCCTCCCCTCGACCGCCGCCATCGGCATCGAACAAGGCCATCTCCAGTCCGGCGACAAAGTCGCCCTCCTCGGAATCGGCAGCGGCCTCCACTCCGTCATGCTCGGCCTCGAATGGTCCCAACCCTCGTAGCGCCCAACGTCGTAGCGGAACGCGTGAGCGTTCCCCCGTCGCACTAAAACCCCAACCCATCGCCCGTCAGCACCCCGGTCTCCACCGTGCCGTCGGTTACCTTGAACAGGCCGGGAACCTCTTTCGCCCAGATCGCATTCGCCCGCGGGCAATACTGCCGGCCGTTCCCTTCAATCGCCACCACCCCCGGAATCCGGGCCGCCAGGCTCGCCGAATGCAGGAACGAAAAGCCGGGACAGGTCAGGTCCTGCACGCACAAAAACATCTTGAACTTCTGGGCGGCCGCCGCGAGGACCAGCGTCTCGCTATGCCCCTTGCACGCCTTGAGTGCAATCCCCGAGTAGCCCAGCTCCCGCGCCGCGGGCAGGCTGTCGTATTCGATCAGCGATTCATCAATCACGATCGGCTTGATCTTCGCCGCCGCATGGACCGGATGCTTCCCCGCACCCGCCAGGTCCCGCGGCATCGGCTGTTCGACATACTGCACCC
>JAIXZD010000271.1 GCA_027489895.1 Planctomycetaceae bacterium
CGCATTCAGCACGACTGCGCCCGCGGCCCGTTCAAGGGGGGCCTGCGCTATCACCCGGAAGTCGATGCCGACGAAGTCCTGACCCTGGCTCAACTGATGACCTGGAAGACCGCCGTCCTTGATCTTCCCTATGGCGGGGCCAAAGGTGGCATCTCGGTCGACACGAAGACGCTTTCCGTCCGCGAACTCGAAGCGGTCACCCGCGTCTTTGTCGACAAGATCCACGACATGATCGGCCCCGACCTCGACATCCCCGCTCCCGACATGGGCACCAACGCCCAGGTCATGGCCTGGTTCTTCAACCAGTACGGCAAGCACCACGGCTACAGCCCCGCCTGCGTCACCGGGAAGCCGCTGGAACTGCACGGCTCGCAAGGCCGCGAGGAAGCGACCGGCCGCGGCGTCATGATTGTCACCCGCGAGCTGTTGACCCGAGTGGGCCGCGACCTGAAGGGAACCACCATCGCCCTGCAGGGGTTTGGCAATGTGGGGTCGTTCGCCGGGCGATTCTTCCACGAGGCGGGGGCGAAGGTCGTCGCCGTCTCCGATGTCGCGGGTGGCCTGTTCAACCCCCAGGGGCTCGACATTCCCCAGCTCCTCACCCATCAGGCCAGCAACCGTGGAATCACTGGGTTCCCCGGAGCCAGGGCCATCTCCAACGACGAATTGCTCTCGCTGAATGTCGATGTGCTCGTCCCGGCGGCCCTCGGGAACGTCCTCACAAAGTCGAACGCGGCCGAGGTGCAGGCCAAGTTCATCGTCGAGGCCGCCAACGGTCCGACTCATCCCGATGCCGACGAACTGTTCCAGAAGAAAGGGATCATCGTCGTGCCCGATATTCTCGCCAACGCGGGGGGCGTCACGGTGAGCTACTTCGAATGGGTCCAGAACCGCCAGCAGTACGACTGGGACCTGGACGAGATCCGCGGCAAGCTCGAACGCCGCATGAGTCGCGCGTTCGACGCCGTCTGGCGTCTCTCGGTCGAACAGAAACTCCCCATGCGCACAGCCGCCTACATCCTCGGGATCGACCGCGTGAACAAAGCCACGAAACTCGCCGGTCTGCTATAACCCCGCCCCACCGTCCGTAGCGGAACGCGTGAGCGTTCCCCAGTGTTCGTAGCGGAACGCGTGAGCGTTCCCAAGACCAACGCCCTCACCCCACCACCCGCAACCGTTGCGCAGCCACCTCCGGCAGCAGCGGATTGACCCACAACTGCGACCCCAACTCAAACCCAGCGATTCCGCCCGTCCGAGGCAGGATCTCCAGACTCCAATGGTCAATCGCCCCCCGATCGACCGCATCACTGTCGCGCGGGAACGGGGCTTCGTTGAGGGTGATGTTGTAGGCCAGGTCCGACGGGTGGCCCGCTCGACCACCCGTCCCGTCGCGTGAAAAGAGTTGCCGCACTCGGCGCAACTGCCGTCCCAGAAACGCAGCGAACGCAGCCACATCTCCATCATCAATGTGATGAAAGAACGCCTCATGTCGGTTGGGTGCAATCCGGATTTCACCGGCAACCCGACTCACAACGGGACACCACGCTGACCAAAGGCCATTGGTGTCGACCAATCGCTCCCCGGCCGCCTCGATCTCATCGCACAGATGGCATCGACCGTGTTCAGCCCGATACACCCCAGCCGCCCGTCGGGTCGACTGAACCGCGGGGGGCACGAACGACAACCCAATCAGTTGGGAATGGGGATGAGGCAACGAGGCCCCCGCCAGCAGCCCCGCGTTTCGAAACAGGCTCGCCCACCGTAACGAAGAGTCCTGTGCAAACGTGGCCAGACGCCCGCGCCACGCCTCGACGACCAGCCCCAGCTCGTCATCGGAAAAGTCGGCCAGATCACCCGTGCCGTTTCGGCATTCGATGACCACTTCATGTCGCCCCCACACGGTGTCCGAGGGTGTCGACTCCGTCTCGCACCCCGCACCTGCCGACTCGACGCTCTCCGCAGACGTCACAATCGGATACCGGTTGGGAACTACCCGCAGACGCCAGTCGGCACTGTCCCGCGCACTCTCGGGCGGACGCACGGCCCAGACTTCCGAAGGCGTTTCCTGCTCCGCCCCCGGGGCAAACGGGTCGGCCGCTTCAAGACTGGTCGCCTCTCCGCTACCCGATTCAGCGGTAGCCAGTTCCGGGGGAGCCAACGCAATGGGCCGCAAATCGCGTTCGGGAGCATACAGGACCCCGTACCCGCGGACATGGTCGAACAGATACTGCGTCATACTGCTCCGACCACCAACAGCCTTCCACGAAGTGGCCAGAAACAGCCATCTTACCGAGTTCGTCTCACGGTCTCTCTATAGCGATCGTACCAGATTCATCGCCAGGTTCAGCCCGACTGCGGCCGACTGCGGTCGCCAACCGAAAGAGGATTCGTCAGGTCGTCGCGCGTCCGCTGGTAAACACTCGCGGTAACCTCGACTGATCGGCCCACCGTCGGTGGGTTACCCCGGAGGAACGGGTCGAGAATGGTTTGCGGCGGAGCCGGTTGAGGGTCTCCCCTGCATGGTCGCCCCGTGGCAACGCACAATTCGAATGCTGGAAGGGTCCTCCAACCCTGCCGCCCCCGATGTGCTGCTGCACGCCGTAAAAGGGGGAGAAGAGCCCATTCGTTCGGCCGCGCTCTCGGCCCTGATGCTCAAAAACACTCCCCGAACGAACTTTGAGATTCTGCGGATCAGCCACACCTTCCCGCCGCAGATGCGGGGAATTCTGGAACGCAACATCACCTGTCTGTCGGCGGTGGTCCGGCAGGCCATCCTGCATGGCGACGATTCGCTCCGCCGCAATGCCTTGCAGGTGATCCGCTGGTCGCGCGATGTCCATCAGATTCCGCTCCTGCTCTCGCTGCTGGAACAGCCACCCAGTCTGCTCCGCGATCAGGTGATCGACCTGATCGGTTCCTTGGTGGAATCGCTCCACGCCTCTCTGCCGGTTGACCCCGCGCTGGCGCCTGCCGATCCGGCCTTGTCACCCCCCCGGATCGCGGCCTCACATCCCGCTATGATTGATGTCAATCGGACGAGGCATGCGGTCGTCACCGCGCTGGAAGCCTCGGCACGGCGCTATGAAGCCCACGGCGTGATTGATGTCATCGAATGGCTGCTCGCTCTGGGCGATCCTCACGACCTGGCGCATAAGCCACTCCTGAGCGATCCACGCGGACCGATTTCCGTTGTCGTTCAGTCCGTACTGCAGAACAGCCGCAACCCCGCCATCATGACGCTCCTGATGCGTTTGATGCAGGAGAACTACCCTGCGGCCTGGGCCGTTCGGATCTTCTGCCGGCGGTCCGATCCCGAGTTCCTCGCCGCGGTTCTGCGCTGCTGGCCCCGGCGGCTGACTGCCGTTCAGTTGAAGAATCTCAAGGCCATCACTGCGGTCGACTGGCTCGATCCGTTCCGGTTTCACGTCGACCACATTCCACCCCACCTTCACACCGTTCTCGTGCGAGTCGTCGTTTCACTCGGGCTGCCCCTTGATACGCGACTGGCTGTTCTCGAATGGGTTGTCCGTTATGGCAGCCCCGAGGGCCGTCTCGCGGCCACAGAAATCCTGTGCGAACTCGAAGACTCCCGCGTGCAGGATGTCGTGATCGACAGCCTGACCTCGGAACAGCCGGGCGTGCAGGCCTGGGCCACCAGTCAGCTCCGCGCCCGCGACGTTCCCAACTGTTTCGAACTACTCGTCGAACGGCTGGACAGCGACTTCGCGGAAGTTCGCGAGGTCGCCCGCAAGGAACTTCAGGACTTCGACCTCCACCGCGTGCTGGAAATCTTCACCGAGATCGAACCCGCCCGCTGCATGGCCGTTGGTCGCCTGATGTGCAAGATCGACGCCGATGCGATCCAGAAACTCATTCTCGAAATGGACCAACCGGTCCGCCGCAAACGGATCCGGGCCGCCCGCTGCGCCCTGGCCCTCGGGCTGCACGGCGAGACACTCGATGGACTGCTCCGCATGCTGCAGGACAGCGATATGCTCGTCCGCCGGACGGCCGTCGAAGTGCTCGCCTACGTTCCCGGCCAACGCGCTCGCGACGCCCTGTTATCGACCTTGGAAGACCCCAGTCCCCGAATTCGCGAAGATCTGCGCCGGGCCTTGACGTTACAAGAAGAGCTCTCGTTGAAATCCGCTTCCCACGCAGGGTCGATTGCCTGAACAGCCCCTGGCAACGCACCGCGCAGGGGAGCCGGAAGCGTTAGCGCCCGGAGGCTGTTTTCGTGGGACAGGCTTCCAGCCTGTCACTTCTCGTACGAAACGCCTGGAAACTCGATCGGCTGGAAGCCTATCCCGCCTGGAAGGACCTGATCCGATGCTCGTCAACTCATCTGTCTCAGCCACCCTGACGATGCCGCTCTTCGCCTCGGGAAACCCGTTCGAAGCCATCTCGAGATACCTGCATGGATCGCGCCCCGATATGGCTTACGTCGTGGCCGCCGGGACGGGTCTGCTGTTGCTGCTCGTCGGCTGGTCCGCCTTCGAGTATGCCCGCAAGCTCTACCATGACAATGCCACGACACCGGCCGCCCTCGCCCGTGAACTGGCCCGATTGCACGGCTTGTCCCACGCAGACCGGCAACTCCTTGCCGAAGCCGCACAACTCCCCCCGGCGGTCAGTCCCGCCACCGTGTTCCTCGACCCCTCACGCCTTGGCATCCTCGCCATCAACCGGCCAGAACTCGCCGATCGCTGCGGGCCCCTCGCCACCCGACTGTTCGGCGAGCCCTACACCAGTCGCGGCCGGTAGCGAGCCTGCGTCTTGTACGACGTCCTTGGCGCTCAGGGTTCGCGATGAAATTCGGATTCCGTTCATAAAAAAACGCCAGAAACTGTCCAGGGTTCCGCCTGACCTGAATTCCTGACCGAAGTATCCCTCGCGGACTCATTAAACGACCAGTTCAATCAGATCTTGGCCGCCACGAACGGGCGTCGCGATCGATCCTTGCTGATTAGAAGACCACGTCAAAGTCCGCTCGACATGCGGATTCGCCTTGCTCGTCGCGCCTCTCCTCGTCATCCTGCAGTTCTGGGGTTTTGGCTCGAACCGCTTCCTGGTTTCAGGTCGATGCTCCTTGGGCAGATTGTGCAGAGAGTTTGTACCAATCGGGTTCAGACCTGCCGGTCGAAAGAGGGCTTGGCAAGGTGGCGACGCACTGTGGTCGTCGCGACAGATCACGCGGGAGAATTGGTCTCCCGCCCACACGAGTACAAGGTGTCGTCATGCCGCCATGGCCAGGAGGTGCCTGTCCGACCTGTGGCGAAGATATGCCGGCGAAGATGGTTCGCTGCCGCAAGTGCCGGACGCTGCTGAATACCGACCTGGATCCCGACAGCGTCGAGATTCCCGAATTCGTCCCCCTTCAGGAACTGGACAGCTACCAGGTCATCAAGCCGGTGGGCTGTTACCTCCTCTGCCCGCATTGCGACACCGAGCTGCGCGTGGGCGTGAAGTACATCGGACAGGGCGTCGCCTGCAACCATTGTAAAGGTGTCTTCAAGATCGACCCCGCCAGCGACGTCAGCGGTCCGCGAGGGTTTTACTGCGACTGCCCTCAATGCAAGCAGCGGCTGCGGCTCTCCAAGAAGTATGTCGACGTCAAAGTCTCCTGCAAGTTCTGCAGCGGCAAGATCATGATGACCGCCCCCGACATCGCCGAGTAACGCTGGCGAACGAACAAGCCCGTGATCGCACAGAGCCGGAAGCGTCAGTGCCCGGAGTCGCTCAATGCGACCCGCTCAAAGTGTCCGATGAGCCGACCCTGTCAGGCGTCGGTGGCAACGAACGATTCAGTGACGACCTGCGCCGTCACCAAACAGATCAACCGGGCGGCACCACCCATCTCTCGGGCATCGGTATTCACCAACCCCTGACAGGGTCGGCTCGCCAGGGTTTCGTTGGCGCCTGATGCCAACCGCACTGGCGCGATTCCCTCGCGAACCCGCTCACTCCTCCGGGTCGGGCAATTCGAAGTAGCCACGGCTGGGCACCGGACCTTCCTTCCGCGGCCGCTCGATCGTGTCGGCGTCGTCCTCCAGGATCGCCGGCGCACGCGGTCGCATCCGACTGGTGATCTGCTCGTCGTCCTCGACCAGCCCACCGCTTTCTTTAAGTGACTCGCCCGAAGACACGTCGGGCTCAAAATCATCCGTAGCTCGTTCGTCACCCACAGGCCCCGTGGTCGCCGCCGGCTGGGCCGGATCAGCCGCGGGTGCCGCAGCCAGCACCGCGAGCAGCCCAGGTCCATAATCTTTCCAGGCCGACTCGGGCGATCCTGCATCGCCCAGCAGCGCCGTCACACTGGCACTGTTCAGCTTGGCAACGGCATACGCCTCCAGCGAACCTGAGGTCTTCTGCCCCAGGCCCCGCAAGACCTGCCCATCAACCGCTTCCGCCAGACGTTCCGCCGCCGAGACCGCCTCGCCTTCCACGTTCACGAAGTTGCCCCGCGCGTAGTCCCGCACATGGACCACCAGCTTCGGCTCGAATTCCAGAAGCACCCGCATGATGGTCCGCGTCTCGACTTCACTGGCCGCGTTCGCCCCAGCCAGCCCATCCACCACCGCCTTGTAGTTTGGCGCGGGGAAATTGCGATTCAGGTCGACCCCCCGCGAGTTGCCAGGCGTCCGCGCAAACAGCCCATCGGGGTTCGGATTCCGAATCACCAGAATACTCCGCCCCTCCAGAAGTTCCGGATGCTCCTTGAGGTGCTTGGCCAGGAGATCGACCAGCGCCACGCTCTGCGGCTGGTCTCCATGCATGCTCGCCAGAATGGCAATCCGCTGCGGCCCCGTCCCCAGAATCGCGGTGTCAATCGGACGTCGGTCCGTGCTGCGGAAATAGCTCGACCAGGCGACATTGGTGATGCTGCGATCCGGACCGGCCGGGCGTGCCGTCTTGGGCCGGGGGGCCTCCAGTTGCGCGGTCCGCGCGGGCAATCGCTGCCGCCGGGCTTCCGGGGCACTCAGCGTCGGACCATCTTCCTCGAACGTTTGAGGAGTCGCCGACGAATTGGGCGTCGAACCTTCGAACACCGGGGCAGGAGTTGGCGACGCTGTCCCCACCCCGAGATCAGGCTCGACCGAAGCCGGCGCACCAGCACCGGGAGCCTGTCCACGGAACATCGCCCCACGCCCGCCCATAGACGCGCAGCCCGAGCAGACAACAAGCACCAGCGCGATGGCGATCAAGCGTGGCATGGCAGCCTCGCGGCGATTTCGCGGCGGCCCGAAAACCAGTTCGATCAGCAGGCCCCAGGCCCGCCACCCCACCGGTTCCCAGATTCCGTCCGAATTCACGGCAATCAGGAATGGTCACAAAACATCCAGACCATCCCTGATCGCCCGCGCTCCCTCAAACTGGCCCGCAAAGGGCCGTGCCCTCCGCAAGCAGTCTCATTCGCTCACACCCACTCACTCAAACTCACTCTCTCAAACTCACTCTCTCAAACTCACTCTCTCAAACTCAGTCCACCAAAAAACCGGTCAGGCCCGCCTGACGCCCTCACTTTTGCCTTTTGACTTTTGACTTTTGACTTGCCCCGTTCTGAAGCAGCCAACCACCAATCGACGCGCCAGCCCTACGCCTCCACGCCCAACCGGTACCGCATCTCCTCAAACCGTTCTCCGAATTCATCGGTCGACGAATGGACATGCTCGGCCTCGGTGATGAACCGCAGGTTGTCGACCCGCGGGATCCCGTTGCGATCGAGAATCGCCTCGAAGTCGTTCAGATCGTGGCCGTACATCATCAGCAGCTTGTGCTCGTCGAACTGCACTTCCAGCGGGATGCCCGGGTTGAGGACGGCGATCCCCATGCAGCCATCGTTCAGCAGCAGGTCTTCAAAGTCGTACAGCGAGCTTTTCAGAATCGGCAGGTCGATGTGTTCGCGGTAGAGGTCATCATGGCCGCGATTGGCTCGCTGATGGCTCGTTTCCAGCACGACATCGACTTCGTCACCGAGCGGATCGAGCAGTTCGAAGAACAGATCGAGCAGTTCTTCCTTGGACGCCGACGCCATGATCACCGGAATATCGACGCCGTTCTCTTTGTCGCGGTAGACGTCGTGACGGTAGCCGGCGGTGGGCACAACCTGCAGATCGAACGAGGGTCGAATCGCATCCGTCAGCAGGTAGTCGCCGTAACGAGCGACCTGCATGTGCGCTTCGAGCTGTTGCTCGGTGAGGTTTTCAAAGCTCGAGGGACCCGCGTGCGGGTGCCCGTCGCGAAAGACGTTTTTGAAGAATTTCTTGAGAAAGCCCATGGCGAATTCCTGCGGACCGAACGGTTCCTGGCGAACCGGACGGGTCGATTTGCTCTCCTGCGGTCGGAAGATCAATTCGCCGGGTGGGCACTCCCCTCAAAAGGGGCCGGTGTCCGAATCCGAACGACTGGGAACTCTACCACGCACTTTTGACATGGGACGGCGATCCCTGTCGGAGTGTTGAGAATTCCCACCGAACCGCCCGCATCGTCCGTCTCCACAGAGTCTGATCTACCGGTTCCCCGGTGCGATCACAGCGACTCTGACAGTTACAGCAACAGTTCCGATCCGAAGACCGTCCCCATTTCTGTCCTGCCAGCCCCTCTGGAGTTTCGTGTTGCGTGCGAAAGTTGATCTTCCGTTGGCCTTGGCCGACCGCAGGAGCCTGTCGATCGCCTCAGCATCCCGCTGATTAACCGACCGGGAGAGATTTTGCTGGCTCACATCCATTTCCCTGAGCCACGTTCCCTTCTCTAGCAGACACCGTGCCAATCGTTTCGTTTTGATGGCACGGCCCGGTCAGGATGTCCCTGAAACGCGACACTCGCGTCGGCCCCGCATCGGACGAATCGACCTAAGTCTCTACCATGAATTATTTTGCGTCGTCATTTGTGCGCTCAATGGCAAGTCGCAATCAGGCGCACAGCGCGCATGGGCTGCCCGACCCTGTCAAAAATCCGCTCCCAACCCCTTGCAGCTTTGACAAACTGGCCTTGACCCACACGCGTCCTGCGATCGGCCCCGGACGGACATCAGGGACTTGTGAATCCCAGTCGCCCATCGCCATGATTCCCCCGGCGGATAGCATTTGAACACGGAGACGGTGTAATGGCAGGGCGACTGGCAGGCCAGGGACTGGTATGGGGAGCCCTCGTCCTCTTAATGGCGACTCCCGCGCACGCGGCCGAACAACTCCGCTGGGCGGCCGACGCGGAGGGCGGTGCCCCCTACATCTTCAAGTCGCCCGAACATCCCGACCAGTACATCGGGTTCGAGGTGGAATTGATCGACGCCCTGTCACGGGAACTCGGTCGACCCATCGAATTCGTCCAGTACGACTTCAAAAGCCTGCTGCAAGGGCTCGAACGCGGCGATTTCGATTTCGCCATGAATGGACTCGAAGTGACCCCCGACCGACTCCGCCAGGTCCGGTTCACCCAGCCCTACTACCGCTACCGCCAGCAACTGGTCGTCCGGGCCGACGAGACGCAGATCCAATCGCTCGACGATTGCTCCCGTTTAGCAGGCGTCGTCGTCGGGACGATGGACGACACGGCCGCCGATCGCCTGCTTGATGCACGCGGCATCGCCAAACGCCTTTACGACAACCAGACCGAACCGTACGAAGACCTTGCCCTCGGTCGCACCAGCGCCGTGCTGCTCGATGGACCGATCGCCCAATACATGGCCGCCCCCAACCCGAAACTGAAGCTGGCCGGGCCGGGCGTGGAGCGGGGTGACTACGCCATCGCCGTACGTCGCGACGACTCGAAGCTGGCCGACGACCTCAACGCGGCCCTGGCTCGCCTGATTGATTCCGGAGAACTCCGCACGATCTACGAAAAATGGTCCCTCTGGAACGACGACCAGACCACGCTGAAAGAGCACAAAGCGAGCGACATTCTCGCCGAGTCGGCCCGCCTGTGGACCCCCTCGGTCTACTTCCCCGAGCTGCTCAAGGCCGCCCTGGTGACGCTCGAAGTCAGCTTCAAAAGCATGGCGCTGGCCGTCGTCATCGGCCTGGGCGTGGCCCTGTTGCGTCTCTACGGGCCGACGCCCGTCCGCTGGCTGGCGCTCGCCTATGTCGAGTTTTTTCGCGGGATCCCCGTCCTGCTCTTGCTCGTCTTCATCTACTTCGGACTGCCCCATGCCTTCGAAAGCATGGGCCTGGGCAACTGGTTCCGGCTCGACCCCATCACCGCCTCCATCCTGGCCTTCGGGCTCAACTACGCCGCCTTCGAGGCAGAAATCTATCGGGGGGGAATCTCCTCCGTTCCCGCCGGGCAGTGGGAAGCGGCCGCATCCCTCGGCATGCCCGCGCCGCTCGCGTTCCGCAGAATCATTCTCCCCCAGGCCCTCCGCACGATCCTGCCGCCTTCCACGAACGACTTCGTCGCCCTGTTCAAGGACACGAGCCTCGTCAGCGTGGTCTCGGTGATCGAGTTGACGAAGCAGTACCAGATCCTCGCCAAATCGAGCCTCAAGTACCTCGAAATCGGCGCGGCCACCGCCCTCCTGTACCTCCTCATGTCGATCCCGCTCGGCTGGCTCTCGCGAACCCTCGAATCCAGGTGGCGCTCGTCGTAACCCACTCTCAGCGGGCCACCCAGACAGAGTCTGATGCCGCGCATGTCTTCCCCCACAGGCTCATTTACACAAAGACTCAAAGACACAAAGGAAAGGCAGGTTCAAGGGCCAACTTTGTCCTTCCTGCGGCAGGGACCATCGTGAACCGCTCTGCGGATGTGAAAAGAAGTGGGATAGGCTTCCAGCCTGTCATTTCCTCTCCGGAACTCCGACAACGTCACCCCCCCACGAAACCGTATTCCTCCCACACCACCCCAAAACACAACACCAACCCTCAAGACTCACGGTTCCCAGACCTCCCAGTAACACACCGCTGGTCCAAACCGCTCCGCCTCCTCACCCGCCCTTAAACCTGCCTTTCCTTTGTGCCTTTGTGTCTTGGTGGTAAATCGAGCCTCCACCTCCCGACCTCCCACCCCTCTCTAAATCTCGTGTTAAAACAGTGTTCATCAACCCCTATTGATCGGTTACCCTGAAGCAGCGCAAGTTGGGTTGTAGCCAAGGGCGACGGGATGCCAGCTCAGTCGAGACACAAATCGGGGTGGACGCGGCGCACCGCCGTACGCGCCGGTGCGCTCACCTGCCTGGGACTCACCTCAACCCGTCTAGCCGAGCTGCGAGCCGCGACCCCAACCGGTACTGCGTCTCCCGCTCGCTCCTGCGTCTTTATCTTCCTGTTCGGCGGCCCCAGCCACATCGATCTCTGGGACCTCAAACCCAAAGCCCCCGCCGAAATCCGCGGCGAGTTCTCTCCCATCGCCACGGCCACGCCCGGGCTGGACCTGTGCGAGCATCTCCCTCAACTCGCCCGCGAGACCGACAAGCTCTGTCTCGTCCGCTCGATGACCCACCGCATGCCCGTCCATGGACCGGCCTGCAGTGAGATGTACTCGGGCCGCCCCTACTTCGGCCCTCCCGTCACCGACCAGGCCACGCCGCAAGACTGGCCCTCCATCGCTTCCCTCGTCCAGCGCTACGGAGAACCTCGGCCCGGCCTGCCCCATTCCGTCGTGCTTCCCTGGTACTCCCAGTTCGTCGGGCAGGACAAACGGATTGCCGGCCAGACCGGCGGCCGCATGGGCGAACAGTGCAACCCCTGCCTCGTGCAGGGCGACCCGACCACACCCGGCTTCGGCGTCGGCGGACTGGCCCTCGCCCAAGACGAATTCGCCAGCGAGCGTCTGGCCGCGAGGCGCACCTTGCGCGAGCGACTCGCCGGTGCCCAACGAGACCAGTTCGCCAGCCGGGCCTCTGACCTGCTCACAAGGCAGTACGAGC
>JAIXZD010000517.1 GCA_027489895.1 Planctomycetaceae bacterium
GGAACCAGGCGATCGAGAGCGTATCGCTTAGTCGAGAGGAGACCGAGGCGCCCATCGCGAGGCTTGTGTAGTTGAGGTCGCCTGCGGGGCGACTGGCGTGAATGAGCAATTGAGAGGCCGACCCGTACAGCCCCGGGAGTTCGGTGCTGGCCGTGTCAGATGAACTGGAGGAACTGCCGGCGGTCTAGCCATTGGCTGAGCCTGTCCCCGTGGCGCTGGCGGCGGAGCCTGCTGCGGCGCTGGCAGAGCCGGTCGCCGAGGAACCCGCTGCGCTCGTGGTCCCTGTCCCCGTGGCGGAATCCGAACTGGCCGTGGCTGGTGGCGCGACGAACAGGGTCGAGCGGAGATCGCGTTCGATCCGTAGTGCGACGGCGCGAACGAGTTGCATCCGTTCGATATCGACCCGACCGGCCGTGCTGTACTTCCAGTGGAGGCCGAGCGCGGAGTAGATCGCCCCCATCACCACCAGCGAGAGCGACAGCGCGACGAGCACTTCCGTCAGCGTGAAGCCGGTGCGGGACGGGCGAGGACGAGCGCTGGTCATGATCCGCTCCCGCTGCTCGTGGACGACGAATCGGTCGAATAGACCTCTGGTTCGCGGATGAGTCGCTTCAGGGCGAATACCGCCCCCGACAGACCCGTGCCGGCTTTCTCGACGGTCAGCTCGGCGTCGTAGAGCAGGTCCTGCTCGGCCGGGGTGAGCGTGAGACTCCAGGTCCAGTTGGCATCATCCGGGAAGGGAACCTTGGAGACGGGCTGAAACGCCTCGGCCCCGGCGACCACTTCCGCGAGCTTGGCTTCGCAGCGGAGGATTGCTTCGCTTTGCAGTCGGGCGCGGAGCGCACCCCGCACGCCGTTGGCGTAAAGCTGGCCAATGGCGGCGAACGACAGGAGCAGGATCGAGAGCGAGAGCAGCACCTCCAGCAGCGTCATCCCCGTCCGCGACCGGATGGAGCCGTAGGGCGGGCACTGCCCACCAATGCTCACCCGCGCGGCCCGTCGAGAACGAATTGGATCGCCAACCGTCGTCATCAAGAATCAGTCTTTGGAGGCGGGGACATTTCGAATTGGGCGCAGTCAGCTTTGGGGGCAGGCAGAGTTGGTTGAAGCCGGGAGAAACGTGGAATGTTGGTAGACAGTTGGTGAGCATTAGTGGGCAGTGCCCACCCTACCTGGGGGCCGCGGTTTCGATCGGGCTGAGGGTGACCGTTCCCGTCAGAGCGCGGAGCGAAATTCGAATCGTTTGTGAGCGGGCATTGGTGAGGGTGATCTCGCCACCGTTCGACGAGCCATCGACCGAGAACGTCCAGGGGGCGGACCAGACGGTCTCGGGCCGCAGACGCTCGACCCCTGGCAGGCCTTCCAGCAGTTTTAGGTCGATCGTACCACCCGCGGCGCCATCGGAGGGGGGAAAAGCGACCCCTTCGGGCAGTTCCCCCAGCAGCACCCAGACCCGCTCGCCGGGAGCCGCCTGCGTCGCGTTCGAGGCAGCCCCCTGCCCTGACGGAGCGCCACTTCCCGCACCAGCCGTGGCGCCGCCCCCGGCCGCGTCACGCGGGACGGCCGCGAACCAGCGTCCGCCCGGCTCGAATCGCCACGAATAGGCTTCCCCTCGCTCCATCGCGCGGAGGCGGGTCGATTGCAAAGCCGAGCGGACCGCATCGGCCCCCGAACGGAGCGCCTTGTCGCGTACAAAGCCCATGATGGCGGGCAGAGAGAGTCCCGCGGCCAGGGCCAGCAGCCCCAGCACGAGCAGAATCTCCAGCAGGGTGATCCCCTGTCGGGACGACCCGGTCACTGCCCGCCCGCTGGTCATTGTTTGACGGTCCAGTTGTTGATGTCGTCGGCCGTGCCGTTGGTCTTGTCGGGCCCCCAGCTCCAGATATCGGCCTTGTCGCCCACCCGCTGATTCTTGCCGGGGTACTCGTACTGGAACGGATTGCCCCAGGCATCCTTGGGCAGGTCATTGGAATTCTTGAGGTACGGGCCGCGCCATTTCGGGTCGTTCTGCTGGGGGACGATCAGCACTTCGAGACCGGGATTGGTCTGCGGGTACTCGCCATCATGGTCGACGGCGTAGTTATCGAGGGCACTTTCGAGGCTGGCGATGCTGAACCGCGACGCGTCGATATTGGCCTGCTTCTGCCGTCCCAGCAGTTGCGGGACGACCATCGCGGCGATCACGCCGAGAATCGCCAGCACCAGCAACACCTCGAGCAGCGTAAAGCCCGCGCGTCGTCCTTTCGACTGCGCGGCCCGCGCCTGGCTCAACCGCTGGCGTTGAACCTGTTCCACCTGATGTTCCATTCGATGCACCCGTTGCATTCCACCGTCTCCCGAACAAAAACAAGACCTCGAACGCGAGGTCGCTCTCTGATGTTGTGTAGACCGTCCGTCATTCATCCTGCTGCTGACAACTCTGTCTCTCAATTCAACGCGCTGGAGCTTTGGAAGACTGGCAGCAGGATGGCCAGCACGATGAACAGAATCACCACGGCCATGGTGAGCAGCATCATCGGTTCCAACAGCCGAATGAACAGGTCGACCCGCCGCTGGGTCAGTTTCTCCTGCTTGTCGGCGATCCCCAGAAGCACCTTTTCGAGGTTATTCGCCTCTTCGCCGACCGCGATCATTTCCATGACATCCGGCGGAAACTGGCCACTGGCGACGAGCGGCCGCGCCAGCGACTTCCCTCCCGAGATATTGTCGGCCGCGTTGCCAATCGCGGTGCTCAACAGGCGGTTGCCGGTGGCGTCCTTGGCGATGCGGAGCGAGGCGAGCAGCGGCACGCCGTTGGTGAGCAACGTTCCCAACACGCGGCAGAACCGCGAGATCGCCAGGCTGCGGACGATCGGCCCCAGCCCCCAGGCCTGCAGGCGGATCGCATCGAACCGCCACCGCCCCGCCTCGGTGGCGAGGTAGGAACGCAACCAGAACCAGACCCCCACACCGGCCACGGCGACGTAAATGCCATACGCCTTCACGAAATCGCTGATCGCCAGCAGCACAATCGTCGCCAAGGGAAGCGTGCCCTCTTCGCGAAAGCGCTCAAAGATCGGCTCGAACTGCGGAACGAGAAAGATCAAAATCGCCGTGACGATGATCAGGCCCATGCCCGCGAGAAACAGCGGGTAGACGAGAGCACCGATCACCCGTCCCTTGAGGTCTTCCTGATGCTCGACGAACGTCGCCACGCGGGAGAGCGAGTCTTCGAGGAAGCCACCCTCTTCCCCCGCGCGGACCATGCTGACGGCCAGTTCACTGAAGGCGCGGGGATGACGGCGCATTGAATCGCCCAGCCGCGACCCATCACCCACCTGCGTCTGGATATCGGCCAGCACCTCTTTCAAGGCGGGGCTGTTGGTCTGCTGTTTGAGCAAGTCGAGCGAGCGGAGCAGCGGCACACCTGATTGCAGCAGATCGCCCAACTGGGAGTACATATTGGCCAGCAGCCGACTGCTCACCCGTTTGCCCGCGAGTCCTGCCTGAGTGGCGGTCTTCGCCGGGACCAACTGGGTGGGAAACAGCGAGCGCCCCGCGAGCAGCCCGAGCGCTTCCTGTTCGGTTCCGGCCGCGAGGATTCCCCGTTCTTCCGTACCGGAAACTGTTCTCGCGATGTAGCTGTAATCGGGCATGCGGAAACGGCAGGTTGGACTTGAGGAAGGAGGACTTGCGGGGGTACGGGTAGGCGTTTGGTGCGGGGTTGAGTGGGCGGGGACCAGTCTGTTTGCAACGAGAACACCACAGAAGCGGGTTCCGGTCGATTAAAATCGGTGCAGGACGGAACTTTTCGCGAAGTGGGCCGGGGAATCGTCGGCGGGGCCAATCTGGCCGGTTCGCCGCGCTTCTCACCACCAACCATAGCAGACATCGACTGTCGTTGATGCAATCCGCACTGTCTGAAAACGGTAGCGAGCCGGTGTCTTGATTGACTACCCCGGTTGACGGCAGACCGTTTCGGGGAGTGCGAGACGCCGTGCGGCGTTTTTGTCGACCACCAGGACGCAAAGAGCACGCAGGATAAACGGCAAGACATCATTCTCAGAACGCCGAACATCACCCAATGTCCACTCTCTGGGAACTGCTCTCTCCACCGGCCCTTGTTTTGCCTCTCCTTGGTGCCTTAGCGACTTGGTGGTCAAAGAAAAGGTTTTGAATCGGGCTCGCGTAGTTCCGGGCCTGGCGGGCCGGTGTTCCTCTTGCCTTGAAGCGGAGGAACGGTCTAGCTCCCCCGCCGACTCTGTTTGAAAACGATGGGGTCAGATCGATGCTCTGGTTTCCCAAAATGTCTGGCGGGCGGTGATGACAGCAACAA
>JAIXZD010000359.1 GCA_027489895.1 Planctomycetaceae bacterium
CCAGGCGATGAATCATCTGGCCCCAGAACTGGCGGTAGTAGGCCTCGCCATACTTGCGGCGCAGGCGCCAGGTCTCGTTGAAGCCGATGAACACGACTTCCCCCCGTCCATACTTGCGAATGGCGATGAGCGGTTGAGGTGACTTGCCGTCGCTGGAGGTATCGCTGGGATGGACGAGCAGCGGCGTCGCGAGGGGATGCAGGCGGGCGACAGGCTGGTACCAGGGCAACTGCCCGAGCGTGTTCCAGGCTTTGCGATTCTCGGCGTCGGTCGCGCCGAGGTTCATGAAGTCGAACTGGCCGGCCTCGGTGGTGAGGCGAGGGGAGAACGATTTGCTGTCGCGCACGCGGCCGCCGCCATCGACGACCACGGGCAGCATGTCGGCGAGTTCCGTCTGAGCCAACTGACTTGGCCCAAACCGCGGCCCGGCCATGATGACCAGCCCGCCTCCGAATTTGCTCACAAACTCCTTGGTCATTTCGCAGAACCGCTGACTGAGCGCGGTGGCGGGCATGTCGCCCAGAAAGAGGACATCGGTCGCGAAGAAATCGCCGCGTTTGGGTGTGAGAGTCGAGACGAACAGCTCGTTGCTTTTGCGGACGTTGGGGTCGGCCGAGCGGAGGAAGGTCCGGAAGCCGCGCTGACCGACGAGTTTGTCGCGGTGGAAGACTTCCTTGATGAACCGCCATTCCCAGGTCGGCTCGTACTCGACGAACAGCAGGCGGAGAAAGTCGTCGCGGATGGTTACTTCGCGGGAGACGACGTTGTTCTGGGTGACGAGTTCACCCGGCAGCGTTTCGACACGGGCGACAAAGTTGAAGCGGCCGGTCTCGGTGGGAACGTAGGGGAATTCGAGGGGCTGGTCGCCGCTGGTGAGAGTGACCGTCCGTTCGGCGATCGTTTCGCCCGCGGTGGTCGTGTTGGATTCGCCTGCGGCCTCGGGCGTGGCTTCGCCAGTCGTTTGGGCCGACGTCTCGCCTGGGCGTTCGGCAGACAGGCGGACGCGGACGGTTTGGCCTTCGAGGCCTGTCTGGCGGATGGTGGCGACGAGGTTGGCACGCTCGGCCTTCTTCATGAGGAGCGGGGCCTGCAGGTCGATGGCAAGATCGACAGCGGCGGTCGCACCCACGCCAAGCGTGTAGACGGGCACGGCCAGTTTGCGGACGGATTCAATCGGCGAGGGGCCGGAGTTGTGGTCGAAATCGCTGATGACCAATAGCCCCGCGAGATGCCCGGAGGCATGCCGCAGCGACAACTCTTCGAGCGTTCGTCCCAGGGGCGTTGCCTGGCCGGTCGTGGTCAGCTTTTCGGCGAGAGTGGCTCCGGAGAAGTCGCCTTCTTCGGGCCATTCCAAGTCGCGGACCGCGTCGTCCTTGTCGAGCAGGTAGGCCTTGAGCCGGTATTTCTCGCGGAGCTTGGCGAAGAGATTGTCTTGCGATTTCGAGACGAGGCCGCGGACCAGCGACTGACGAGGGACACTGGTGTCGTCGGATGCAAGGGTGGCTGGTGTCGCCGCTTGTCCCTGGGGCGGCGCGGGTTGCCGGGGATTGGACGTTGCGTCGGGAGGGGACTGAACCTCTCCCAGCAGGGCCTTCAGGCTCGCGACTTCTTCGGTGGTGTAGCGGTCGGCGAGGGCCATGCTTTCGGTGCCGTCGAACAGCACCCAGAGCCAGGGCTTGGGGCGACTGGTCGTTTTGAGGGCGAGGATTGGATCGGCCAGCGCCAGGAAGATGAGGACGAGCACCGCAGCGCGGAGCACGGCCAGCAACCGGCGAGCAGGGCGGGGGGTGTCGCGATGGATGCGGCGGTAGAACCAGACAGCGAGCAGGGCGAGAGCGGCGGAGCCGAATAGCACCAGGAACGGCGACACCTGTGCCCAGCCTGCTCCGAAGGAGAGAGCGACGCCATCGATCGATTGCAGGCCGTCGAGATCGAAGAAGCGGCCAAACCAGGCGGGCAGCGTCATGCGGCACCGCCTTCCACGAGCGGGCGACGACTGTCGCGCCACGTCTGCCAGGCCGGCCCGGCGATGACCGCCAGTTCCAATAGCAGGCAGACCAGCACGAGCAGCATCAGCCACTTCCAGAGGTCTTGGCCCGAGACTTTGGCGCCTTCGAGACTGATCGGATCACCGGCTTCGAGCCAGACGGCCGAGGTGCCGGCCAACCGAGCGGTGGCGTCACGAGCGGAGATGGGTGTCAGGTCGGATTCCGATTCGGGGCCGTTGACGGCCATTCGCGTTTCCCACAGCAGGGACTCGGCCGCATCGCGGTCGCCACGGGACCGGGCGCTCACGGTATAGAGGCCACGCTGATTCAGGTTGCGAAGGGTGAGAGCGAATTCGTCGGGGCCAATGGCATCGACGGCGAGTGTCTCTTCGAGTCGCGAGGGGCGGGTGAGGGTGAGTGCGGCCCGTCGGTCGGCGGAGGCGAGAGGGAGCGTGAACTCGGCCCGCGTGTCGAGCGTGCGCTGGGGCAGCGTCGCGGCGAGCCGGGTCCGCAAGATGCGGTCGAAGAGTAGGACCGCGTGAGTACGGGCAAGATCATTCCAGGAGGACTGCAGCCCGCTGCCGAACCAGAGCACTTCGCCGAGGCCGATGCGGCGTTGCACGAACACGGGGACGCCACCGGTGAGCCGAGCCAGGATGCGCGGACGCAGCCTGAGGGCTGGATCCTGAACGGGCTGGCCTGGGGTTTCGATGTCGCGAACCGACCAGGCGAGCCAGCGGGCGGCGAGTCGGTTTTTGCGGGCGGTGAGCGTTTCGAGTTCGGCCTGCTCACCCTGGCCGAGTGTTCCACGGGCCTGGGCGGCGAGCAGTTCCGAAAGGCGAGTTTCGATCGTGGCGAGTTCGGTCTGATGGTCCTGTTCGCGGCGGGCCTCTTCCGTGGCGACCTGTGTGAGCGTCGATTCGGCGTCGTCGACGGCGATCGCCTGGAAAAACAGCGGTGTGCGGTAGAGGTCGGTCAGTTCGGCCCGCGCGGCTTCGTCGACGAAGAACTCGTCGGCGACCATCGTCTGGGGATCGAAAAACAGCGGCTCGATCTGTCCCACCGTTTCTTCCGGCAGGCTGCCCACCGGTTCGGGTTTCAGCGGCAGCGGCAAGAGTCCGGCCCCATCGAGCCAGGCCTGCGACTGCCAGCGCTCGGCGTCGAAACCCGCCCCGGCCGCGAGGATCAGCCGACCGCCTTGCCGCACGAACTCGACCAGCGGCTCGACGGCGTCGCCCGGCTCTTCGACGCCGGCGATCACCACCAGTCGCGCGGTGGAGAGCAGATCGCGGGTGACCTGATCGATCGTCAGATGCTTGATTTGAACGAGGGGTTTGAGCGAGTCGGCGCGGGAGGTGACGGGGGCGAGCAACCTTCGCAGGGGGAGCGTTTCGCCGTACTGCTGGCGGGCAAGGCCTTCTTCGGCTCCGTACTGGTCGACAAACAGAATCGGGAGAGCCGCGACGACGGGGACCGCGAGGAAGCGCTCGTTGTCCTCCACGAGCCGGTCGGTGGGGAGCGAGACCTTGGCCGAGGCGAGGGCGACGGTCCCCGCTTCCGCTTCGGCGGTGAAGGTGTGGGTGAACCTGAGTTCGCGGGTTTGGCCCGGTTCGAGATCGATCGTTTCGCTGGCCACGTCGACGCCGTCGATCGTGAGCGTGACGGGTACTCCAGTTCGCGGTTCGGGACCGGCGTGGCGGACGGTCACGAGCAGTTGGGCCGGCGTTTCTCCATCGGCCAGATCATCGAGCAGGCGAAACCCGGCGATCCAACTATTGGAGGCACCCGGTTCGGCGAGGTTGACCAGTTGCAGATCGGGGACCGAGGCAAACAGTTCCGTGAGGTCTGTTGCGGGCCAGTTTCCCTGTTGTTGATCGCTGAAGAGGACACACCGTTTCGCGGTGAGATCGGGCGCGGTGGCCAGAGCGGTGTGGGCGAGATCGATGGCCTGAGCCAGCGACGTGGAACGGTCGACCAGTTCCAGCCCGGTCACCGCGTCGCGGGCATCGTCGAGATTGCGATAGGCATCGCGGCTGGTGGCCTGGGCCGAACCGCACAGCGGCACGACGGTGACGCGGCTGCCCGTGGGAAGTTCGTCGATGAATCGCACTGCTTCGCGGCGGGCCGCGTCGAGTAGGGTGCCGTCGATCCGCGAATAGCCCATGCTGAGACTGTTGTCGACAAGCAGGACCGCGTGGACTGGTTCGCGGAGCCCTGTGGTGGGGGCACCCGCGGAGAAGTAGGGCCGGGCCATCGCCAGGCCAAACAGGGCGAGGCAGGCGGTTCGCAGGCAGAGCAGCAGGATATCGCGGAGGTTGAGAATCTTGCGATTGCGCCGCAGCGCCTGCCGCAGAAAGTCCATCGCGGCCCATTCGATCGTCCGGAACCGCCGCCGGTTGAGCAGGTGGATGATGACCGGGGCGCTGGCGGCAACGAGGCCACCGATCGCAAACCATTCGGCCCCGGGAAAGAATCGCAACATCAGGCGGACAGGGGCTGGAGGAAGTCAAAAGTCAAAAGGAAAAAGTCAAAAGTGGTGGTGTCAGGCTGATGCCTGACCTGGTTTGGGCAGCGGTTTGATTGGTCGTGGGAAGCACTCGTGTCGCGGCACGCTTCGAAACGGGGGTTGGGTCGGCGAAGCGATGTCGCGGAAATCGTGAGATTTCCCCCGAACGCGAACCCGCTTTGCCGGAAGTCTCACGACTTCCGCTACCCCTGTTCCTTGCGGTGACAGAGCACTACGGCTGTTTTTTGTATTTCGACGTGAGGCTGTCGATCTTGCCTTCCTGGAGAATGGGTAGGTAGCGGTTGGGCATCGAAAGGATGAAGCAACCGACGGAGGTGGCGTAGAGCTGGCCGGGCTTGCCGCCGACATGCTTGGTGTCTTGCCACCACCCGCCGTGGTCGGGCTTGTTGTCGTCGAAACCCTGGTTTTCGATCAGGGCGTCGCGCAGCTTGGGATAAATCTGGGCCCAGTCGTTGCCGCCCACCTGATAGATCGCCTGCCCGATATAATAGAGCGTGTAGGCATCGAACGGGCATTGCGAGCTGCGGCGCTGCGGCTTGAGGCGGGCGACCTCTTCGCGGAGCAGCTCCATGTTTTTTTCGATCCGCCAGTCGTCGTACTGGCCGAACTCCTGGAGGCAGACCACGCCGCAGGCGGCCATCGCGGGCGTGCCTTCGTTGCCGTTGTAGGTGAACTGGCCGCGTTCGCTCTGTAGGGCCGGGTCGTCTCCCGCGCCGCGGCGACCGCTGGCACTGCGGTAATGCTCGCGGACACTTTTGATGGCGAGGTCGATCACCTCGGGGGAGACTTCAAGGCCGCTGTCGACGGCGCTGCGGAGGGCCTTGGCCTGCATGACAGCCAGGCTGAGATCGTGTCCGCGGTCCTGCCGCCGGGCCTTGTAGTCCCACCCGCCATCCCCGCACTGGGTGTAGGCGATCAGCTTGAGGGCCCGGTCGAGCACGGGGGAGATACGGGCATCGGTCGACATGCCGTGGGCCTGGCCGAGGACGAACGCCGCGAGGCCGTGGTTGTACATGTCGCGCTGGTCGTTGGCGATGTTGAGCAACCCCGACGGCTTGGCGTTCCGCAGGACGTAGTCGAGAGCCCGGGCGATGACCGCACCGTACTTGCCGCGATCGGGGGTGTGACCTGCGGCGAGAAAGGCGAGCGCCCCAAGGGAGACCAGCCCCAGGTCGTTCGATTCCCAATTCCCCTCGTTGCCCTGGTTCCGCGCCAGCCAGTGGAGGCCACGTTCGAGGGCGAGTTCCGAGGCCGGGGTGATCTCCCACTCGCCGGTGTCGTCCTGGGCAGAGCAGATGGCCCCGCGGCCGAGCGGGACGCGGAAGCCCAGCGTCATCCCGACGAGGGCGGCCATCGAGTCGAG
>JAIXZD010000333.1 GCA_027489895.1 Planctomycetaceae bacterium
CGACCAGGCCCCCCGCGTCGTCCTCAAAAAATCGCTGGCCCGCGCCGCCGAACTGGGGTACGAACTGCGCACCGGCGTCGAACCCGAGTTCTTCCTGCTTGACCCCACGGGAGAAGCCGTGGGTGACTCGTTCGATACCCAGTCGAAACCCTGTTACGACCAATCGGCCCTGATGCGTCGCTACGACGTCATCGCCGAGATCTGCGATGCAATCGGGTCGCTGGGCTGGGAGCCGTACCAGAACGACCACGAAGACGCCAACGGCCAGTTCGAGATCAACTGGAAGTACGCCGACGCGCTGACCACGGCCGACCGGCACACCTTCTTCAAGTTCCTCGTCCGCAGTCTCGCTGAGAAGCATGGCCTGCGGGCGACGTTCATGCCCAAGCCGTTCTCCCTGCTCACGGGCAACGGCTGTCACATTCATCTCTCACTCTGGAACAAGGCCCAGAACGCCAATCTGTTCTACGACAAAGCCGATGGCGAAGGCCTTTCCCCCCTGGCCTATCAGTTCATGAGTGGCGTGCTCGAAGCCGCCAGCGCCCTCTGCGCGGTGATCGCGCCGACGTTCAATTCCTACCACCGCTTGAACGCCGGGACGACGCTTTCGGGGGCCACGTGGTCGCCCAGCACCGCCAGCTTCACGGGGAACAACCGCACCCACATGATCCGCATTCCCGATGCCGGTCGGTTCGAAGTACGTCTCTCCGATGGCTCGGCCAACCCCTACCTGCTGCCCGCCGCGGTGCTGGAAGCGGGCTTGGACGGCGTCGCCCGCAAACTCTCCCCCGGCCAGCGCTCGGACACCAACGCCTACGTCGCCCCGTCGGGTGATCTCAAACCTCTGCCCACCACCCTGCTCGAAGCGATTCGCGCCTTCGAATCGCACGCCACACTCCGCGAACGCCTCGGCCCGGCCTTCTCGAAAGCCTACCTCAAGCTAAAACAGGCCGAATGGCTCGACGCCGCCCGCCAGGTCTCCGCCTGGGAACGCACCCGCTACCTCGACTGCTGATACGTAGCCCGGCACGGCGCTGCGGGAAGCAAAACAGGCGAGCCGACCCTGTCAGGGGTCGGTGGGGGCGACACCCGCCGTTCTCCTCACCCGTTCAAATCACATAGTCATCTGGCGAGAACACCCGGATGTTCTTCGGGCTGACGTAGACTTCGTCGCCCCGCTTGAGCTGCAGTTCCGCGTACCGGTCCGGGCTGATGTCGATGTTCAGCGCCAGCCCAAACTCTTCGGCCACAACGCGGATCTTCGCGACGCTGCCGGCCGCATTGACCTGCGTCACCCGCGCCTTGAGGCTGCTGCGGGCCGAAGCAACATGGTCGATATCCAGTTCATGCGGACGGATGTACCCCGTCGCCTGCGTCCCGTCGACATGACTGCCCGAGTACGCCAGCTGCATCCCCCCGAGGACAATCTTGCCGCCCTCGACCCGGCCCTGAAACACGTTCACATTGCCCAGGAAGTCCATCACGAACGGCGTGGCCGGGGCGTCGAACACCGCCTGCGGCGCCCCCGCCTGCTCGATCTTCCCCTTGTTCATCACGACCACCTGGTCGGCCACCTCAAACGCCTCTTCCTGGTCATGCGTGACAAACACCGTCGTGATGTGAATCTCGTCATGCAGCTTGCGAATCCACTGCCGCAGCTCGACCCGCACCTTGGCATCGAGCGCGCCAAACGGCTCATCCAGCAGCAGCATCTTGGGGTTCACCGCGAGCGCTCGCGCCAGCGCGACGCGTTGCCGTTGACCGCCGGAAAGCTGACCCGGCATCCTTTTCTCCAGCCCGTCCAGCCGCACCATCTTCAGCAGGTCCATCACCCGCGGACGAATCTCGGCCCTGGGACTGCGGCGGACCTTCAGTCCGAACGCCACGTTCTCATACACCGACATATGCCGGAATAGCGCGTAACTCTGAAACACGAACCCGACATTGCGCTGCCGGGGCGGCTTGTTCGTGACATCGATCTCGTCGTACAGAATCTTGCCCGAATCAGCCGTCTCCAGCCCGGCAATGATGCGTAGCAGCGTCGTCTTGCCCGACCCCGAGGGACCCAGCAGTGCCAGCAGCGATCCCGTCGGCACCTCCAGGCAGACATCGTCCAGCGCCTGAAACCCGCCGAACCGTTTCGAAATGTGGTCGATCTTGATGCTCACGCCGGACCTGTTCGTCGCGCTTGTGACTCAGGACTGTCGGGTGGAACAGCCCATTGAAAAACGGGAAATGGATGACCTGTGAAAGGACGTTCTGATCGTGTGCCACTGGCTCTGCCAGTGAGAGACCCTCTCCGAAAACCAATCGACTGAGAATTCATCTCTGACATGATGGGAACCGAAGCCTGCATCAGCCCGTTCCCGTGGGACCATCGAACCCTCAGTGGGCACCACCGGTGTCCGCCGCCCGCGCCGCCTCCTGAATCTCCTGCCGCGTCAGTCGCTCCACCCACACCTTGAGCACCAGCGTGCCAATCGCCAGCAGCGTCAGCAGCGACGCAACCGCGAACGCCGCGGGTGAATTGAAACTCTGTTCCAGGTATTCGATCCGCAGCGGCATCGTTTGCGTCTTGCCTTCGATTCGCCCGGAAACTACGGCCGCCGCGCCGTACTCGCCCATCGCCCGTGCGTTGCAGAGGATTACGCCATACAGCAGTCCCCACTTGATATTCGGCAGAGTGATCCGCCAGAAAATCTGCCACCCGTTGGCCCCCAGGCTGACGGCCGCGACCTCTTCGTCAGAGCCAATCGCCTCCATCACGGGGATCAGCTCCCGGGCGACGAAGGGCAGCGTCACGAACGTCGTCACGAGGATGATCGCCGTGACATTGAAGGCGACTTCGATTCCCAGCGACTTCAGCCATGGTCCGAGCAGTCCCTGCTGTCCAAACAGCAGCATGAACGCGAGTCCCACGACGACGGCCGAGACTGCGAAGGGGAGGTCGATCATCGTCGTCAGAATAGTTCGCCCGCGGAACTGAAACCGCGAGATCGCCCAGGCGGCCGCGAGTCCGAAGATGACGTTAACGACGACCACAATCGGGGCGACGAACAAGGTCAGACCGATCGAGTGGATGGTGTCCGGTTCGGTGATATTGGCCCAATAGGTGGCGAAGCCTTCGCGAAACGCTTCGGCGAAAACGGCCACCACCGGCAGCACGACCAGCAGCCCCATCACGGCCACACAGGCGAGGATGAGCAGCCAGCGGACGAAGGCGGGGTCTTGCTGGGCCAGGCGGCTGGCGACATGCGAACCGCCGCCGGTCGATTTGGGCCGGGCGTCAGGTGGCATGACGGGCCCTCTGGCGCTCGAGGAAATTGATGACGATCAGGAGCGCGAACGACGCCGCGAGCAATACCGTCGCGATCGCGGTGGCCTCCTTGTATTGGAAGGCTTCGAGCTTCTGGACGATCAGATAGGGGGCGATCTCCGTTTGAAACGGCTTGTTTCCGGAGACGAAGACGACGGAGCCGTACTCGCCAATCCCTCGGGCGAGGGTGAGCGCAAACCCGGTCAGTATCGCGGGGTAGAGATGGGGGATGACCACGCACCAGACGGTTGTCCAGCGGGACGCCCCGAGGCAGGCGGCGGCCTCTTCGAGTTCGGGGTCGAGTGATTCCAGGACGGGCTCGAGCGCTCTCACCACGAACGGCAAACCGATAAAGACGAGGACGACCACGACGGCGAGTCGCGAATAGGCGGCGTGAATGCCGAGGGGGACGAGGAACTGCCCCATCCAGCCCTTGGGGGCATACAGCGACGAATAGACCAGTCCCGCGACCGCGGTGGGCAAGGCGAACGGGAGGTCGATCAGCGAATCGAGGATGCGTTTGCCGGGAAAGTCATACCGGACGAGGACCCACGCGAGCAGTAGCCCCAGCCCGACATCGATGACGGCGGCGATCAGAGACGCTCCGAAAGTCAGCGCGTAGGCAGCGCGGGCTTGCGGCGTCCAGACGGCGCGGACGAAGTCGGCCGTGGTCATCGACGATGCCCGCAACAGCACGGCGAACAACGGGACAACAATCAGCACCGCGAGATACATCAGCGTAAAGCTGACGCTCATCCGAAACCCCGGTAGGACGCGCCGATTCGCCAGCGATGCCATACGGAAACCTCGTCTCGCACCCGGTGTGCCGAGCCTGCTTCTGGACCTGATCAAACCTACAGGTACGGCTGACAATCAGCCTACACCGCGAAACCAGGCAGTATAGGCGAACAGCGCCGGTGAGGATAGACAAACCACGCCGGGTGCAGGGCTTTCGCTTTGTTCACACTGATACACCGGGCATGACAGCTCGCGGGGTGTGCCATGCTTGCACCGCTTCGGGGCAAGCATGCCAATTGAGGGACGGCGCGGCAGTCACCAAGACCGCCTGTTTTCTGGAACTCGACGACCGATTTTGTTCGAAACCGGCCCGACTGGAGGGAATCGCCAGAAATCGTGTCATCTTTGGTGGTGGGGTGCGGAAGGTGTGGCTTCCTGTCGCTGCGCGACCCGACCACTAGCTGGTCGGGCCACCCACTTATTCCCGTGCTTTGTGGAAGATCGTCAACGGCGTTCCATCGCACCCCGAATTCAGGCCATTGTCCCCAGATTCAATTTGGCGAAAGCCCTGCGCCGGGTGCTCGCTCACGCTTCGGGTTTTCAAAAGCTCACCTCCGCCGCCTCGTTCTGCCATTCCTTGGTGCCTTTGTGCCTTGGTGGTCAACAAGATCGTCCGAACCACGCCAAGCCCCTCCCCGTCCCCGCGAACCGGCATTGAGTTGATTCCGCCGCTGGGCGTACAGTCCGCCCCTTCAAAGTCAGACCGCGTGGAAGGAGTGAATCGGGAGTGCCTACCGACCAGCGAGACGACCGGCCAATCGCACCTCTGGCTGTCATCATGCCGACCTGGAACGCGGGGCCTTACCTCGAGCCTCTGCTCGACAGCCTCGCCGCACAGACGTTCGACGACTGGACGCTCCTCGTGCGCGACGATGGCTCCAGCGACGGCACCCTCGACCAGCTGCAGCGCCGCGCCGCCGCCGATCCCCGAATCCAGCTACTGACCGATTCACGTGGGCACCTCGGTGCGGCCGCTGGCTTCGGTCTCCTCTTAATGGAAGCCCTCCACCGCGGCGCCGCCTACGTCGCCTGCTGCGACCAGGACGACCGCTGGCATCCCGAGAAACTGGCCCGGCAGATCCAATCGCTGCGAGCCACTGAAAGCGATCTGGCCGAGGCGACGCCGCTCCTCTCGACGTGTGCCGCGACTCTCGTCGATGCCAACCTCGCGCCCCTCGGGCAGACCGTCACGCCCGCCCTCCCCTCCCCGTCGATCCCCACGCAACTCCCAGCTCGCTTGTTGCTGTCGAACCTCTATCCGGGCTGCACGCTCGTCTTGAATCGCGCCTTGCTCGAACGGGCCTTGCCGCTTCCCACAGGGGTCGCAATGCATGACTGGTGGCTCGCTCTCGTGGCCTCACAAACCGGTTTGGTACTCCCCCTGACAGACCCTCTCATCGACTACCGTCAGCATGCGGGCAACACCGTCGGACTCGGCTGGAGCCTCACTCGCTGGATCAGAAAGTTGACCCGTCCCCTCCACAGCCTGCGGGTCTGGCGCACGAATCAGAGTCGCGCCTTGAAGCAATCGCTCGAACTGGCACTGCGGTTTGGGCGCGACCCGCATGTTCCCGCGAGCCATCGGCAACTCCTCTCCGCCTGGATCGATGTCTGGGCCAGACGGTCACCCCGCGCCTGCCGCACCCTGCTGTTCGCCCACGGCGTCGACCTGTCGGGACGCGACCGCTGGGCAATCTCCTCCATGCGTCGCAGCCTCTCCGCCGCCTGTCGACACGCCCTGCAACAGGCCCGGCTCTCGTCGCCGCTCGCCATCCCAACAGGTCCCAACTCCACGCGCCACATCCCCTCGTCAGACAGTGCAGCGCCCCAGCGCCGCGCCGGTTGACCGCTGTTTTCCCATCGTTTCGCAGTCAAACCATGGCCACCAGTCTCGCACCTTCCGAACCGGACCTCGCGGCGACCGCGGCCGAATCCCGGCCCGCGCGTGGTCTGATCGACGAAATCAACGCGACCCTGCCCCCGCTCGCCGCCTCCCCTCATCCGATTCCCCAGTCGACACCGTCAGTCCCCAAAAACACCGTCTCCCGGCGCTTGGCTGTGTGGACGCTCGTGGTGACCGGCCTCCTCGTCTGCCTGCCCGGCGTCGCGACCCTGCTGGGGCTGACCAGCGCCGCCATCGAGGCCACGCAAAACCGTCCCCCCGCCCCATTCCCAACTCTCGAACTCCGCTGGCGTGGACCCCTTCCCGTCCCCAGATCAACCAGCCTGGCCGCCTGGCCGGCCGGGTTCGAAGCCTGGTGGAATGACCGCTGGGGCTTTCGCCGCGAACTGCAGCAGACGTTCGCCGCCGCCCGCATCGCGGGGCTGACCCCCCAGGCGCTCGATCTCCCCCGCCCCGGCTCTGCCGGGCAGCAGGTCGTCGTCGGCAACCAGGGCTGGCTGTTCTACGGTGGTCAAAACGCCCTCGAAAGCTATCGCGCGACGTCGCCCTTCACCGTGCAAGAGTTGAAGGCCTGGGTGGACGCCTTTCGTTCGCGACGCGACTGGCTGGCCAGCCGGGGTATCCCCTACGTCGTCTTGTTCGCGCCCGACAAATCGACCGTGTACCCCTCGCATCTCCCTCGGTCGGTCACACAGGCATCCTCCACAACCCGGCTCGATCAACTCCTCACCGCTCTGCGCGAGGTTGAGGGTCTCCTGGTCGTCGACCCCCGCGATGCCCTGCGCTCGGCCAGCCGCATCCGCCCCACCTACGCCCAGACCGATTCTCACTGGAACCCCTGGGGCGCACTCGTCGCCTGCTCGCAACTGCTCGACCGGCCCGAATTCGCGGGTACCACATTCGGTGGTCCGTACGAACCGGCCCACTATGCGATCGAGTCGAGCCGAACCAAAGCCTGGGGCGACCTCTCGACCCTCCTCGATAGCCCCGTACCGCTCACCGACGACACCGTCCGCGTCACCTCGCGCCACCGCGACGCGCTCCGCGTCACCCTCGGCCCACGGTCGATTCAACAGACCCGCCGCATCACCAATGCCGCCTGCAACTCGGGCACGGCCGTCGTCCTGCACGACTCGTTCTTCCTGCCGATGCTCCCCTACTTCTGCGAACGGTTTCACACGGTGACAACCGTCGCCTACGCCGATTTCGCCGCGGAACTGATCGAACAGGAACGGCCCGACCTCGTCGTCCAGGAACTGGTCGAGCGCAGCCTCGTCACCCGCGCCCCAACCAGCCTCGAACCGATCCACCCCTAGCGTGCCGTTCTGAATGAGTGTGCCGCGCTGAAGTTGCGGGTCATGATCCCCGTGCGAAACGCGTGTGCCAATGGCTTCGCCAGTGCAAGCCGGAGCACACCAACACAGCACGGGCCCGATCGATTGTGTGCCACTGCTGGCTCGACCAGCAGTGCAATCGGCGCACAACAACCACAACCGACATTTCGTGCCGAGACAGAGTCCCCGCCGAGTTCCGAGCGACTCTCGTCTTCCTGGGAGCCGGAAGCGTTAGCGCCCGGAGGATGAGCGTTCCCCCGCCGGTAGGCGCCCTACGTCACCTGCTCCAGCACCGAATCATCAACATAAATCGGCAAGTGCGGCTTGAACTGCACCGCCAGCGCCAGCGCATCGCTCGGCCGACTGTCGACCTCAATCAGCTCTCCCTCCTTCCGAATCCGGACCGTCGCGTAATACGTGTGGTCTTCCAGATTCGTGATCAGGATGTCCTGAATCTCGCCCCCCATCTGCTCGATCACATTCCGCAGCAGATCGTGCGTGAGCGGCCGGGGAGACGTCTCCCCCTTCACATGCCGGTTGATGCTGTGCGCCTCGAAAATCCCGATCAGAATCGGGAACGCCCGCGCCCCATCCACCTCGCGCAGATAAACGACCTGCTGGTCGTCCAGCTCGCTGATAATGATCCGCGACAGCTCCATCGGGACTAGCACGGCCGGTTTCTCCTCGGACCTGAGTCGACGCGTGACCAGGGTCGGCACTCCCGCCGCAACACCCCTTCACAAGCACCCGATCATAGCGCCCCCACCCCGCCCTGCCAAATCGCCAGCACCCACCGCCACGTTCGACCGGTCAAGAACGCAAAAACCGGGTGGCCCGACAAGCTGGTTGTCGGGTCGCGCCAGCGACAGGAAGCCGCGCCGTCCGCAACGAACCGCCAGAAAACAGCGGGGTTGCGTGCCATGCTTGCACCGCTTCGGGGCAAGCATGCCGACCCTGAGGCGGCCTGGCACTCACCACGACGCCATATCTCCTGGAATTCGACAACCAGGAACGTCGAGCGACCTTGCCACGCGTCCCCCGCCAAGCCGGTGCAAGCATGGCACCGCAAATTCACACCCCTGTCGCCAGTTTCCCCTGTCCCCAGTTTCAAGAAGCTGAAAGCCCAACGATCCGCCCCGCCTCCCTTCGCAAACCACCTCCCACGGGGCACAATCCTTTCAGAAGGTCTTCTCCGCTGTCGCACCATTCCGTCGCGAGTTGAATCCGTGGATATCCAGACCGCGATCGACATCGCGAACAACTCGGTCTATCCCGCCCAGGCCCTCGTCGCCCTGGTCGGCGTCTACCACGTCCTCGTGCTGTTCACCCGCATCGGCAAAAAACGCTTCCGCAACCGATCCGCGGCCGAAGCCTTCTTCGTCCAGTCCGAAGACGCCCTCGCCGCTGGCCAGGTCGACGAGCTCGCCGCCACCTGCGATACCCCCGCCTACTGGCACAAGGCCGTCCCGCAGCTCATGCAGCTCGCCCTCGCCCAGCCGCAACTCGCCGCCTCCGCCCTGCGCCGCCTGCTGGCCGAGCGGTTCGAACGCGACGTCCTCGCCGACTTCGACCACCGCCTCTCCTGGATCAACACCGTCGTCAAAACCGCCCCCATGCTCGGCCTTCTCGGCACCGTCCTCGGCATGATCAGCGCGTTCGGCAAGATCGCCCAGACGCAAAAGGGCGGCAGCGACCCCTCCCTCCTCGCCAACGACATCAGCTTCGCTCTTATCACCACCGCCGTCGGCCTGATCATCGCCATCCCGCTCGTCGTCTGTCAGTCCGCCATCAACATCCGCATCTCCAAACTCCAGGACGAGGTCCAGCAAGGCCTCGGCCGATTCCTCGAAGCCTGGGACCGCCGCCCGAAAAAGCCGTAGTCCCCCTGTCGATCAAGGTCAGGCCAAAAATCAGGTCAGGCCCCGCCTGACACCCTCACTTTTTCCTTTTTCCTTTTGACTTTTGCCTTACCTCCCCCATGTCCCTCCGCGGCCAATCTCTCTGGGACCTCGAGTCCGAAGAACCGCTGATCAAGAAGCGGAAGCTGCCCGAGGCCGACCTCGACATCACGCCCATGATCGACGTGACGTTCCTGCTCCTGATCTTCTTCATGGTCGGCGCGAAGATGGAAACCGCCCGCCCCGTCGACCTCCCCCTCGCCACCGCAGGCCAGGGTGTGGAAACCAGTGCCGCGACCGCGCTCATCCTCCGCCAGGACGACAACGGGGCCGCCGGGGGTGAACCGGTCGTCGAGTTCGAAACGGGCGACACCGGCTCGCTCGACGCCGTCCGCCGCCTCGTGAAAACCCGCTGCGACGAAGGCCGGCGCGAGTTCATCATCCGCGCCGAACGCCGCGTCGCCACCGGCCAGGTCCAGGCCCTCGCCCGCGCCGTCCAGGAAACCGAAGGCACCCGCTTCTACATCGCCGTCGAAGAAGGCCAATAACCGCTGCGCGAAGGCAAAGGGAAAAAGGAAAAAGGAGCCGCCCCAGGCGCCGGTCCAAACCGCACCGCCAACTCGACCAGCCCTTCAACCTGCCTTTCCTTTGTGTCTTCGCGTCTTCGTGTGATCGAGCCTCCCACCTCCGACCTGCCCAACCCCCTGATTGAATTCCCTCCCCCACTCATCCACAATCGCCCAGCGCGTCTCTGAATTCATCACTCCGTTCTCTCGGGGAGTGCTCCGCATGTTGTGTCGCTATACCGTTGCGTTGGGTCTGTCCACTGCTCTGCTCGCACTCGCGCTGCCTCCCCAGCCCGCGTTCGCCCAAAAACCCCCGGCCGAGTCGATTCAGACGCTCACTCCCCCCGCAGGCTTCGACCTCAAGGTCTTCGCCAGCGAGCCGATGATCGTCAATCCGATCGCCATGGATGTCGACACCTATGGCCGTGTCTGGGTCACCGAAGGCGTCAACTACCGCCGCAACGTCAGCAACCCGCCCAACAACAAGATCAAGGTCCTCGAAGACACCAACGGCGATGGCGTCGCCGATAAGGTCACCGTCTTCACCAGCGACCTCAACGCCGCCATGGGCGTCTGCGTCGCCGGTTCAAAAATCTACGTCCCCGAATCGCCCAACCTCTACGTCTACGAAGACAAAGACGGCGACCTCAAGCCCGATGGTCCCCGCACCACCCTCCTCACCGGCTTCGGCGGACAGAACCACGACCACGGCGTTCACAGCCAGGTCTTCGGCCCCGACCACAAGCTCTACATGACCCAGGGTGACACCGGCTACAACGTCACCGGCCCCGATCAACGCAAGATCGAATTCCGCTGGGGCGCCATGATCCGCTGCGAGGCCGATGGCACCCTGCTCGAAGACTTCGCCATCAACTTCCGTAACCCCGTCGAACTCGCCGTCGATTCCTTCGGCAACGTCTGGTGCAGCGACAACGACAACGATGGCCTCAAGTCGGTTCGCATCTGCTGGATTCTCGAAGGCGGCAACTACGGCTGGTTCGGTGGCCCCGAAAACATCCGCAACCCCGATGGCAGCTTCGACCCCATTCACCACTGGCGGGCCGACAAGCCCGGCTTCGTCCCCTACACGCTCATCACCGGCTTCGGCTCCCCCTGCGGCATGACCTTCTACGAAGGCGATGCCTTCGGCCCGAAGTTCAAAAACCAGATCATCCACTGCGACGCCGGACCGCGCGAAATCCGCCGCTACAGCCCCGCCCGCGTCTCGGGCGTCGGTTACTCGGCCGACATGGAGAACATCGTCACCGGGACCGACAACTACTTCCGCCCCGTCGATCCCTGCGTCGCCCCCGATGGCTCCCTCTACATCACCGACTGGTACGACGGTGGCGTCGGCGGTCACGCCTACAACGACCCCGAACGCGGCCGCATCTACCGCCTGGTCCCGAAAGCCAAGACACTCACCCGCACCGAAAAACCCGGTCCCTACGCGACGGATGCCGACGCCCTCGTCGCCCTCGGCAGCCCCAACCACGCCACCACCTTCCTCGCCCGCGAACGCCTCCTCTCCAGTGGCGACAAGGCGATCCCCGCCCTCGAAAAACTCGTCGCGGGTGACGATCGCAACCTCAAGGCCCGTGCCCTCTGGCTCCTCGACCGCATCGGCGGCCAAGGTGTCGCCGCCGTCCGCGCCCAGCTCAAATCGAGCGACCCCGCCTTCCGCGCCCTCGCCGTCCGCATCCTCCGCCGACACGGCATCGACGCCGAGCAAGACCTCCTCCTCGCCGTCAACGATCCCGACGGCGAAGTCTTCAAAGAAGCCCTCCTCGGCCTTGGTCGCATCGAATCCAAGCCCGCCACCGCCGCGATCATCGCCGCCTGGCAGCGTTACGATGGCAGCGACCGCTACCTCCTCGAAACCCTCGCCATCGCCAGCAAGCTCCGCCTGGGCGAAGTCTTCGCCAGCGTCGTCGAGAAGTCCGACGGACCCGTCACGCCCCGGCTCGTCTCCATCGTTCGCGTGCTCAAACCCGAAGATGCGACCAACTTCCTCAGCGCGAAACTCACCTCGACCGACCTCTCCGCCGAATCCCGCACCGCACTCCTGACCGCCCTCTCCGCCGTCACCACCGCCGATGCCGGCAAAAGCCTCGCCGCCATCCTCGCCCAACCCGCGGCCAGTGAAGTGAAACTACTCGTGCTCGATGCGCTCCGCCGCAACTTGAGCGGCTCGTGGAACACCCTCAAAACCGACGAGACACTGCTGAAGGGCCTCACCGCCGCCCTCGCCGATCCCAGCCTCGCCACGTCGGCGCTCACAGTCATCGCCGAAACGGGCCTCACCAGTCTCAAAGATCCCGTCCTCGCCCTTCTGAAATCGCAATCCACTCCCCCCGCCATCCAGGTCGCCGCGATCGGCACCGCCAGCACCCTCGGCCTCGAAGGCTCGGGCAAAGTGCTCGCCGGGTTGATGTCCTCCCCCAGCACTCCCGTAAAAACCGCCGCGCTCAATGGCCTCATCCTCCAGAAGGAATCCCAGGCCCTGGGTGAACTGCTCGTCTCGAAAGACCAGCCCACCGAGATCAAGCAGAAGATCGTCGACGGCATGATGCAGTCGAGCGATGGCTCGGTCTTCGTCCTCCGCATGCTCGACACCAAAAAACTCGACCAGCCGCTGGGCGACCGCGCCATCGCCGCCGCCATCGAACACCCGGACGTCAACGTCCGCCTCCTCTTCGAGAAATACATCCCCGAATCAATGCGCCCCAAAACCCTCGGCCAGGGCTTCAAGCCCGAGGAAATCCTCGCCCTCAAAGGCGACATCGTCCGCGGCGAACAGGTCTTCCTCCGCTCGGGAGCCGCCGCCTGCGTGAAGTGCCATCGCGTGAAGGGCCAGGGCGGTGACATCGGCCCCGACCTCTCCCAGGTCGGCCGCAAGTTTGAACGGGCCGCGCTCCTCGAAGCGATCATGGACCCCAGCAAGGGGATCGCCCCCGAGTACTACCCCTACGTCGTCGAGACCGACGAAGGTAAGGTCTTCGCCGGCTTCCTCCACGATGAAACGCCCGACCGCGTCGTCCTCAAAACGATCGAGGGTCAGTTCGTCAGCCTCGCCCGCGACAACATCTCCGAGATGGCCAAACAGACCAAATCGCTGATGCCCGAACTCGTCCTGAAAAGCGTCACCGCTCAGGACGCCGCCGACCTGCTCGATTACATGGTCAGCCTGCAGGCGACCGAAGTGCAGGCCTCCTCGTTCCGGGGTCTCGGCGCGTTCCACATGCAGCGCGCCAAAGACTTTGGCCCCGAGGCGGAAGCCGCCGCCGGAGCGATCGACTTCTCGAAGAAGCACAAGGGCGTCGGCAACGTCGAGCACGCCTGGCGCACCGTGCAGACCACCTCCCAAAACGGCGTCTCCGTCGTCAACCTCCGGCAGCTCGCCGACCAGTGGAAGCAGCCCGCCGACCGCGTCGTCTACTACTTCGCCGTCAACCTGCAATCCAACGCCGAGCAGGACGCCACGCTCTCGCTCGGCTCCGATGACGGCCTCCAGGTCTGGCTCAACGGCCAGAAAGTCCACGACCACGCCGTCTCCCGCGCCCTCACCCCCGGCCAGGACAAAGTCACGGTGAAGCTCAAGGCTGGCAAGAACCTCCTCCTCCTCAAGCTCGACCAGGGCGAAGGCGACGCCGGTCTCTCCCTCGCCGCCGAAGCCCGCCAAAACCTCAGCTTCACCCTGCCCTAAGACCCACCTAACCGGCGTAGGGTGGGCACTGCCCACCAGCGCTCACCCGCCCTCATCCACCAAAACCCCAACGGATCGCCCCCAGACGTCCGTCCTCCAGCGGGCGAGCCGACCCTGTCAGGGGTCGGTGGAAATCGTAGTGTGCGGGGCGACGTGCGCTGGGTGGTCAATCAAAACCTCCCGCGCGCACCTCACGCATCCTCCAGCAGATCAGCCAACTCGCCCACTCGCGCATAGAGATCGTCCACCGGGTCTTCGGTGACGGAACCACGCCCCGGTTCGGCGCCCACGACAACAAGTTCTGTCGTCACAGCCACCGCAGCCACCGGCTCCACCTTCGCCCCAGAAATCGCGACCAGCGACGCCACGCTTGAGGACAACAAAGACGACGAATCGGAACCAACAGGCAACGTCGCGCTCACCACACTCGCAGGCAGCACACCAACCGACACAGCGACCGCTGCCGCCGGCGCAGTCACCTGACCCGAACCATTCGTGGGATACGCAAACCCCAGCGGCTCATGCTCGAACCAGACACCCGGGTTCTGCGACAGGATCGCCTCC
>JAIXZD010000431.1 GCA_027489895.1 Planctomycetaceae bacterium
ATGTTGGTCGCCGTGTCTGGGGTGGCGGCCCAACCGGTCAACCCCGCCAGCCCGCCCCGTCAAGAACCAGCCCAGGAACCCGCGCGAGAGCCAGCGCCAGAACCAGTGGGGACACCCACACAGACAGAGCCCGTCGCGCAGGCAGCGGAACCCAGCGCTGAACCGGTCGCGGAACCGGCTGAGGAACCAGTGATTGATGCCATGTCGCGGCTCAATGTGTGGGAGCTGCTGGAGGCGGGCGGGACGATTGGATGGATCATCGTGGCGATGAGCATTGCGCTCGTGGCGCTTCTGCTGGAACACGTACTCTCGGTGCGGACGGGCACGTTGTCGCCGCGGGGGTTGGCGAATGAGGTGCATCAGCGGATTGGGCAGGGGCAATTTGGCGCGGCGGTCACCGCCTGCGAGCAGCGGCCGAGCTACCTCGCGGCGGTCCTGGGGGCGGGGCTGGCCGAGGTGGAGTTGGGGTATGCCGCCGTCGAAAAGGCGATGGAGGACTGCTCCCAGCAGCAGGCGGCCCGGCTGTATCGCAAGCTCGAGTTCTTCACGATGATCGGCACGATTGCGCCGATGCTGGGACTGCTCGGGACCGTCTGGGGGATGATCCTGGCGTTCATGGAGTTCGAGGTGCGGGCCAATCCGCAGCCCTCGGACCTCGCCCCCGGAATCTACAAGGCGCTCGTCACGACACTCCAGGGGCTGTGTGTGGCGATTCCCGCACTCGCGGCCTATTCGCTGCTAAGAAACCGAACCGATGAGCTGGTGGCCGAGACCTCGCTCACGGCCGAGCGCGTCTTCTCGAACTTCAAGCGGGCGACGGCGATCGGAAGCCGCAAGGCGACCAAGTCGGACGGGCGTGGTGAGGTTCGGGCCGAGCCGCGTCCCCAACCCAGGCGTCCCGAGGAACCGGAGGCGGGCGAATGAAACTGCCCGGTCGACCGCTGGGGCCGGGCGTCAAGTTCTCGCTCACGCCGATGATCGATGTCGTCTTCAACCTGATCATCTTCTTCCTCGCCGCGAGTCACCTGGCCCGGTCGAATGAGACGGATCCGGTCAACCTGGCGACGGCAGCCACGGCCCGTGCCGATGGTGCCCCGCTGCCAGGTCGACTGACGTTGACGATCACGGCGGCGGGAGCGTATCGCATCAATGGACGGCCCCGCAGCGCGACGGATGTGGCGGGATGGCTGGCGGGCAATGTCGGTGCTGCCGGCGGTGCGGCCGGTCTGGAGCTGGTGATTCGCACCGACAAAAGCACGCCGTTTGAACGGATCGCGCCGGTGCTCCGGCAGTGTGCTGACGTCGGGTTGTCGAGGGTGCGGTTCGCGGTGGAGCCAGTGGAGGTGCGCGATGCGCGTCCCCAGTAGCCATGCCCGGGCCGACCTGACCGAGAACATGATGACGTCGATGATCGACGTCGTCTTCCTGCTGCTGATCTTCTTCCTGTGTGCCTCGGCGGGGCGGCGGTCCGAGTCACTACTGCCAGCCGACCTGGGTGGTGGGGACGGAGCGCCGGGCGCGATCCAGGCGGCCGCCCCTGCCCTGCTGGACGAGGTCTGGATCGCCGTGACGCTGGGTGCGAACGGACGCCCGGTGATGACCCTCAACGCAACGCCCTACGACCAGTTCGCGGCTCTCGAAGCGGTTCTGTCACAGCTCGCGGAAATCGCCCCGGAAAGCCCCGTCGTCCTCGACATTGGTCCCAAGGTTCCCGCCGGTGAGATGATCACGCTGTACGACACCTGCCGCCGGGCCGGCTTCGAGACGGTCAACTTCAACGTCCCGGCCGCTCCCGCCAAGCCAGCACCAGTTTCAGAGTGAGGCGCGGACAAATGAGGGTGGGTTGATTCACCACCAAGGCACGAAGGCACCAAGGAAAGGCAAGTGGCGAGACGACCGTCTGTGGACGAGTGAGGGGAGAGAGAGGCGAGCCGACCCTGTCAGGGGTCGGTGGAGAGGCGGTCCGCCAGAGACGACAGGGCTTGAGACACCAGAATCGCCCCTTGGGAAGAACGCTCATTCCCAACCCGCCGTGGATTGAGAAGATCGTCTCCGACGCGTGACCAGGTCAGCCTCACCTGACGCCGACACGGTCGACTTCTTCCCTGCTCTGCTCTGGCGCAGCCAAACACCAAGCGACAACCGGAGCCGCTAGTAGCGGTATTCCAGCCCGACGCCCTGGCCGTGCTGGGCGGGGATGGGAACGAGTTCCCAGTGGGCGGTCTGGTCGTCTGTATCGAAGACGGCCTCGACGGAGAGGTAGGCGAGGAACCAGCCCATGAGGACCTGCGAGAGGTAGTGATCGTTGTCGTTAATGCGCGACCAGCCGGTCAGCCCCGATCCGACGTAGAGCGCCGCCTTTAGGAGCGGGTCATCGACCATTTTCGCGGCCGTAATGAAGGGGACGGCGGACATGAAGGTGTGGCCACTGACCCCGTTGGGGTAACTCCAGAAGTCCCAGCGGTCGTTGTCCTCGGCCATCGAAGGCCGCCCGGTCCCGATCGCCCGCTGCAGGAAGACCAGCGGCAAGACACCGACCACTGTGGCGCGGAGACTGCGTTCGCCCCACGTTTCCAATGGCTCGAGACAGGCGATGTCGTGCGGGTAGAGCGACATCGCCGTGAGGACGGCGAATGTCGGCAGGGTGTAGTACCCGTCCCCAATCCATTTGACCCAGGACGAGGCCTTGTCGGTGTCGTCGTTGAAGACGTTGTCCTGGTACCACTCGGCGAACTCGCGGTCGGTGCTGGAGTTCGCCAGGATCGCGGCTCCGCCCAGGCCAATGGCGAGCGGTCCGAGGGTGTCGACGTCGTAAAAGTTCCACTGATCGTCGGTCATTCGTCTGCCGAGCAGCCGGGCTCGGTTCCAGGTGGTGTCGGGCCAGGCGTTTTCCGCGGAGACGGATGAATCGGGAGGCAGCCAGTCCGCGGAGAGCTGGTCGCCCTCCTCAGACGGTGTCATCACCAGCGGCGAATGACCGGTGGTGGCGGTTGTTTCGGATGATTGTGCCGAGGCGTCTGAGTCCGGAGATTGGGCGCGGACGAGTGCTTCGCGCCGGGGGGTGACCAATGCGGACTTGTGGATCCAGGGCGTGTCGAATTCGCTCCAGCGGACCGGCTGGCTGGTGGCAAGCGTTATTGCTCTGGAAGACGCATTGGCTGCGGCACGCGCGAACGAGGTCAATTCGCGGGTCGACGCCGACCAGCCGAGGCGTGAACTGCTCACCCGCCTCACGGAAACGGGGATTTCGTCGCCATACAGCACCTTCTGCCCCGGCGTGAGGGTCGCCGCACAGCCTGAAGCGCACAGTGCGCACAAGGCCAGGAGCAGGGCGGCGCACGGAGTGCGTGTTGCGCCCACAGGTTTGGCGAGGCTGGGAGAAATAGCGCACTTTCGCCGGGCACGATGCGATTTCGTGGCGCGGCCGTCAGGGGGGAGAGAGAGTTTTGCCCGAACGGGCGCCGGCAGAATCGCGAGTTGATCAAATCAGGTCAATGGGAACGTTGGCGACCTGGTTGAAGTCACTCGAATCTTTAACGGAGATGGGGTGACAAGGGCCGGTCGTGCTTCGCCGCAACCTGGCCGGTTGGGAAGGAAACTCCATCGACCAGAGGGGTACCGTTGCGGTTTTGAAAGCAACCCGCCATCACGCTACCAGGAGTACTGGTAGTAGTACGGGACGGCGATCGGTGTCCAGTTGACGTAGGGCCCGTAGGCTCCATATCCGCCGAAGCCTGCCGGTCCATAGCCTGCCGGGCCGTAACCCCAGGGACCGTAGCCGCCCCAGCCCTGAAGGACGGGAGGATAGGCGCCCCAGCCGATCCCGTTCCAGCCATAACCAAAGGGCAGGACGTGGGTTGGACCAAAGGAGGAAAAGCCGAGGGGAGACGGGCCGACGACATGGCCGTACGGGCTGGTGACTGGCCAACCGCCCAGCCCCCCTGCCCCGGTGATCGGGCTGCCTGTCCCCAAAGGGTCTGCGGGGGTGACGGCCGGCGAACTGAGCGCGGCGCCGTACTGCCGGGGGACGTAGATCGCGCCCGGTCGATTCGATGGCCCGTACTGGTAGAAAGGCGTTCCGGCCGGATACCGCCCATGGGAGCCAGCCGCGCCGAACGGATAGCGGCTGTAACCTTGAACCAGGTGAATCGGCGCACGGGCCGATTTGGTTTGCTCCTTGCTCCGCGTCCAGACCGCG
>JAIXZD010000041.1 GCA_027489895.1 Planctomycetaceae bacterium
CGCTCATCGCAGGTTTCCCGTCGTCAGTTCGTGAAGTCCTCGCTGGCGTCCACAGCCGCCGCAACCGCCGCCGTCACGGGGGGCGTCCTCCTGGGTGCCCCGGCCGTTCACGCCGCCCCCAAGACCGACCAGCCGCTGATCGTGGGCGAAGGGGCCTATCAGTACGAAGTCCAACACAACTTCCCGCAGCTCCCTTCCGAATACAGTTGGCAGATCACCCACAACGTCGCCGTCGACAGTGCTGGCCTGCTCTACGTCATCCATGAAGGCCGGGAAGACCTCGTCGACCATCCCTCGATCTTCGTCTTCGACGAGACCGGCAAGTTCGTCCGCGCGTTTGGAAAGCAGTTCCAGGGCGGCGGTCACGGCATCGAGATTCGCAAAGAAGGCAGCGAAGAGTTTCTGTACGTCTGCGCCTACCAGATGAAAAAGACGTTCGCCAAGCTGACTTTGAAAGGCGAGACCGTCTGGCAGAAGTTCGCACCGATGGAATCGGGCAAGTACGCGGCCGACGAAGACACGAAGCCCGCCAAGGTCTGGGGCCGGGACCGCTTCATGCCGACGAACTTCGCGTTCCTTGAAGACGGCGGGTTCCTGCTCGTCGATGGGTACGGCGCGTTCTACGTGCACCGCTACGACAAAGACGGCAAATGGCTCTCCTGTTTCGGCGGGGCAGGGAATGGGGAAGGCACCTTCCAGACGCCCCACGGAATCTGGATCGACCAGCGTCCCGGCCGCGAGCCAGCGATTGTCGTCTGCGACCGCGCCCACCACACGCTGCAATACTTCTCGATGGACGGCAAGTACCTCTCGACGCTCACGGGATACGGCCTGCCCGCCAACTGCGAAACACAGGGGAACCTGCTGCTCGTCCCCGAGCTGCACGCCCGGATCAGCCTGCTCAACGAGAAGAACGAAGTCGTCGCTCGCCTCGGTGACGACGTCGCCCGCATCACCGGCAAAGACGGCGGCCAGATCCGCGGCGACGCCACCAAATGGCAACCCGGAAAATTCGTCCACCCGCACGACGCCTGCTTCGCCGCCGACGGCAGTGTTTTTGTGGCTGAGTGGGTCGCGACAGGGCGAGTGTCGAAGCTCAAGAAGTTGGCGTAGCGCAGGAAATCTACCACGGTGTGGCCGGGGTCGTAGATCCGGAGGGCAGGCTCCTGCCCTCTGCGACTTCTTAGGTTTCCGAAACGACTGATCCTCAACGGGCGATCTGACGTTACCTTCTTGCGGATGAATTCCGATCCGCACCAATACGCGGACAAGGATTCGCCGTGATGCCGAAGTCAACGACCGTGTTTAGTCGACAAGTTCTGATTTGGGGATCGATCTGCGCCTTCATTTTTTGTCATCCTTCCCACGCGTGGGCTCAACTTCCGGGGCAGATTCCCCTCGAACGGCCAGGTGATCGGGAATTCATCCTCGACAAGGCTGACCTGATCACAGATGCCGACGAGCAGAGAATCCGTCAAATCGCGGCCAAGCTGCTGACCGACAAAGCGGCGCCGATCATCGTTGTCACAATCGAGTCGATGGCCAAGTATGGTGGAGAGGGCCTGCGAATTGAAACGTTTGCCCGACTGCTGTTCGATCAATGGCAGATCGGCCCGGCAAAGCTGAACGACTCCGCCTGGAACTACGGCATGTTGTTACTCGTTTCACGGGATGACCGGAAAGCCCGAATCGAATTGGGCGCGGGCTGGCGGCATGACAAGGATGTCCAGGCGCTGCAGATTATGGACGACCTCATCGTCCCCCGTTTCAAGCAAGGAGACTTTTCGGGAGGAATCGTCTCCGGTGCTGAAGGTCTTGATACGCTGGCCCGAGACTTGCGTCTTCCGGCCAAACCAGTGCCCGCGTCAACGATTTGGATCGGAATTGCAGTCATCAGTCTGGCGATCTTCACCATCGTATCCCTGATCCGCCGCGGCAGCGGCGGTTGGGCTTGGCTGTTCTGGGGGGCCGTGTTCTCCCTTATCGGCGTGATTCTGTATCAGATGGCGACGAGCCGATCGAACGGCTCCGGACGGGGTTATTCGGGCAGTTCCTTTGGTGGGGGATTTTCCGGAGGGGGCGGGGCGAGCGGATCGTGGTAACGGACCACTTAAGATGGTTACGAATCTTGATCTATGCACGCCTGTGACAAAAACCCGACTGATCGACGTTGCAGCCGGAATGACCCACGAAAAGGGCAGTTACCTTGTCTCGACCCGAACACCTGTTGTCGCAATCGGATCGCGGTGCCGTCAATCTTGCAGTCAAGAGCGCGGAATCGCTGACAAGCGCTGAAATCATCCCGGTCATCGCCGCCGGTTCGGGGCGCTACGACCGGTCAGAAGACATCGTTGGATTGTGGTCGGCGGTCGCACTGCTGTTCATGGTTTGGTTCATTCGGCCTGTCGATCACGATTTGGCCAATTCCTGGGACTCACCTCCACCAATCTCGGAGGTCGTCGGTTATGCCACGGCCGTCATCGGCGGATTCCTTGCCGGAGTCGCGGTGGCAAGTCGGGTGGATGTCCTTCGACGGCTGTTCACCCCTGCCCAGCAAATGCGAGACGAAGTGAGTTTGCGAGCCCGGAGTGTCTTCTTTGACCAGCGGGTGCATCATACGGCAGGAGCCTCAGGTGTGTTGCTGTATGTTTCGCTATTTGAGCGAATGGCAACCGTGCTCGCCGACGAATCGGTTCTGAAAAAACTCGGCCAGCCCCAGATCGATGAGCTCTGCAGGGAACTTACCCAACGGCTGCATGCCAGCCCACCGTCGGTAGCGCTTTGTGAAACGATTCAGTTAGTCGGACAGCGTCTGTCAACGGTTATGCCTCGTTTAGAGGGCGACGTTAACGAATTGGCGGACTCACTAGTTATTCTGGATTAAGGTTCTTACGGCCTGCTCCCGTCTGCCTGACATCTCCGAGTACGGCGAATCCCTTGACGGATCACCGCAGTCACTCAACTCTGCAGAATCGGTTTGATGCGGCGACCGTTCACTACGCGCAACTGCATTGTGTTCCAAGAAGGCAATTCCGTAAGGCAGGCTCCTGCCCGACGCGACGCTTGTTGTTGGGGGCCGAAGCCTGATGGAAACCTTCGACCAGATCTGGGCTTCTTCACGGTCGAATGGGTGGTCATGGGGCTACCCCGCCATCGTGTGGTCGGGCATTAGCCTACTCATCGGATTGTCATTGATACGCACCGTATGGATGCGACGCGTTGTGAAGATCGTCGCGATCCTGTTGCTCACCGCCCTCGCGACAGAACTGGCCAGCTTGGAAATCCTTGAGAAATGGCGAATTCGGAGGGAGTGGGCAAATGCCAATCAACCTCTGATGACGCCAGCGGCTCAACAGGCGTTGACGGTCGACGGGGCGAATCTGACACTCGGGCCACTGTTCTATGGGCTCCAGGCGTTCACACTGTTTGTCGCCTTGGCTGCGGCCCTGTCTTTCGTCCGGCGAATCGCCAAGCCTCGACCACTTCTGGGCGCGGATCAAAATGAGGAACAAAGAGCTCCCGAAGCTCCTTAGGGCAGTTCCATAGGTCAGGCTCCTACCCTACGGGGCTTTGAGTTCGATACGGCCACATGCGGGCGGGAGAAACATCGTGAAGCGTTGCGTCTTGAACATTCTGATCGGCCTCACCTGCTTGCTGCCGACGGTCATCCGTGCCGATGAGCCGAAGGCCCCTGCCACGGTCAAGGAGCTGTGGGCTGACTTCGATCCCCGGAAGGACGAACTCGATGCCAAAGTGGTGCGGCAGTGGGAAAAGGACGGCATCGTTTACCGCTACGTCACGTTTCACATCGGCACCTTCAAAGGCACACCGGCTCGCATGGCGGCATTCTTTGCCTTTCCCAAGGGTGCGAAGAAGCTGCCCGGCCTGTTGCACATTCACGGCGGTGGGCAGCGGGCGTTTCTGAATGAGGTCGAGTTCTATGCGAAGCGTGGCTACGCCTGCCTGTCGATCAATTGGGGCGGGCGGGAGATGGAGAACGCCCAAGAGGGCGACCCCAACACGGATTGGGGAGCCGTTGATCCAACGCAGAAAAACGTCCCAGGCTACTTCAACCTCAAGCCCGGAGAGAAATAC
>JAIXZD010000093.1 GCA_027489895.1 Planctomycetaceae bacterium
AGCAGGTTGCTAAGGCCAAGGCGGACGAAGTGAAAGCCAAGGCCGATCTGGCGGCCGCCGAGAAGTTGGCCACGGAAAAGGCGGCGGCGACCGCGAAGGCCGTGGAAGACGCCAAGGCTCCCGAAAAAGCGTATCAGGATGCTGTTGCCGTCGTGACGGCGGCCCAAACGGCCAAGGCCGCGGCCGATAAGGTGCAGGTCGACGGCGCCGGCGTCGCGAAAGCCTCGGTGGATGCAGCGGCCGCCGTCAAGGCGCTGGCCGAAAAGTCGCCCAATGACAAGCAAATTCAGGACCTCATGGCCTTGGCCCATAATGTCGCGGTCGACACGGCCGCTGCGGCGAAAGATGCCGTGGCGAAAGTCGAAGTGGCCGCAAAGGCTGTGACCGACGCCGAGGCCGCCGCGAAGGGCGCCCAGGAAAAACTGACCGCCGCCCAGAAGGTGGTGACCGACGCGCAGGCAGCACAGAAGGCAGCCGATGAAGCCGTCGCCGCCGCCAAGGCGAAAGTGGCCGAATCGACCGCCGCCGCTGCCGCGGGCGATACGGCGCTCAACGCCGTCAAAGGCGAGCAGGATGCCGCTCTGGCCGTTGTGGCCAGCCTTGGAAAAGAAGCCGACACGGCACTCGCCAGTCACCAGCAGGCCCTCACCGCGGCTGGCCAGTTCGTCTCGTTCTCGAAGCAGATTGCTCCGATTTTCGCCAAAAAGTGCGTTGCCTGTCACAACGCCCAGATGGCCAAAGGCCGCTACAACATGGATGGCTTCGCGCTGACGATGAAGGGCGGCGAACGCGGCCCAGCGGTCGTCCACAAGATGCCTGACGAGTCGGAACTGTACACCGTCCTCGAAAGCGGCGAGATGCCGCAGGACGCCGACCCGCTGCCACCGGAAGAACTCGCACTGGTCAAGCAATGGATCGCGACGGGTGCCCGCCTCGACGCGGGCCTGAAGCCCGAAGCCGTGCTGACGCAGATCATGCCGAAGCTGCCGCAACCGGCCGCACCGGAGAGCTATCGCGTGCCGGTGCCCGTGACCGCAGTCGCCTTCAACCCGGCCGGTACGCTGCTCGCCAGCGGCGGCTACCACGAGGTGAATCTCTGGAATCCGGCCGATGGCGCTCTGGTGCGCCGCATCTCGAATGTGACCGAGCGGGTCTACGACGTCGACTTCTCGCCGACCGGGGCCTCGATCGCGGTGGCGGGTGGAACACCTGGTCAAATGGGTGAAGTGAAACTGTTTAACCCGGCCGATGGCAGCTTGATACGCGATCTCGTCACGTCGAACGATTCGATTTTCGCTGTGGCCTTCTCGCCCGATGGACGCCGATTGGCCACGGCCGGTGCCGACCGGTCGATTCGCGTGTTCAACCTGGAGAACTATTCCCAGGAGATTCTGATCGAGGACCACGCCGACTGGGTGATGGACATCGCCTTCTCGCCCGATGGTTCGAAACTCGCCTCGGCCGCCCGTGACAAGACCTCGAAACTGTTCGATGCGAAAACGGGTGACTCGCTGTTGACGTTCCCCACGCACAACGAAGTGGTTTACGGCGTGGCCTTCAGCCCCGATGGGGCCCAGGTGTTCACCTCAGGTCGCGACAACCGGATCCGCGTCTGGAACCCCGCCAATGCCCAGCAGATCCGCGAGATTGGCGGCTTCGGCGGCGAGGTGTATCGCGTTGTGATGACCGCCGATGGTCGCGTCTTCAGTTGCTCGGCCGACAAACAGGCTCGCGAACACAAGGCCGCCGACGGTGCCGCCGTCCGGGCGTTCGCCGGTCACACCGACTGGATCTACAGCATCGCCTTCAACCCGGCGACGAAGAAGCTGGCCACCGGGAGTTGGGATGGCGAAGTCCGGGTGTGGAACGCCGAGGACGCCAAGGGACTGGTCAACTTCGTGGCCGCGCCTGGGTTCAAGCCTGCCCCGCAAACGGCCGCGAAGTAACGCGCGGCCAGGTTGCGACCTCAAAACACCAAGAGACCTTGCGGCCCGTGAACCTCTAACGAGGTTCACGGGCCGATTTTGTTTTCCGTGGGCGCGGTGGGCGTCGGGGAAGCCTCACGGCTTCCGCTACCACGAGGGTGGCGTTTTCGTGGGATAGGCTTCCAGCCTGTCATCTCCTCTCCGGAAAGCCTGGTGCTTTGACAGACTGGAAGCCTATCCCACTGCTTACCGTTTGCGGACGAGGCCAGCGGTCACATCAACATCGAGTGCGGCAGTCTGTCCCGTGGCCAGCATCTCCCACGCGACGGCCGACATCGCCGCGTTGTCCGTGCAGAGCGCCAGCGGCGCGATCACGAGGTCAATCTGTTCGCGCTCGGCCATCGCCCCGAGCGCGGTTCGCAACACGGCATTGGCGGCGACGCCACCGCCCACACAGAGCGTTCGTCGTCCCTTGGCGCGAAGCGCCTGCCGACATTTCGCCACCAGCACATCGACGACCGCCGCCTGAAACGACGCCGCCAGATCAGACACGCGCTGGCGGGGAATCTCCTTCGGGTCATAGTCGCGAGGGGGCTTCCCCGCGATCTCATACAGAACCGAGGTCTTCAGTCCACTAAAACTGAACTCGAGCCGTTCCTCCTTGAGAAACGACCGCGGGAACTTGTACGCCTGCGGGTTGCCATACTCCGCAGCCTTCTGCACGACCGGACCTCCGGGATACCCCAGGCCCAGCATCGCCGCGACTTTGTCAAACGCTTCACCAGCCGCATCGTCGATCGTCGAACCCAAGAGCTCAAACCCCAGCGCGGAAGGACAGTCGTAGAGGTTCGTATGGCCACCGCTCACGACCAGTCCGATCGCAGGAAAAACATCCCGCCCCGCATGCAGGCGGCAGGCGTAGATGTGCCCCTCGATATGGTTCACGGCAACAAGGGGCAGCCCGAGTGTCAGCGCGAGCGTTTTCGCCGCCGTCAGCCCCACCAACAGCGACCCCACCAGTCCCGGATGCGTCACCACGGCAACAGCCGCGAGTTGCGAGAGCGTCACACCCGCATCGCGCAGCGCGACATCCACCACCGGGAGCAACTGGGTCAGATGCGCCCGCGACGCAACCTCCGGCACGACGCCTCCAAAGCGCTCGTGCAGGTCGATCTGCGACGAGACGACGTTCGACAGCACGGTGAGATCTTCGGCGATCACGGCAGCCGAGGTTTCATCGCACGACGTTTCAATGGCGAGCAGCAGGCGTTTCAACAGCAGATTCCAGGGTCGAAAGAGTCAATTCAAAGGCGCGGCGATCTCCACCACACAGTATTCGGCAGAGACGATCAAAGGATCGGTGCTGGCAAAAGGCAACCGGGTCGGCCCAGACATTCGCGTCATCTTATCCCGGCGCGGTGACATCATCGTCGGGCGGCAGCCAGTCGCCCCAATGCGACAAGTACTGCGAGTAGACAGGGACGCTGGCCGCCTGAGTCTCCAGCCAGGCTTTCACTTCCGCGACCCGTTCATGCTCTTCCGCCAGCGTGAGCCTGCCCAAGAGAACCCGCGTCCGCAAGAACAGAAAGTAGGTATCGAGCACATCGCAGCGGCAGTAGTCGTTCACTTCCCGCTGCTGCCCGGAGTTCCACATGTCCTGCACCTGCGACCCGTCAACGCCCGTCTTGCCGGGCTTGCCGATGAGGTTCGCCAGCAGGTTGAGACCGCCAGTCAGGCGCGTCGCACCGAAATTCGAGAGCAGGTCATACAGGTCCAGATGGGTCTGGATGTTGTAGCGGTTGCGGGCCTGCTCGAACGACTTGTCATCGACATTGAACCACTGCGGCACCGAGAGCCCATACCGGAAGGCCGCCAACTCCATCAGCGGCAGGTCGTACCCGCGTCCATTGAACGTGACAAACGTCGGTCGGTGGTAGTGCAGCCAGCCTGCCCAGAAGTTCCGCGTGATGACATGCGGCCTATAACGGGGCGCGTCAAGCGTGGTGAGATCCAGCAGGCGATACCGCGCATCCACCTTCGCCACCGCCACAGCAGCGGGCAGCATGTACGTGACCGGAAGAATGTCCTTACCGTCGTCACGCGACTCAGCCGTTTCCTGGCGAAACCGCCGCGTCGCCTCGGCCGGACTCAGTGTGTCACCCGGATACTTGACCCGTGCGATCAGATCACCATCGGCAATCGCCTCGGTATCAAAAATCAGATAACGAACCTGGCCCCGGTCATCCACGAATCAAACTCTCCACAAATGATATGACCTTCGGTGGCCAAAACGCCGTAGGGTGGGCACTGCCCACCAATGCTCACCGACAAGGCCCACCCAAAACAAACTGGATCGCTCACCCGCCCGGCCCAAGAACCCCTCGTCCAAAATTGGTTAAAGCCGGGGGGATATCGTTCGTGATTTGAGGATCGGTGACCAAAGGTGGGCAGTGCCCACCCTACACCTTACTTCCCGACTACCGTCTGGTACCGCCCCGCCATCTCGCTTCGAATTCTCGTCCCAAGCTCCGGCGTGAGCAGGCTGCCATGGTCCTTCCCCGGAACGATTTCGACAACCGCATCGCTCCCCAGTTCCTCAAGCGCCGCCTTCAATCTCTTCGTCGCTCCCTCCAGATAAAACGTATCGCGGTCCCCCATGAAGACATGCAGCTTGCCCGCCAGCCGCGGCCCCAGCGTCGACCATTCCGACTTCAAGATCTGCACAATGTCGAACTGCTTCCAATGTTCGACAACCTCCCGTTGCACCGCACCGGTTTGGCGGTCCCACGCCAGCAGCGGACCGCTACCGGGGCCACGCGGCCCAAACACCGCATCGAACGACAGCAGTTGCCCGCCCGGCCCCAAAACCGTTTCCATCCGGTCAAAGTCTTCAAACCAGAGGACCGGGGTATCACCCCGCCGGGCGATGGGCCGTCGCTCGCCTGCGGCATCCCGCCAGACGTTGGCCTCTTCATACAGATTGATCTGCTGAAAGTCGTGGAAGTCAACGGGATCGGGCGCGGTGCTCCAGGTCCCGTTGAACGCATCGGGATAGCGAACCTGCAGCCACAGACTGCTCCACCCCCCAGAGGAATGCCCCGTCAAAAATCGAGCGGCCGATCGCGCATCGGTGCGATACGCCGCTTCGATCGCGGGAATCAGCTCCGCTACCAGCGCATCGCCCCACGGGCCATTCGTCGCCGAATTGGCAAACACGTGGTGTCCGTACGGACAGCTCGGGTCGAGCGTCACTCGCAGAAACTCGACTCCGCCAGGATTCTTCTCCACCAGCGGTTGATCCCGGCGTCCAAACGTATGGGTCCCGCCGAACCCCGGAATGATATACAGGACCGGATACCGGCGTTCCGGCTCAATCAGATAGCTCGCGGGTAAGGTGACGCACGCCTTGAGGACCACCTCCCGTCCATGAAATGTCGAAAGCAATTCGCTGCGGTGGATCAGTTCGCGAGACCAATCGGTATCGTCAAACTCTGGCCCGGGAACCAGTGACGTAATCGGCAGTGAGACCTTCGTCTCGCCAGATCGGATCAGCACCGGCTCGCTCATCCCATTCCCTGGCCCGGTCCCCACCTCCCGCTCCCAGGGATTGAACCGCGCCACCGCCTGCACCGCGCGGCCGGGCAGCGTGCTCACATCAAACCCCGCGGGAAACCACAGTGTCGATTCGGCAGCCGGGTCGATCACCAGGTCGACTTCCGGAGACCAATCGCGCACATCCACACTGAGGAACGGAGCCGGTCGAAACCAGTTCGGCCCGAGACGCGGGTTCGGCAGCGGTCGCTCCCGGTCGGACTCAGCAATCGGTTCCGAGAAAAACAGCGTCACCCGTCCCGTGAATGGCTCCGCGCGGACCGCTTTGTCGTAACGAACAACCAGCGAGGGGGTCGCTGCGTGAGCGCGATTCCCCATCGACAGCGTGACGACAACGATCGCCGCCGCAAGCCACAACCCGCTCAAGCGACTACGTCGCCCGAAACCGCCCCGCCGAGAGAAAGCCGATGGGCAGAGCCGGGCTGCTCCCCGGCCCCAGGTCGGCCAGCAGTTCCCCCAGCACGCTCGCGAATTTGTATCCATGGCC
>JAIXZD010000386.1 GCA_027489895.1 Planctomycetaceae bacterium
CGGGCGTTGTCACCAGCCTTCGCGACGAGATCGCAGATCATGTCGATGGCGCGAAACTCGGGATCGACTACTCCCAGGCACGAGGGATGTGCCAGAAAGTCGTAACAGGCGCCGTTGGCGATGGCCCATTCCACGCCGAGCTTCACCGCGTCGAGAAACTCGGCGAGCTTCCAGCGACCGCCACGAAACGCCCCGATATCGCTGATCGGACTCATCGGGACTTCGATCAGCCCGGTCGGATACGTGAACGGTTGGGCCACACCGACGCCGCGAACAATGTCGTCATACACCGCCTTGGGCGGCGGCGGGTTATCGCCCGACGCGTTCGACGTGGTCGACTTATGTGCCGGATAGAGGCTGCTCACCCACGTGTAGCCCTGATCGAGCAGCAGTTTCTGGACATCCTCGCGGCCCTTCAATCCGTCGGTGAAACCTCCCGGAGTGCGAAAGCCCTGCTCGTCGATGCCGCAGCGTGCCTTGAGTGCCCGCTTCGTCAACGCGATGTTATCGGCGATCGCCTCGGCCACGGTCAGGTTTCTCAGCAGCCACGGCGCGCGGCGGAAGCGGAACTGCAGTTCGTCGACCGTCTTGGCCAGAACGTAGACGTGGTCGTAGGTGTGGTTGCCAATCGGGTGACCCGACTCGGCCAGGTTAACAAGCCAGTCGACATTGTCCTGCTCGAGCACCCTGCCGACGCAGAAGAAGTGGATCACGCCGCCGCGATCGGCAACCCGGCGGGCCGCACGCACGGAGTAGAGCTTGGCGGCCTCATCGAGGTTGCCTTTCTCGTAGTCCCAGTGCGTGGCGTCCCAGTTCGGGAAATTGCGACTCATCTCGAGATCGAGCGTGATCGAAATGAGGGCCGGTCGGGCGGAAGCGGAAGTCGCTTTCGCTGGCTCTTGGGCGTGAACGACACAATCCCAGGCACCGCTCCCAACAGCCGCAGCCCAGAGAGGCATGGTCGCCAGTTGTCGCAGCAAATGGCGACGGCTCTGTACGAGGGGGACATGCGTTGACAGGCCGTTCATGGTGAAGTCCCCACAGAACCAGTTCGAAAATCATTCGCGGCCGTACGGGTGACGACAAACCCGCAGACCAGATAAGTCCGCTCGCCCAGCAGCCAGGTCCACGGAGCCAAAGGCTCTACGGCAGCCACCTGCGACGCAAGCGTATCTTCGCTGGTCCATAGTTGATGGAGGATGAATGGATTCAGCCCAGAGAAAAAATTGCGGCTGGAGACGAGCGCTGCCAGCAGTGGCAACAGTCCCTCGCGCGGAGTGCGAGACAACTGCGGGACCGTATCGGACGAGACAACATCGGAAAGCAGCAGCGCCGCCCCGCCATCTTTCGTGAGCGCCAGCAGCAGGCGGAAATGCTCAAGCCGAACGGTCTGCAGCAGCGACACATACCCCGAATGCGTATCGCCCACCGCCTCCACCACGGCCAGCGTCAACTGCGACAGGAGGCACAGCGACACCACGACATCGAAGCGCCGCCCGACTTGCTCGGCCACGCGACTCGAACCAGAGGACAACGCGGCCAGCGCCTGTTCCAGGCGATCGGGCGCCGCCTCGCGTGAGAGGGTGTCGAACACCTCGCCCGCCCCCGTGACGTCCAGACTGAGAACAGTCACCCGCGTGTCGCCCTCCAGGCCCTGGTGACGGATTCCGAGCGCCACTGACTCGGCATCGAAATCAACGAGCGTGATCGTGGCGTAGAACGCGAGCAGTCGCTGGAGATCGACATCATTGGCCCGCCCCACGCCCAGCAGACAGAGCGTGGGACGCACGTCACGCTGCGCGCCTGATGTCGCGGAGCTCGAAGTGGTTCGTGCGAGCCGTTCCAGGTGGCCTGTACATTCCGTGCGGTGCGGGGCCGCGCGGTCCCAGTTGTCGCCCGTCTGCTGATTGAACTGGCGCTGACGGTCGAGCTGGCGGGACATGCTGGGATGCCGATTCGGTTGGGGAGGGAGCCGGAAGCGTTAGCGCCCGGAGGGTTCTGCGCCGCGTCTATTTCTCAATCGGTGTGACCCAACCGACCTGCGTGACCAACTGGTTGAGCGCCGCGAACGAGATATGTGCGTTCGTCGCATAACGGGGCGTGTTGTTGGCAGGGAATGTCGCAAGCGTCGCATCCCCCACGAGAAAGACGTTGAAGTCGCGAGAGAGGTTTTCAAACCCTGCAGTCGTCCGGCAGAAGCACATGTCGGTCGCATACCCCACCAGCAGGACGTGCCGAATCCCCTGCGATTTGAGGAATTCCCGTAGCCGCGGGTAGCCGAGGGCGTCGTAAATGACGACGTCCGATGGGTGGTAATCGACATCGGTCGTGACCGGGATCGGCAGCTCCCAGAAGCCGGCGTTGTTGTACTTCGCCCCGGCATCCAGCCCCGGAAACTGCTTGAAATAGTCGATCACCGGCGTCTCGGCCGACAGCGGGAACGAACGGACGAGTGGCTCGCCCTTGTAAGCGAAATCGCCCAGTTTCTTCGCCAGCGCCTTGGCCCCGGCCGCCCGCTCGGCCTCGGTGGGCTGGATCGTGTAGCCCCGGTAGAGCTGTTTACGGATCGGGTCTTCGAGGCCGGGCAGGCTGTAGAGCACGTGGCCGACACGCGGCCGCCAGCGGTTGATGAATGGCCGAATCACTTCGCGGGTATGCCGGGCGGCGAGGTGGTTCTTCTCGACGGTGCAGAAGTCGGCACACCCGGCCGGTTCCGGGGTGGTCCAGCCCTGCCCGTCGTCAATCCCCCACGGGTGGACCATGATCACCGCGGTCTCCTTACCGCGGAGGCGATTGGGCATCTCGATGATCCCCCGCGCGTTGTACGAGAACCGCCAGGCCCGGACCGCAAGATCGGCCCCGTCATCGTCGACCAGCAGCGGCGCTTCGTAGCGGGCCGTCTCGATGACCGGCTGGACAAACTCGGGGAAATCGCCCAGCAGCGGGGGCGGGTTGTCGAGCCGCGTGAGCGTGTTGAGGTAAACCCGCCGCGCCGGGGCGGCCGTGGTCGATCCCGTGCCATCCGAAGCGGCGGCGTCGAGACCATTGGCGTTCACCGCGGCGACGGGCGTCGACCCGCCCCCCGCGACGAACAGACCCAGCATCGCCAGCAAGGATGCTGTCCAGACACACCGTTCCGCTCGCGTCATCGCCGCGCTCCTCATCTGTTCAATGAAACTCTGGACATCACTTGAGAGAGATCGCTTGAGAACAGTGCCGGGAGCGCTCCTGCGACGACTGGTTCCTCAGCCGCCCACCAGCCCGGCGATCGTCGCGAAGTCGCCTTTGAGCGAGCGGTACAACTGCTGGTATTCGGGGTAAGCCGCGTTATATGTTTTGACCGATTTCGTCACCGGCCGCGTCGCCTCGACAACGCGAATCGTGCGGGTGCAGGCTTCGACAACATCTTTGTAAGCCCCCGTGCCCGCGGCCGCCAGCAGCGCCACGCCATACGCCGGGCCTTCGCTCGCGTTGATCGTCACCACCTTCTGACCGTAGATATCCGCCTGAAGCTGCCGCCACAGAGGCCCCCGGGCGCCGCCCCCCGAAAGGCGAATCTCTTTGACCGGGACTCCCATCTCCTGAATGATCTCCAGCGAATCACGCATCGCGTAGCAGGCGCCTTCCATCACGCTCCGCGCCAGATGCGGGCGACCACGCCGCAGCGTGAGACCCACCCACGCACCACGCGCGTTCGGGTCGGCATGGGGGGTGCGTTCTCCCGTCAGATAGGGCAGGAAAAACAGCCCCTCGCTGCCCGCAGGCGCTTCGGCTGCCTGTGCACAGATCAGTTCATACGGGTCGATATTCATCTTCTTCGCCGCTGCGACTTCGGCCTGAGCCAGTTGATTTCGGTACCACTGCAGCGATCCCCCGGCCGAGAGCACGCAGCCCATGATGTGCCATTTGCCTCGCACCGCATGGCAGAACGTATGCAGCCGTCCCGCCGGGTCGTACTGGGGCTGATCGCTGTGCGCGAAGACGACGCCGCTGGTCCCCATCGTCGCCGAGATCACCCCGGCTTTGACGATCCCGTTGCCAATCGCGGACGCGGCCTGATCGCCTCCGCCCCCAACCACCGGCACGCCAACAGGCAACCCGAGCGCCTTCGCCGCGGCAGCCGATAGCCCCCCCGTCACATCTTCCGATTCGTAAACCTTCGGCAGCAGTGACGCGGGCAGATCAAGGGCCTTGAGCAGCGGGGCCGACCACTTCCGGCCGCGCACATCGAGCAGCAGAGTTCCCGAGGCGTCGCTCACTTCGGTCGCGAATTCGCCCGTCAGACAGAACCGCACGTAGTCTTTGGGCAGCAGCACCTGCACGAGCTTCGCAAAATTCTTCGGCTCGTGATTGCGGAGCCAGAGCACTTTTGGCGCGGTGAACCCGGTGAGTGCAGGGTTGGCGACCCATTCGATGAGTTTGGCCCGTCCGCCCGCCCGCCGCTCGATCTCCACGCATTCGGCGGCCGTCCGCTGGTCGTTCCACAGCAG
>JAIXZD010000454.1 GCA_027489895.1 Planctomycetaceae bacterium
ATCGAGGAATTCCCGAAAGTAGCCCTCCGACTCACGGATCATCGACGTTTCGAGATGGCGGTCATACTGCGGATACAAGTCCTCAGCCGGTGGATTCGCGCCGACATCCCGCAGGTTCAACCATTGACCGACAAAGTTGGTGACGAGGGCATTCGACTTGGGATGCTTGAGCATCCGGTCGACCTGTGCTTCCCGCACGGACCCATCAACGAGCTTTCCCGCCTTGGCGAGTGCCAGCAGCTCCTCGTCGGGCGGGGCCGACCAAAGAAAGTAAGACATCCGGCTGGCCAGTTCGTAGTTCCCCAGAGAACGACCCAACGCAGCAGCGGGCGCTGTCGTCCGCTTCGTCGCGGCAGCTTTTGCAGGCGTGGATTTTGTCGCCGTCGATTTTGACAGTGTGACGACCGGATCGGTCGTTTCCACCAGAAACAGAAAATGCGGGGACGCCAGAGTCGCCACCAGCGGCACCTTGATCGATTCCAGGAACGGCTTTTCCGTTCGAGCCGCCGTGAACAGCTTGAGCTTGGCGTCGACCTCATCCTTCGTCACCGGTCGCCGGAACGCCCGCTCCATGAACCGCTCGACCACCTTCCGCGCGTAGGCCGGTTCCTTCTCTGTCTTTCCCGGCCCCGCTCCCAGAATCGCGGTGTGGCTCGGCGGCGGCCACGCTTCGTACACCGGTCCTTCGATCTCGAACCAGTCGATCATGAGTTCGGGCCGGGCGAATTTGTCGTGCCCCTGCATCCAGAAGTTTTCGAGCACGCGGGGAATCGAATAGGCGTACTCGTACCCGATCCCTGCGGTCTCCGTCGTGAACCGCGTGCGGAACTCGATCACTTCCCCCTTGTCCGGTGCGGCGGTCACATCGAACTCGGCGACGGTCTTCGGCTGAGGCCCCAGTTGCAGCACGAGCTTTGCCCGCGGCGGGCCATAGTCGTACATCCGGTCGGTCTCAAAATGCCGCAGGTCGCGCTCGAACGCCTCCTGCGTCCACTTCTTGCCATTGGGGTTTTGGGCATCTTGCTCATCGCGGCGTTTGGCGAGGCCCACTCGAGCGGCGGCGACAACTGCCGCCCGATCCGGCACCCGCCCCGCCATTCGCGCCCGGATGACGTAGTCCCCCGCCACAGGCACGCGGAAATCCCTCGCCCCCACCCCCTTGTCCCAACTGTGGTGGTGAACGACGACCCACTCTCCCTCCTCCAGATTATTACTCCCGTTGACCAGCGGATTGTTCCGTTCATCAATCCGTAAACGCACGCGATCAGCCGGCCCCACCTTCGGATCGAACCGCCATTTGATCGTCGCGGGTTTGTCCCCCTCGACAATCGCCCGGTCCAGGATTTGCTGCGCCGCGGCGACATACATCTCGATATGGAGCGGCGACAACGTGAGAGCACCGCCGTTGTTGTCGAACCCACCCGCGGGAGGATCCTGCGGGAACCCCGAGACATCGAAATCGACCGCCAGCAGATCGCGAATCGTATTGCGATACTCGGCCCGGTTCAGACGTCTCAGCACGACCCCGCGTTCCCGATTGGCCAGTTCCGCCCGCACCGCTTGCGCGGTAATCCAGTCGACAAATGCCGCTGTTTCTTCAGCCTTGGGCTGACGAGCGTCTTCCGGCGGCATCTCGTGCGAATTCAGGACGTTGACCACCTCCTTCCAGCGAGATTTCGAAGTCGGATCGGTGAAGTCGTTCGCCAGCTTGCTCGCCTCGACGGAGAACTCCCCTTCGAGTTTGTCCCCTGAATGACACTTGCCGCAGTACTTCGCCAGGAACGGCGCGGCCACCTTGTCGTACCCGCCCTCGTCTGCGGCCACGGCTCTGGGCGGGCTCGCTGTCTTGGCCGGACCGTCCGCCGCCAGCGAGACAACACCACTGACAGCCACGAACAGGATTCCGCCGAGTGAGATCGAAGAGCGCATGCGACAACCCGCGAACGGGGAACAGGTCTGTTGGGAATCCAGGTCCAGAATGACCTTGGTGCCAGCGTATCGCCTCTGAACACCGCCAGTCCACCGCGACACCCGTAGGAGGAGCTGGGGCCGACGTGATCCCGCATTCGCGGTTCATCGGGTTCCGACCCTGCCACCTCCCACGAGAATCTGATTGATGTGCCATGGACAATCACTGTTGCCGAAACAGACAGCGCAGCGCCGGGAAAGCCCATGGCGTCTGGTTTCACAACCGACGAGATTCAACGACTCTTGGAGGAGAAAGAGACGCCAAGGAGGTTACAACCTGCTAAGCCTGTCGCTCCAGTTGAAAAGAGAATGAATTCTATTCATTGCCCATGGTCAGGGTCAGGGGTGGAATCCGGCTTGACGCAAGGCTTCGTAGACTTCGAATGCCTGGCGGTTCTGCGGATTGATCCGGAGAGTTTCGGCGTAGTGCCGCATGGCTTGCGGGAAGTTGTCCCGTCGCTGATAGACCTCGCCGAGGTAAAGATGTCCGCGTTCGGACTCCGGTTGCAGTTCCAACAGCCGACGAAACTCCTGCTCGGCCAGATCGAGCTTGAGGAGTCTCAGATACGCAAAGCCCAGCATTTCGTAGGCGAGTTCAGAATTCGGATCGATTTCAATCGCGGACTGAAACCAGCTCGCGGCCTCGTCATATCTTTTCTGCTGGAGCCGACATTGCCCCAAGTTCAGGAGAGCCCGCAGGTAAGTCGGCACCTCGCGAACCAGCGGCTCTAAAATCGTCGCCGCCGGCTCCCAGTCGTTCTGGTGAATCAAATGATTCGCGTCATTGTATCGATTGAGATATCCCAGCATGTCTTTGATGTCGGGCAGCGACTTCGGCCGACTCGCGGCCGATCCGCTGCCCGATCCGCCTGTATAACCCAGACTTTCCAGGGCGCGCTGTTCCTGTGAGGACAAAGTCACCGTCATGCCGGCTTGCTTCTGAAACTTCGCTTCAAACGCGGTCAGTTCGCCGTCGAGTTCGCGGACGACAGCGGGTTCGCGTTCCGCGAGATTGTCGCGCTCCGCAGGATCGGCGATCAAGTCGTAAAGTTCAGGCTTCGTCGACCGCACGTAGCGCCAGCGCTCTTTCGTGACGCCTTGCAGCGGGGACCAGAAGGCATGCAGGTATGGCTCCTCGCTCTGCGAATAGCAGAATCTTGCCGGGATCGACTTTCCTTCAAGCGCCGGCTGCAAACTGCGGTCGCGGCAAAACCCCGGCGAGCTGAGTCCGCCCAACTCCAATAACGTTGGAAACAGATCAACCAGCGATACCGGAGTGGAGACCCGTGTTCCGGCCGATTTCCGACGTGGATCGGCGATGATCATCGGGACGTGCAGCGTCGAGTCATGGAGCAGGAAGCCATGTTCCTGTTCGCCATGCTCGCCCAGGCTTTCTCCGTGATCTCCGACCACGACAATCACCGTCTGTTGTGCGAGGCCCTGTTTCTCCAGCGCGTCGAACAGCCGGCCAATTTGCTGGTCCACATAGGCCAATTCGCCGTCGTACGGGCGGCTTTCAAACTTGTCGCCGAAAATGTCCGGGTGGGCGAGGTACGGTTCATGGGGATCGTACAGATGCATCCAGCAGAAAAACGGTGCGGACGATTGCCGCTCTTGATGGCCTTGCAGCCACGCGATCACGTCGTTAACGACGAACCGGCCATCGCGCGAGCGATGCAGCGGGTCGGCACCGGGTGTCGAGTCCGACAGGTCGTCGTGGTACTCCTGAAACCCTTGATTCAGTCCGAATTTCGCGTTCAACATGGAGGCTGCGGGAAATGCGACCGTCTGAAAACCTCGCCGCTGCAGCAATTCGGCGGCGGTATCAACGCCCGGTCCCAAGCCCGTCAGACCATTTGTGATGACCCCGTGCTCGGGCGGCCACAAGCCTGTCAGCATGGACGTGTGGGAGGGCGACGTCATCGGACCGGGAGCATAGGCCCGCTCGAACAGCACGCCGCGTTTCGCGAGTGCATCGAGGCGGGGCGTTTCGGCTGCTTGATAGCCGTAACAGCCGATGCGGTCCGCCCGTGTGGTGTCGAGGGTGATCAGAATCAGGTTGATTGGGGCGGGCCGAAGCAAAATCCAACCGCCGTACGCCAGCCCAATCAAAATCAGACCCGCCAGGCCCAAGTTCCATGGGCGCTTCATGATCGCTCTTCTCGTGTTGTGTCGCACTTCGACGGACCGCTGGATTTCAAGCTGCTCATCGTTTCAACGATTCTCAAGACTCTCCAGCCGCTGTCTGGCCTCAACCGCATTCGGGTTCCGTGCCAGGCAGTCCTGATAGTGCCGGATCGCCTCCTCATGCCTGCCCAGTTTCTCAAGTGTCATGCCAAGATTGAAGTGATTCTGCGGCAGATTCGGATCGAGTCGGATCGCCAGTTTCAGCGCAGCCTCAGCGTCGGCATAGTCCCCTTTTAAATACAGCGCGGCCCCCAGCATCGCCTGGACGCGAGTGGCGCCAGGATCCAGGTCCACGCAGCGCCGCAGATGAACGATCGCATCGGCGAACCGGTTAAGGCGCAACAGGCAGCGACCCATTTCGCCGTGGGCCATGAAGTAGTCGTCATCCGCGTTGAGCACTTCGCGCAGGACCGGTTCCGCAAGGTCGTAACGCCCCGAATCCATCATCGCGGAGGCGTCGTTCAGCTTGTAGTAGAACGGGAGCATGTCTTTCACGTCGCGAAGCGGTCGCTCCTGTTCGCCAACCGGTGCCTTACTCGACGCATAACCCAGCCCGCTGAGAGCGCGGCGGTCCCGCTCGCTCAGCGCCACGTTGTCCGCCAGCCGCTGATTCATTCTCGTTTCCCAGGCCGCGAGCTCTCCTTCCAATTGCTGCAGCTGCTTGGGATTGTCGAGCGCCAGGTTCTTCAGCTCGTGGGGATCGGCGAGCAGATCGTACAACTCGGCCCGCGGGCTGCGGACGTACTTCCACTGCCGAGTCACCAGGGCCCGCAGCGGCGACCAGTGCCCCAGGTCGTAGGGTTCGTCCGTCTCCGCATAGCACGCGACCAAGTCCATCGGTTCGCCCCGTAACGCCGCCCGCAAAGACCGCCCGCTCGCCTCTGGCAGCGGCCCCAGGCCCAATCGGTCCAGCAGTGTCGGGGTCAGATCGACCTGAGACACCGGCTCGGCCACCCGATGCCCCGGCCGGCTCTCTTCGGGAGACACCACCAGCAGCGGGACCCTGAGCGTCGCGTCATACACGGTCATGCCGTGGGACAGCTCGCCATGCTCGCCCAGACTCTCGCCATGATCGCCAACGACCACAACGATTGTCCGCTCAAGGACACCAGACTTTTCCAGCGACGAGATCAGCCGACCGATCTCCGCGTCGACATATGCGATTTCCGCATCGTAGGGAGTCTCCACGAATTCATTTCCGAACCGGTCCTCGTGCGCCAGGTAGGGATAGTGCGGATCAAACAGATGCACCCAGCACAGGAATGGCTGACTGCTCCGGGGTTTCAACCATGACAGGGCCGCATCGATCACCAGACTTCCATCACGATACTGGTGATGTCCGTGCAAACGTGGGTCTGACTGCGACAGATCGTCGTCGTAAGTCTCAAAGCCTCGGTCCAGGCCAAACTTATGGTCCAGCACAAACGCGGCGACAAAGGCCCCCGTTTCGTAACCAGCGGCCTGCAGTTCGGTTGCCAGTGTCGGAAACCCCTCGGGTAATGCAGCCTGTCCGTTGGTGTGCAGACCATGTTCGGGCGGATACAGCCCAGTCAGCATGGAAGCATGCGACGGCAAGGTCAACGGCACGGGAGCGTAGGCCCGCTCAAACAAGACGCCCTGCCGGGCCAGCCGATCCAGCACGGGCGTTTTCGCCTGCGAACGGCCGTAGCAACCCAGGCGGTCGGCACGCGTGGTATCCAGCGTAATCAGCAGGACGTTGAGCGGTCGCGGGGACAGCAGATACCAGACCGCTCCGCCCGCCATCAAACCGATCAGGGCCAAAAGACTGATCCGCACCCGAGTGCGAGGGGCCATTACTGAACTCGTCGAGCGCGGGAGCATCGTGAAGTGGTTTTGACGTCATGGCCCGGAGCTCCCGGACCACAACGTCGACCTCATCGGGGGTCAGATCGAGCTGACCGCCCGTGTGTTGACCAACATGGGGCCTACCCCGGTCCAGCGGGGGGGCCCTTGAGCCCGGCGCCTTTCTTCAGGCTGGCATTCAATTCCAGATTGGAAGTGCCCTCTTCTGGAATCTCCACTTTCCTGGAAGGGTCGTTCGGATCGGGAATCGTCAAAAAGGTGGGCAGAGCTTCAACCCGAACCGGTCCGGGCGGAATCGGCTTGCCCGCTTCAGGCACGGGCGCGGCCGATCCATCGGGATACCGCATTCGCGAGTAGACCAACGTGTAGGTGCCAGGAGGCAGCCCAGGTTTGTTTTGAGTGAGGTCCGTGACGGTGAAAGCACCGGAATCATCGGTCGTACCAGCCCCTCCCCGGTTGTTCTCGGAGATCTCAGGAATGAAGGTCACGACAACGCCATCCAATGGCTTGCCATCGATCAACAGTTTTCCTTCGACCGGGACTAACTGCTCAATTGAGCCGCCAGCACAGCCTGCCAGTAACGTTGCTGAAACCAATCCGGGGACATACAGCAAAGACCGAAGAGACATGCCAGAACTCCAACTCATACCTGTGCTCCAATTCAACTGATCAAGCGGGATTCGCGAGCGGATCGGACCAAAGTCAACGCGAGACTTCGCGCGCTGACGATGGAGTCTATCCTGATGAAGGGCTTCACCCCAGCGGGGTCGGGGGTTCAAGCCCGGTGACGACGCCCATGCCAATCGGCTTAGGCCTCTGTTCGCGTACAACTGCGCGGAAGAACTTGTTCCCTCGCCCTGGATCCGCGATGCCAACGGCGTTGGCCGGGTGATTCCCGGCAACCTTAACACCTTGGGATTTCGAGACTGCCCAAGAAACGAGGGCTCCCTCAAATCGAGGACTCACTTTGCATTCAATCTCATACGGAGTTGTTGCCGGACGACAGACGCAACTCCCCAGATGGTGATGGCCTGAAAGTCTCCGGCGGAACCGCGTGTCCCATAACTGAGAGCAGGCGCGAACAAAAGTCCGCGCCTGCTCTCTTGGTCGATCCGATGTCGCCTTGTCGGACGACAGGGGGGGGTTAGAACTCGCCCAACACCTGTCCATCAGCAATGTAGGCCAGGTAAATGAGCGTTTGCGAGTTCGTGTTTTCACTCACAAATCGAACCGCACCATCGGCCAGCAACACATGACAGCCACCCACATGCGAGGAACTGGCGTTCTGGTTGTAGTCGATCAACGTTCCCGGGTTCGTCGGCATGAATCTGTTGATTCGGCCACCGGTGAGATTCGTGCCCGTCCCGGCGTGCTGAACGCATGCCCAAGGCGAAATCCGCCCGCTGTTGCATTCAAAGACATTTTCGCACACCGCGACGGTGTTACTGGTCCCGTCCCGGAAGTCACGCATCGAAGCGTTCGAGTTTCCGCCAAAGGCCGTTCTCGAAGCGGCTCCGTACGCCGTCCACGCGGGCAAAAGATGCGTCCCATTCACGCTCAGTCCATACGAAGACTTCCAGCTGGGGCCGGTCGTTCCGCACCCGTAGTAGGTCGGGTCGTCGTTGATGAACGGCGCACCCGCGTCCGAAGGGCACATGAACGACGTGATCTTGGTGGACTTGGCCGTCAGATTCGGAGCGACGATCACGTTGACCGGAGCAGACGTCGAATTGTACTTCCCAAATGGCTGGCTGAAGTTGAACGTGTTGTACAACGGCGCCTGGTCGATGTACGGGAGCAACATGACCAGCCCGTTTTGGTTCCTCGCGGCAGCGCCCGGCGCCAGCGATGAGCCACTCATCTGGGCGTAGGGGAAAACCGTAAAGGTATCGTGGTAGTTGTGGAGCGCCAGCCCGACCTGTTTCAGATTATTCTTACACTGCGAGCGGCGAGCCGCTTCACGGGCCTGTTGTACGGCGGGCAACAACAGGGCAATCAGAATGGCGATGATCGCGATAACGACCAGCAGCTCGATAAGCGTAAAGCCTCGGCGCAACTTCATGGAAACCTCCGGCACGAAAAGAACAGGACAGGAGCCGCGAATGCGGCATCAGACTTCCGGTCGACAGAATTCAGACTTCACGGAGTGCGGAGATCTCCAATGGTCACATTCCCATAAGCCATCACCATTTTCAAGCCATGAACTCCGATTTTGAAGGGAATTACTCAGATGAGGAGAATTACCCAGACATGAGGAGAATTACGCAGATGAGGAGAGAAGAGGGCTGGTCGACTTTTCCCGATCAGGAATGGAGCGTTCCGATCACTGAAAGGCTCATACTCACGGGTCGTGGGGTCATCGTGTTTGTCGACCGGATGCCTGCGGCGCAGCGTCCCGGAAAGGCCGATGATCGCTGTCGCGACTCCCGAATGGGATCCCCTGGTGACCCCGAAAGAACCGCGTTCGTTCGACTGGGCCGCGACGGTGTCCGTGGTGAAAGGCGAGAACAAATTCGACGTTGACCTCAAAGGCAGACAATCGCCCCCTACACCGCGAACGTCAGAACTTGCCCCCTGCTAAGCGATGCCCTCTCGGGCGGCGAGTCGTTGCAGAGCTTTGACCAACTCCACCACGACCACGGGCAGAAGTGAACAGCCTGCGATCACCGCCCATTCGGGCAGCGTCGGTGGGACGGTCGCTAGCGCGCGTTGCAAAAGCGGGACAGAGACCGCTGCGGCTTGCAGGACCAGACATGCCACCACCGCCGCCCACAGCCAGCCGTTCGTGAACAGGCGCGTGGTCAAAGCCGACCGCCTCTGCGAGCGTGCGTTGAAGGCGTGAAAGACCTGCGTGAGGGCGAGCGTCATGAAGGCCATCGTGGTTGCTCGACGGAGTCCCTCGCCTTCACATCCGTGCCACTGCATGCCGATCGCGAAGGCGAGCAAAGTCGTCGCCGCCAGCAGGATGCCTTGCCAGACGATGAGGCCAACGAAACGGCGGGTGAGCAACGCTTCCTGAGGATCGCGTGGCAGCCGTTTCATCACATCCGGCGACGAGGGCTCCAAAGCGAGGGCAAAGGCCGGAAAAATGTCGGTGATCAGGTTGAGCCACAGAATCTGCAGTGCGACCAGCGGCAGCGGCCAACCGAACATGAGCGCCAGAAACACAGTGAGAATTTCCGACAGGTTGCAGGACAGCAGGTAGTGCAGGAACCGCAGGATGTTCCCGTAGATGATGCGCCCCTGCTCGACCGCCCCGACGATGCTGGCAAAGTTGTCGTCGGTGATCACCATGTCGGCGTTTTCCTTCGCGATCTCCGTTCCCTTGATGCCCATCGCGATCCCGATGTCGGCCTGCTTCAAGGCGGGAGCGTCGTTCACTCCGTCACCCGTCATGGCGACGATCTGCCCCTGGGCCTGAAGTGCCTCGACGATCTGCAGTTTGTGCTCGGGTGAGACGCGGGCAAACACGGCCGCTTCGGTGACAACGCGTTGCCAGCCCGCGGCATCGAGGCCTATTAGTTCGCACCCGTGAACGGTGCGCAACGGCTTCCCCGCGAGGTCGAACCCGATGCCCAGTTGGCGTGCGATCTCCGCCGCAGTGACTTGCTGGTCGCCGGTGATCATCACGGTCCGAATGCCGGCTTCGCGACACGTGGCGATCGCGGTTTTGGCCTCATCACGCAGCGGGTCGCTCATGCCCACCAGGCCCACGAAGGTCAGGTCCCGGTCGAGGTCCCCTTCGCTGTAGCCCTCTGGCAAGTCGCGATAGGCGAGGCCGAGAACACGCAGCGCCGCCCCCGCCAACTCCCGGTTCGTCGCTTCCCAGGCGTGCCGGTCCTCGGGCGTGAACGCAGTGATCCCAGAGCCTCGGACCTGAGAGGTACTCGCGGCCAGCATCGATCCCGGAGATCCTTTGAGGAACGCGATCATGCCACCTTGAGGCGTGCGATGCACGGTGACCATCCGCTTGCTGGTACTGTCGAATGGCACCTCGCCAAGACGCGGAAACTCGACGACGACTGCGGCGGGGTCCATCCCCGCTTTCTCCGCCGCGACGATCAGCGCCGCCTCGGTGGGGTCTCCCAGAACGGTGAACTGGCCATCGATGCGCTCTACTTTGGCGTCGTTGCACAACATGCCAATGCGCAGAGCCAGCGCCAGGCGTTCGTCTGAGAGCGGAGCAATCTCTTTGTCGCCAATGTGAAAGGTACCCGTCGCCTCGTACCCGGCTCCGGTCACGTCGATGCGACGCTGGTCCAGCGCGTAGACGCAGACGGTCATCTCGTTCCTGGTGAGCGTCCCGGTCTTGTCGGTGCAGATCACGGTGACCGAGCCTAATGTTTCCACGGCGGGAAGCCGGCGGACGAGCGCTCGCATTCGGGCCATGCGTTGCATCCCCAGCGCCAGGGTCATGGTTGTCACGGCGGGCAACCCTTCGGGGACTGCGGCGATGGCCAGGGACAGGCCAATCTCCAGCATGTGCCAAAAACCGGAGACACCCCGAAGCCAGCCCGCAACAACGATGACGGCACAGAGCACGGAAACCATCGCGACAAGCAGACGGCCAAGCCGGGCCAACTTTTGTTCCAGCGGGGTGGATCGCGAAACGGCCTCGTCGATCAGGACGCCAATCTTGCCCATCTCCGATCGCGCGCCCGTGGCCGTCACCAGCAACCGACCGCGTCCGTCCGTGATCGTCGTCCCCAGGAAGGCCACATTGAGGCGGTCGCCCAGCGAGGCATTCACGTCCTCAAGCGACTCGGACGTCTTGGTCACCGCGAGTGATTCACCCGTCAGCGCCGCCTCTTCAATCTGCAGCCGTGCGCTCTCGACAATCCGGCCATCGGCGGGCACTCGGGCACCGGCGGCCAGCGTGACCAGGTCTCCCGGCACCAGGTCCGCAGCCGGAATCTCGCGTTCCACGCCATCGCGGATCACCTGGGCCACTCGCACCGACTGCTGTTTCAGAGCCGCCAGAGCCTGTTCGGACTTCCATTCCGTGAAGAAGCCGATCGCCGCGTTGAGGACGATGACAATCAAGATCGCCAAGGCCTCGAACTGCTCACCCAGAGCCAACGCGATGACTGTGGCCGCAACCAGCAAGACGACAATGAGACTCTGAAACTGGGCCAGAAAGATGGACCAGGTCGAACGCTGGTGGGCCGGGGCGAGGACATTCGGGCCAAATTGCACGAGCCGTTGCGTCGCTTCGGATTGAGTCAGCCCGATCGAGGCATCGGACTGCAATCGCTCGAACGCCTCGGCCGGCGGCAACGTGTGCCAAGCCACGGGTTGCACCGGACCATCGCGACTGTCCGTCGAAACCGCGTCTGATGAGAGTGCCTTCGCCATCGGATTCATTTGCGCAACCGCTCCTGTTCCGGAATGGG
>JAIXZD010000539.1 GCA_027489895.1 Planctomycetaceae bacterium
CATTAGCCTTTTTTGTTACTTTTGCGTAATATTCATCAGTCCGCCACAAACCTGCGTAGCATTTCGCGGTGTCACCTGTGTGTGGTGGTTCGCTCGGTCAGTTTTGGAATGGAGTCCGAACATGTTGGTGTTGTCGCGCAAGCCTGGACAGAAGGTGGTGATCCCGTCGATTGATGCGGTGATCGAGGTGCTGGAGATCAAGGGGAACACCGTGCGATTGGGGATCAAGGCCCCTCGTCACGTGAGCGTTGTTCGTGAAGAGCTGCTTCAGAAAATGGAAGCGGAAATCCCGTCCATCGACGACGATAACTCCGTGCTTGTCTGAGAGTTCCAGTGGGTCAAGGCCTCTCCAGGAACCGCCTGCACGTCGGTTGTTTGCTGTGAGTAGGCTTGAATCGGAGCAGTTGCGACACCGTCTTCGGCGATCGTCTTCCCCCTCTGGTTCACCGCGAAATCGCTCTCGGATGCTGGTTAGTGTTCGCGTCCATCGGGGTTGGATCGCGGTCGACATGCTGTTCAGTAGGTTTTCGCGCGGTTCCGTTCTAAGATACGGGAGCGCCGAGATGACCGAACTGTGACGACATGGACTGCGTTCGAGGACCCCGATGAAGATTCACGAATATCAGGCGAAGCAGTTGTTGAAGGCGGCGGGCGTGCCCGTTCCGCCTGGGTTTGTGGCGCGGTCCGGTGCGGAAGCCGCCGAGGCGTTCACAAAGCTGGGTGGACCGATCGCGGTTGTGAAATCGCAGATCCACGCCGGCGGCCGCGGCAAGGGCCGGTTCAAAGAGCACCCCGATCTCGGCGGTGTCAAACTGGTTCGCTCGGCGGAAGAAGCGAGTCAGATCGCCACACAGATGCTTGGCAGCACGCTGGTGACGATTCAGACTGGCCCCGCCGGCAAACAAGTGAGCGCTGTCTACGTCGAGGGGGGCCTCGAGATCGCCCGCGAACTCTACCTGGGTGTCGTGGTCGACCGGGATGTAGCGGGCCCTGTCCTCATGATCTCGTCCGAAGGCGGGATGGATATTGAGGAAGTCGCCGCGCACTCGCCCGAGAAGATTCTCAAGGAAAAGATCGACGTGCTGGCCGGGCTGCACGGGTTCCAGGCCCGCAAACTCGCCTTCGCCCTCGGGCTGGAAGGCAACCAGATCAAGTCGGCTGAATCGTTCCTCCAGAAGATGGTCCGGTTCTTCATCGATTCGGATTGCAGCATGGCGGAAATCAACCCGCTGGTGCTTACCAAGTCGGGCGAGATGTTCGCCCTCGATGCCAAGGTGACGTTCGATTCCAACGCCCTGTATCGCCACAAGAACTACGAACCACTCCGCGACCTTTCCGAGGAAGACGCCTCGGAAGTGCGGGCCACCACCGCAGGATTGAGCTTCGTCAAGCTCGATGGGAACATCGGTTGCCTCGTGAACGGGGCCGGGTTGGCGATGAGCACGATGGACGTGATCAAGCTGCACGGCGGCGAACCGGCCAACTTCCTCGATGTCGGCGGCGGGGCGAATGTCGATCAGGTGACCGAGGCGTTCCGGATCATCCTGGGCGACCCGAACGTGAAGGCGATCCTCGTCAACATCTTCGGCGGCATCATGCAGTGCACGACAATCGCCGAGGCGCTGCTCATTGCCTACGAAAAGGTGGGTATCACCGTCCCGCTCGTCGTTCGCCTGGAAGGGTCGCAGGTCGAAGCCGGCCGCAAAATGCTCGACGAGAGCGGCCGCCGGATCATCTCCGCGACCGACTTGGCCGATGCGGCGACAAAAGTTGTGGCCTCGCTGGGTGCCTAGATGCGGCTGACGCCGAGTCCATGCGTCGACCTGGTCGGTGACTGTTGCTCACACCGGCCCGTTCGAACCAGTGATGGCTCGACGGAACCGCGCGCCCCGTAAAGCACGAAGCCGGCCAACACCACGCAATCCAAAAAACGCTCCTTCCGAACAGAACCGCACTTCACCATTTACCACGGACTGAACCACCTGCCATGAGTATTCTGGTCAACAAGCACACCAAGGTGATCTGCCAGGGGATCACGGGGAAATCGGGACTGTTCCACAGCCAGAAGTGCCGTGAATATGGCACCCAGATGGTTGGCGGCTGCACCCCCGGCAAGGGCGGCACGACGGTCGACGGCTTCCCCGTATTCAACACGGTGGAAGAAGCCGTTCGCAAAACCGGTGCGAATGCCACCATGATTTTCGTCCCGCCCCCCGGTTGCGGCGACGCCATCCTGGAAGCCGCCGACGCGGGAATCGAGCTGATTATCGCCATCACCGAAGGGACGCCCGTCCTGGACATGGCGAAGGTGAAGCGGTCGCTCGAAGGCAAGCCCAGCCGTCTGATCGGACCGAACTGTCCGGGGGTCATTACCCCGGGCGAATGCAAGATCGGGATCATGCCGGGTTACATCCATCTGCCGGGCAAAACGGGGCTCGTCTCGCGGAGCGGGACGCTGACGTACGAGGCCGTCTGGCAACTGTCGGCCCTGGGTATCGGGCAGTCGACCTGCGTCGGCATCGGGGGCGACCCGGTCAACGGGACCAACTTCATTGATGTCCTGACGATGTTCCAGAATGACCCCAACACCGACTCCATCCTGTTGATGGGAGAAATCGGCGGGAACGCCGAGGAGAAGGCGGCCGCGTTCATCAAGGAGCATGTGACCAAGCCGGTGGCCGCGTTTATCGCGGGGCGGACCGCGCCGCCGGGTCGGCGGATGGGCCATGCCGGGGCGATTATCTCGGGCGGCGGCGGAACGGCCGAAGGCAAGATCGAGGCGCTCCGCAGTGCGGGTGTCGAGATCGCCGAAAGCCCGGCCGACATGGGCAAGGCACTGCAGCGCGCCTTGAAGAACCGGAAGTAACGGGCGCAACGTGGGTGAGCGGTAGGGTGGGCACTGCCCACCAGCGCTCACCGGCGTGGTCGATCGAACAAAAACTGGATCGCTCACCGATTTGGCCTATATCAAACATCATCACCATCGGTTTAAGCCGGGGGTGTGCGGTCTGGGCGTTGGGGACGGGTGAGCAATGGTGGGCAGTGCCCACCCTACGGCCGCAAGGCAGAAGGACACAGGCGCGTCATGGCGGCTCGGGTGATCGATGGCAAGGCCCATGCACTGGCGATTCGTCAGGAATATGCCGTGGCTGCAGCCGAACTGGTTCGCGCTCACGGCGTGACCCCGCACCTCGTCGTGGCGCTGGTGGGCGACGACCCGGCGAGCGCCGTCTACGTGAAGAACAAACAGATCGCCTGCGAGAAGGCCGGCTTTCGCAGCACGGTGACGACGCTGCCCGCGTCGACCTCGCAGGCCGAGCTGCTCGATCGCGTGGCCGCCTGGAACGCCGATGCGAGCGTCCATGGCATCCTCGTCCAGCTTCCGGTGCCGAAACAGATCGAGCCCCAGGCGGTGCTCGACGCGATCTCCCCGCTCAAGGATGTGGACTGTTTTCACCCCGAGAACGTCGGCCTCATGGTCCAGGGGCGACCGCGGTTCATGCCCTGCACCCCCTATGGCGTACAGCAGTTGTTGATCCGCGAAGGAATCGAGACGGCCGGTAAGCATGTTGTGGTGCTGGGCCGCAGCGAGATTGTGGGCAAGCCGCAGGCACTGCTGTTCATGCAGAAGGGATTGGGGGGCGACGCGACGGTGACGGTCTGCCACAGCCGTACCCGCAACCTCGCCGCCATCACTCAAACCGCCGATATCCTCGTCGCGGCGATCGGTCAGCCCGAACTGGTGCGACGCGAGCACCTGTCACCAGGAGTGGTGGTGATCGATGTCGGAACGAACCGGGTTGGCGACAAACTGGTCGGTGACGTCCACTTCGCCGAAGCGTCAGAGGTCGCGTCGGCCATCACACCAGTTCCCGGTGGCGTTGGTCCAATGACGATCGCCATGCTGCTCGGCAATACGCTGCGAGCGGCGAAGCTCACGGTCTGACGCCTGGCGAACAGACTCCGATACATCCCGTCGCCCAAAAGAGACTTCTTCTGACCCGAGTCTCGCATGTCTCCCGAATCGACAGCTCCAACATTTCTCCAGCCTCCATCATCATCCGGCCACGGCTCCACGGCTTGGATGCCGGGAACCTGGTCGCTGGACTGCCACGCCGACCACCGGTTGGCCGCGACCAATGTCGCCGGGATGACCGTCGAGGGCGTGTCGTTCGTGCGTTTGTTTCCATACACCGCGGACGATGGGCCGATCTCGATGCTCGATGCGCGGGGCAAAGAAGTTGTCCTGCTCGATAGGTTGAGCGAGCTACCCGAAACCGTATCCGCTGTCATTCGCACCCACCTCGCCCGGCGGGAGTTTCTGACGACGATTCACCGGGTGGTCTCCTCCACAAGCAGCGGCATCCCCACAGACTGGACGCTGGAAACCGATCGGGGACCGCTTTCCATCCGTATTCGCGACGAAGACGCCTTTCGCACGCTGCCGCGAGGTGAACTGCTGATTACGGACGACTCGGGTGCCCGGTTTCTGATCCCGTCGGTCGACGCTCTGGACGCGCACAGCCGGGGAATCGTGCGTCGGTTCGCCTGAGGACTCTTCAAGGGTGTGTTTTTTGGAGTTCAGCCCGACGCGTCAGCGAGGGGAAGTGCATTCCGTCACCGGAAAACACGAACAATGCCGCGGATTCCTCTCGAATTGAACGCCGGACCACAGGCTCCCTCGCTGACGCATCGGGCTACAATTTCAATCACAGCCACTTCGACCAGTCACACGCATTTCGGATAGACTGGATCTTGCGCTCTGGTCCTTCGCGAGTCGCCTGTTGCCTGAAGGGGAGTTTGGCGAGCGAACAACGGGCGCATAGATACATCGGCGTGAGGAAACCAGGTCAGAACTTGGCGGTCACGGGGGACGGGAGTGAGTCTCGAGCTGGACGACACACTGCCACAGGGCGAAGCGAGCCAGTCCCGTGCGGCCGAACTGAGCCGCCGCGCCGTCGTGCCACCCGGTCAGGTTCCGGGTTATGAGATCGATGGGCTGGTCGGGCAGGGGGCGTTCGGTTCGGTCTGGCTCGCGCGCGAGATCAACACCGGGAAGCGCGTCGCGATCAAGTTCTACAACCACCGCCGGGGTCTCGACTGGTCGCTGCTGCAACGCGAGGTGGAAAAGCTCGCGTCGCTCTACACCTCGCGGCAGATCATTGGACTGGTGACGGTCGGTTGGGACGCCGATCCGCCTTACTACGTGATGGAGTACCTCGAACACGGGTCGCTCGCGAACCTGCTTGGCAAGGGACCGGTCAGTGTCTCGTCGGCCGTCGAGATCGCGACCGATATCGCCCGGGCTCTGGTCCACGCGCACCGGCAGGGCATCCTGCATTGCGACCTGAAACCAGCCAATGTCCTGCTCGACGAAGACGACCGTCCGCGTCTGGCCGATTTTGGACAGTCCCGGCTGGCCACGGAACGAGATGGATCGCTCGGAACGCTGTTCTACATGGCCCCCGAACAGGCCGATGTCTCCGCGGTTCCCTCGGCTCGGTGGGATGTCTACGCGCTCGGCGCACTCATCTACGAAATGCTGACCGGGGCGCCGCCCCACCGCACTCGTGAGTCAGAGCGACGCTTGTCGGCCTGCCCCAAGCTGGCCGAACGGCTGTCGACCTATCGAACGCTCGTCGTGGGATCCGGTCGGCCGACCGGACATCGCCGAAGGAACTGGGTCGATGCGCGACTCGCGGAAATCGTCGACCGCTGTCTCGAAGCCGACCCGGCCCGGCGCTACCCCGATGCCGAAGCGGTGCTCCGCGCCCTCGATTCCCGCGCGAACTGGCGCTCGCGGCGTCCCTTTGTGCTCGTCCCGGCGATCCTGCTCATCGCGCTCATTCCCATGGCCTACCGCGCCATGCAAAATGCCACACGAACCGCGGAAGGCAATCTCGCGACGCGTGCGCTGGAAAGTGATCTCGTCTCCGCGAAGATTCTGGCACGCGCGCTCGAGCAGTCGCTGGAGGCCCGCAAGTTTCAGTTACAGCAGATCGCCCAGGACCGGCGAATCCCCGAGCAATTGAAGGCCGGGCTGAAGCTGCCCCCGCTCTCCCCGGAACGGGTCGAGATGGGAAACCTGCTCAAAGAACTCCGCGATGCCGTCGATGTCAGTCTGGCTGGTCAGCACATGGCCAAGGACGATAGTTGGTTCGTCACCGACGAGCAGGGTGTGCAGCGCTGGCGGAACCCGGCCTCGGAAGAAACGCTCGACAAGAACTTCGCCCATCGCGACTACTTCCACGGCCGCGGCCAGGATTTTCCCCCGGGGGCGGTCCCGTCCGACCTCGGTCCCATCCGCGATGCCCACGTCTCCAAGCCGTACCGCAGCACCAACAACGACCAGTACAAGATCGCCATCTCGGTCCCGGTTCGCGACCCCCAATCGAACGCCGTCATTGCGGTCCTGGCGCGGACCATCCCGCTCGGGCAATTGCTCGCGGAATACAAATCGCTCCTAAAAAACGACGATGTGCAGCGTGTGATCGCACTCGTCGATCTCGATACCTGGCAACTGCTCGATCATCCCTGGATGACAAGTGAGAATCTGTCGGGACTGACTCCCGAGCGGATCGAGAGCGAACTGACCCTTAGCCCCTCCCATCAGGCCCAGTTGACCAGACTGCTCGACTCGCTGCGGAAAGATGGCCAGTCCCACGGAGAAGATCGGCTCGGGGAATACAGTGATCCGATCGGCAAGCTGGCGCGGAACGATTCGACCTACTCCGAGCCATGGCTGGCAGCCATGAGCCCTGTCGAAGGGACACCCTGGGCCACCATCGTTCAGGAGCGACGCGAAGTGGCCCTTCAACCGGTCCGCGAGATTCGCGGCGGACTGGTCACCTACGCCCTCGGTGGGCTCGCGATGTGCCTGGTGCTGGTCGCCGCACTCTGGGTCATCGAACTGGGGACGCTTGATCGCCCCGCCCGCTCTGGAAAAACCTCTGGGTCAAAAAGTGCCGGAGAGACGCCCAGATGAACGACTCGACGCAGAACGACGTGATGGCAGAACGCCTCGCCCGGACCGAGAGCCAATCCGATTGCGACCAACCAGGACCTGGCCCCATCCGAAGGTTTCTCAACAACTATGCCGCACGGCATCGCCATCCGGCCAACATCGCGCTGCATGCCGCGGGGCTGCCCGTCACATTCCTGCTGCCACCAGTCCTCATTGTCTGGGGCTGGATATCAGGTGGAGGCCTGTGGGCACTTGCCCTGATCGCGTTTGTCGCCGGTTACGCCCTGCAATTCCTCGGCCATGCCCTCGAAGGCAATGACGCGGGAGAGGTCGTGCTCCTCAAAAAATGGCTCGGCCGCCCCTACCAGGAGTTCGGCCCGAATCCGGAAAAACAACGCATCAACTCGTAGCGGAAGCGGTGACGCTTCCCAAGACGCCCGCCCTCGGGCAGGCCAAACCCGCGCTACCCCACTGACCCCGCCAACTCCTCGGCCCGCCGCGTCATCGTCTTCAGCACGTCGAACGCCTTCTGCCAGAACGCCGGGTCATGAATGTCCGCCCCCACCGTTTTCAGCAGCGCGTCGGGAGTCGCGCTCGAGCCCGACTCCAGCAACTTCAGATACCGCGGCACGAAGCTGGCCCCCTCTTCGCGGTACATCTGATAGAGCGCCAGCACGAGGAGTTCGCCGAACACATACGCGTAGCAATAGAACGGCGTATGGATGAAATGCGGGATGTACGACCAGCCCCATTTGTAGGCCGGCAACATCTCCACGGCGTCGGCATACAGCGTCTGATTCGCCTGCCACCAGTGGTGACACAGTTCTTCGCTCGACAGCTTCTCTTTCCGCCGGGCCGCATGGGCGGCCTGCTCGAACCGGGTCAGCACGTTCTGCCGATAGACTGTCGCGAACGCATCTTCGATCTTGCTGCAGAGCAGTCCCAGCCGAATCTGTGGATCGCTCGTCTCCGCCATGACGTAGTCGAATGTCAGAAACTCGGCGAACACGCTGGCCGTTTCGGCGATCGTCAGCGGGTGATGGAAGTTGTAGTAGGTCTGTTTGCGTGACAAGTACTGGTGGATGCCATGCCCCAGCTCATGGGCGAGCGTCGACACATCCCGCAGTTTGTCGGTCCAGTTGAGCAGGATGTACGGATGCACCGAAGGCACGGTGCTCGCACTGAAGGCCCCGCCGCGCTTCCCGGGACGCACTTCCGCATCGATCCAGTCCTTCTCGAAGAACTCGGCCGCGATGTTCCGCATGCCCGGGTCGAACCGCTCGAACGCCTTGAGGACCGTTTCGCGCCCGTTCTCGTAGCTGCAACTGGGCATGTTGGTGGCGACCGGTGCGTACTGGTCGTACGTCGCCAGTTTGGGCAGCCCCAAGAGCTTCGCTTTCAGTCGATAGTAATCGTGGGCGATACCGAGGTTGCCTTCCGTCACCTCCTGCATGCGGGCCACGACACCAGCATCGACCTCATTCGCCAGGTGCCGACTCGCCATCGGAGAGTCGTACCTGCGGATGCCATCGTTGATCGCGTGATCCTGTGCCACGGCGTTGAACACGTTCGTCAGCACAAGTTCATGCTTCGACAGTTCCGTGTACAGACACTCCTGGGCCGCTTTGCGCTTCGCCCGATCCGAGTCGTAGCTGATCGCCAGGATGTGCGACTGCGAGAGGGACTTCGTCTCGCCATTCCAGGTGAAGTCATATCGCAGCGAGGCAACGAACTCGTCGAACAGATCCGTCCAGGCCGACCGGGCGGTGAGATTCTTCTGATTGAGGACCAGTTCTTCCGCTTCACCCAGAATGTGCGTTTTGTACCGCCGCGACGCCTTGAGGTAATGCCGGTAGTTGGCGAGCAGGGGCGTCTCGATCAGGGCGGCCGCGGTCTCCTCGGGGAGGCCCAGCCAGCCGAGTTCGAAGAACGTCAGCTTGTTTTCCTGCTCGACCAGTGCGGTCCGCACGCGGTCTTCCAGCCGGCGAAACTCGTCGCTGGTGGTGTCGGCGGCCGTCGTCAACCCGCAGTAGCTGCCGAGCTTGCCCATCAGTTCGGAAAGGCGTTCGATTTCCTTCAGGGCCTCGAGCAGTGTCTCCGCCTGCAGTTCCGCCGGGGCTTCAAACAGACCGCGGTAAGTCGCCGAGAACGCCGTGCAGCCGGAATCGATCGCAGCCAGATCGCGGTCGATCGCCGGATCAGTCGCTCCGGAATACAAGTCGGCGAGATTCCAGGCCACACCCGCGGCAGAAGCAGAAGCAGTCGACATCCGGGACAACTCCGGTCCATCAGAACAAAATGACAGTGCGGCCGTCCCAGACATCCTAGGGACACACCCCGCGCAACCGCCTTGTATCCGGTGGACCCGTTTCCGGGTAGTTCCACTCAGACCAATCGGTGGTCGGCGAGCCGTCGCTGCTGACTGAGCGACAAGCGGAACCAAGCGAGCCCAAATACAGGGAGCCGGAAGCGTTAGCGCCCGGAGGAGAATCGATTCGCGCTCGAACCTCACCCTGAAACCACTCAACGACAACGCCACTCCGGCCCTCGGACCAGCGAGTCACCGTCCCCGCCGAGGCCTCAGGGCTTCAGCGGCTTCAGCGGCTTCAGCGGCTTCAGTCGGATGTTCCGAAACTCGACGCGCAGTGGAGGCCCGCTGTGAACCTGCAGCGCGATGATGCCCGCGCGGGCGATCGCATCGTCCGGTTCGACATAGTCCACGGTCTTCACGCCATTCATGCTGAGGATCACCCTCGGGCCGTCCGCGCGGATCGTGTAGCTGTTCCACCCATCTGGCCTGAGGGCGGCCGCAAGCGTTGCCGGGGCCTGTGCCAGAATCTTGTTTCGACGGTGCTCGTCGTACAGGCAGCCCCAATACTTTTCGCCAATGTCCGCCTGGTAGCCCGACATCTCCGTGCTTTTCGGATCGCGTTGGGAACGGAACTGCACTCCCGTGTTGCCGCGACCCTCCTTCAGACGGAACTCGAGCCGGAGTTCGAAATCGCCGTAAGAGGCGGTTGTCGCCAGGAACTGATTCTTCGGAATGCCGGGGGAATCGCCGACAATCGCTCCGTTCTCAACCTTCCAGAGCGACTTGTCCCCTTCCCAGCCATCCAGTGTGCTGCCATCAAACAGGCGCACGAACCCTGGTTCGAGTCGCGGCTCGTCCGCGACCAGCACGGACAACACCGACAGACACAGACTCAGGCAGACCATCCAGCCGATGAGCGCAACGTGGCGCATGGTCGCTCCAAACAGCGAGAGACATAGGAATCGAAACAGCCGGTCACACCACAACAACGCCCGTGCCAAACTACTCCGGCTTGGGAGCCTCAGGTTTCGGAGCGTCAGGCTTTGCAGGTTCCGGCTTGTCTTCCGGTTTTGGTTCGGGTGTCGTCTCCGTCGGCGCGTCTGGCTTGGGCGCGTCTGGCTTCGCTTCCTCTGGTTTGGGCTCTGCCGGTTTCGGCTCTTCGGGTTTCGGCTCTTCGGGTTTCGGCTCGGTCGCGGGCTTCTCTTCCGGAACAGGCTTGGCCTCGGGAGCGGCAGGCTTTTCTTCCGGAGCGTCCGCAGGCTTGTTCGGAGTTTCAGCCGGCTTTGCGTCCGCAGGAATCTCCAGGGTCGGCGGTTTGGTTGGCTCGGAAGGGGTAGCCGCCGGCAATTCAAGTGTTGGTGCCGAGAGGGCAGGACCATCCGTGGCCGCATCGCCACCGATCTTGTCGGCGGGCTTCTTGGGTGGCGCCGGCTTGGGGTCCTTCTTCGAGAACCAGGCGTAGAATTCCTGAGCCGACCCCGTCTTCAACTGGGCCAGATGTGGTTCGAGTTCGGGCTTGAAGACCGATGTCGGAAACTCCGACAGCAATTGGTCATACGCCTTGATCGCGTCGGCAAGATCGCCCGTTGAGAGAAATTCCTTGGTCCGTGCCACCCCATAAAGCGCACGTTCGCGAATCGCCTTGTCGGACGTTCCGCCATTCACGAGGGCCAGGTACGCCTCCTGCGCCTTTTTCAGGTCGAGCAGCGCCCCTTCGCGATTGGTAAACATCGCTTCGGCACCCTGGGTCAGGCGCAAATCGCCCTCACGCAGCCGTGCCCATTCCGAGGCAGACGTTCCCTTAAAGCGATCCGCAACATCGGCAAATTCGGCCGGAGTCCCGGACGACGACAAACTCATCCACGCACTGTACTGCTTTACATACGACGAACGACTGAAGTAAATCCAGGCACTGGCGGCGATGGAGACCACGCAAATCCCGATCGCCAGCTGGTTGCCATACCGCTCAAAAAATGGCACGGCCTGACCGGCGATCTTCGCGATCTCGTTCTCCTGCAGTCTGTGTCGTTCGACGCTATCCATTGATGAAGTCCGGTTCTGCAAAATAGTTAACGACGAGTGCAACCCCGCGGAGAACCAGACCGGCCACTTGCCTCATGCAAAGTGGAACCCCGGATGGTTCGAGTCCAAGGAGGCTATGGGGGGGCGAAAAACCTGTCAAGCGGTTGCCTTGGCGAGGCAGTTCCCTCCCGAACCTGTGCTCAGCCGCGCAAAGTGAAGTCGCAAACTCCGCACTGCCAAAACCATCTGTACTTTTGTTCTGGTCTCAGACGCTCTCGTGGGTTGACCGGATTCCACCTGCTGGACATACTGACACTTTCGAGTTTTATCACAGGTTCGTCTGTGGGGTTTTGCTGATGGCCCATCCGCTCAAGAAGGCCGAGCTCGCCGAGTTCAAGTTGCTGCTGGAAGCAGTTCGTGCCCGGTTACGGGGCGATGTCCAGCAACTGACGAGCGAAGCGCTGGGAGCGGACCGCGAAGATGGCGGGACGGAGTCCAAAAGTCCGACCCACATGGCCGAGTTGGGCAGCGAAACTTTCGAGCAGGATTTTGCCCTCTCGCTGGTGGTGAACTCTCAGGAGACCTTGGCCGAAATCAAGGTTGCACTCGATAAGGTAGAGCAGGGAACATACGGGCTGTGCGAAGTCTGCCTGAAGGAAGGCAAGACCCCCGTCCAGGCCTTGATTCGCAAGGAGCGGCTCAAGGCCATCCCTTACGCCCGAAACTGCGTGGAGTGCGAACGCCGGAAGTCGTCTCGATAACTCGCGTCCACAACGGATAAACCCGTCCTGAGAAACCGGTTACCGCAAAGGGTCCGGCCTGGATCGATGAGGCGGCATCCGGCATCGGTTTCGCCCTGAAGTTTCGCCATGGAGAGGCGTTATGCAGACAGATGATTCGGCCTTGAACGCGGTGCCTCAGCCGGGCTGCGCGGCCCGAAGGCCCAGGTGGTTCTTGAGCCGCTTGGTTGCATTTCTGTTGTTGGCATCGGGAGGACTGACCTGGGACCTGGTGTCCAAATCCTGGACCTTTGCCGTGCTCGGGTACCCGGGCGGCCAAAGTGACTGGAGCTGGGGCAGCCCGTTTCTCTGGGGTCAGTTCAAAATCCAACTGACCACCAGCTTCAACGAAGGCGCGCTGTTCGGGTTCGGCCAGGGGTTCACGCTTGGTTTTGCGGCCCTGGGCGTCGCCGCAGCCGTGTTCATCCTCTACTGGCTGTTCATCTGTGGCGAGGCGAAGAGCTGGTGTTCGACGCTCGCTCTGGCCCTGATCACTGCTGGGATTCTGGGCAATCTCTTCGACCGGCTCTACCTGCATGGGTGCCGCGATGCCCTCGGCCGGCCACTGTTCGGCGTCCGGGATTTCCTCGACTGCACAATCCCCTGGATCAGCTGGGGGCCCCAGGGCTTGGTCTGGGTCCCCGCCTGGTCGTGGCCCGTCTTCAACTTCGCGGACACCTATCTTGTTTGTGGCGCCGGCTCACTGCTGATCCAGTCGCTGTTTCTCCCGCAACCGGCTCCGCAGCCAGTTGCGGCAACCGATACGAATCGACTTTCAGTTGATGCGGAGCAACAGAGCGCGATCGGGCCGTCCGCCTCGGCCCCCACTTCACCGTCCACGGAATCAACCGAAGCTACGCCGTTCGGGGCAGATGGACGTCCGGGGATCGCATCTCTCCGCAGTGTCAGCGGCTTCCCCTCGGCCACAGGCTCATAGCTCGAACGTCAGCCATGGTGGTAGCGGACGCCGTGAGGCTTCCCCCAGCGACGCTCTGTCGCCAATTACGCCGCGCGGCGCAAAGCCTGCTCAACCGCCGCAATGAGATCGGCATACTGAAACGGCTTGGCCAGCCTCGTGCCGTCCAGCTCGTGGCTGGTGTTCGACGAGCGGCCCTGCTCCCAGCGACCGACCAGCACCAGACCTTCCGCGTCGCGGGGCTCGCCACCGGTGCCAACGTCGCCTGTACTGGGATGATCGAAAGCATCGACATCCAGCACATAAAGCGTTGCCGCCTGGGGAGCGGCCGCTGTGGCCGACTGCCGACTCTGCCGTTGCACGCGGACGCCGCGAGGCTCCAGAACGGCTCGCAACACAGCGGCCATATCCGGGTCGCGATCGAGCACCACCAGTTCCGTGATCGGTTCGCCTGGCCGGAAATCGAGTGGGTCCGCAGTACTGCTCACGAAGTGTCCTTCCCGTCCCTGGGATCTTCGGCGAGCCGCCCTGTGATGGGCAACTCGCAGCCTCGATGACCACATCCATTCGATGAGCAACACCACGTGGCAATTCGCTCGGTGCAACTCACCCGATGCGGCGCGGGCGGACGTTATCGCGACCTCGCAATCCTGTCAAAAGCAACTTGCGCCTCCGTTCAGCACAAACTGAGAGACTCGCGTTGCATGGTGCGGACATTCTCTGATGACCACCATGGCACGAAGACACCATGGAAAGACCGGGCAAGCCCCGCCAGAAAAACTGCGAAAAATGAGAGTGGAAGATCGCCACATTTACTGCCCGTCGCCCTCCTGCTGCTATCGCCGACTGGTTGATTTCCACCCCTTGCGTTGCCTTTCCTTGGTGCCTTCGTGCCTTGGTGGTTGACAATGTCTCCCGCCAAAAGCCAGCCACGTCGCCGCAACACGTCTTCCCGAATTCATCCGATTTCGTCTTGTGGCAATTTCCGCCTTGGGGTATTCCTCGCGTCCTTCCAAGCCGGAAAGGCTCACCAGCAGCCAATCCACCGCGGGTTTTCCGCAGTTTCTCGACTCTCCCCATCGCCCATCCCCAGACGGACCTGCCTTCATGGTTGGTGTCCCCTTTGACACCCGTGATCACGGCCTGCGCGGTCGTTTCCATCGCCTGGGCCACGGCCTGGGCCGATGGATCGTCGGCGCCTGCCTTTTGCTCCCGGTTGTCGCCGCGCTGGCCGTACCTCTCACGGCCGACGACGCGGATGACCCTGCGTTCACCGAACTCGAAGACTCGCTTGAGCCGCTGCTCGATGTTGTCATCGAGGGCAACAAGACGATTCCCGAGGATGAAATCGCCCGGAAGATCAAAACGCGCCCCGGCCGTCCGCCCATGGCCCGCGTCATCAAGGAAGACGTGCGCGCCCTGTATGCCACCAAGTGGTTCTTCAGCGTCGAGCCCCGCTACCGTCAGACCGACAACGGCCTGATCCTTGTCTTCCGGGTGATCGAACGCCCGATCCTGCAGAAGGTCGAGTACAAGGGCAATAAGAAGCTCAAAACCAAAGACCTCGAGAACCTCACCGGCATGCGCCCCGGTGGTGCGTACGATGTCTCCCTCAACCGCGAGGCCGCCAGTCGAATCCGCTCCTACTACCAGGAGAAGGGATTCATGTTCGCGGAAGTGACGCTCGACGAAGGGGCATCCAAAGACGACCGCAACGTCGTCTTCAACATCAAGGAAGGCCCCAAAGTCCACGTCACCAAAGTGACATTCGAAGGCAACAAGGACTTCGTCGACGGCAAGCTGAAGACCAAGCTGAAAACCAGCACCCGCAAACTCTGGCTGTTCGGCGGAAAGTACGACCCCGCCACGATCCCCGAAGACATCAACTCCATCAAGGAGTTCTACCACTCGCTCGGCTACTTCGATGTGCAGATCAAGCACCGCGAAAAACTGTCCGACGACAAAGCCAGCGTCCACCTCGAGTACTACGTCGAGGAAGGCATCCGCTACAAGGTGCGGGACATCCTCTTCGAAGGGAACGAGGTCATCCCGACTCCCGACCTCAAGAAAGACCTGCTCCTCAAGACGGACGAATACTTCACCGAACGCAAGCTCAACCTCGATGTCGAGAAGGTCACCAATCAGTACGGCGAACTCGGCCGAATCTTCGCGGTGATTGACCCGAAACCAGTCTTCCTCGAAGAACCGGGCACGGTCGATCTCGTCTATTCGATCAACGAAGACCAGCCCTACACCATCCGTCGCATCAACGTCCACATTGATGGAGAACACCCGCACACGAAGGAAGCGGTGGCTCTCAATCGCATGTTGGTCAAACCGGGCGAACTCGCCAATCCGGTAAAGATCAAGCGCAGCCAGCAGCGTCTGGCCTCGTCTCAGATTTTCGCCGGAAACGGGAACCCGAACGCCCCGGATGGCCCCAAAATCAATGTGACCAAGGGCGAGTTCACCGAAGAGAACGCCCAGACCATCGTTCGCGCCCAGGGCCTGGGTGATCCCTCCGGCATTCGTGGTGGTCCCGGTGGTGGCGGCGTTCCCGGCGACCCATTCGTCGATGCCCTCAGCGCGCCCCCCGGTGGCTTCGTCGATCAGCCCGGCCCCGGCGAAGTCGACCTCGATGTCAACGTCGCCGAGTCGCAAACCGGGCGCCTCATGTTCGGCGTCGGGGTGAACAGCGACGCCGGGGTGATCGGCTCGATCGTCCTCGACGAGAACAACTTCGACATTCTTCGACCACCGACCAGTTTGCGGGACATCATCGATGGCACCGGCTGGCGCGGCAATGGCGAGCAATTCCGCATCGAAGCCGTCCCCGGAAATCAGGTCAGCCGGTACCTCATCAGTTGGCGGAATCCTCACATCTTCGACAGCGATTACAGCTTCGGTGTGAGCGGCTTCTACTTCAATCGCTTCTACCCGGACTGGGACGAAACCCGCACCGGTGGGCGCATGACCCTGGGCCGCGCCTGGACGGCCGACTTCAGCACGACCGCGGCTCTGCGACTTGAAAACGTCGAGATCGAGAACCCCCGCCAACCTGTCGCGCCGCTCATCGGTTCGGTCGAAGGCAACAACACGCTATCGACTGTTCGCGTCTCAGCCGCCCACGATACGCGGGACAGCCCGTTCCTCGCCGGCCGGGGACATTTCCTGGAACTCGCATACGAACAGGCCTTTGGCGACTTCACCTACCCCCAGATCAACCTCGACGCACGTCAGTACTTCACCGTCTACGAGCGGCCCGATGGTACGGGGCGTAACATCGTCACGCTCGCGGGCCAGTTGGGCTGGTCGGGTGATGACACGCCGATGTTCGAACGCTTCTACGCGGGCGGTTTCTCCAGCTTCCGCGGGTTCGCGTTCCGGGGCATCTCGCCCCGACAGGAAGGCAGTCGCGTCGGGGGCACCTGGCAGGCCCTCGGATCGACCGAGTACTACTTCCCGATCACCGCCGACGACACGCTGGGCCTGGTCGCATTCACCGACTTCGGGACCGTGCTGGATGATGTCGGCCTCGACGACTTCCGTGCCTCGGTTGGGGCAGGGCTGCGAATCACCGTCCCCGCGCTGGGACCTGTGCCGATCGCCCTCGACTGGGCCGTGCCCCTCAACAAGACCAACGAAGACACCACGCGTCTATTCAGCTTCTACGTCGGCCTGAACCGATAACCGCGCCCCAGGGAGTAGCGGAACTCGAGAGAGTTCCCAAGACACCCCACGCCGCGTCAGACAGCGAACCGTGCTGAACCAACCCCACCCCGAGAGCCGGCAGCGTCAGCGCCCGGAGCCCCCCCGCCGCGCCTTCACCCCGCCGGTCAGGTCATAAAGACCTCCGGGTTGACGACATTGTCGGGCCGCTGCCCCGAAAGCGCCGCGACCATCTGCCCTGTGGCCCGTCGCCGCAATTCATCGAGCGACTCCTCCGACACAAACGCGGCATGCGGTGTCACAAGCACGCGTTCATCCCGATAGAGCGATTCCGCCAGATTCGGCGGCTCCTCTTCAAACACATCCAGACCGGCCGAGCCCACCTGCCCTGATTGAATCCGCTCCCACAGCGCCGCCCGGTCGATCAGCCCGCCCCGTGACGTGTTGATGATCGTCACACCGCGTCGACACCCATCGAGACGG
>JAIXZD010000510.1 GCA_027489895.1 Planctomycetaceae bacterium
ACGCTCAACGCGGCCGAACCGGTTGGTACCGCACCTTCGACAGCAGAGCGTCCCCCTGTCGATTTCAATCGCGAGATCCGGCCGATCCTGTCTGATCATTGCTTCGCCTGTCACGGTCCCGACGAGTCCCGCCGTGCTGCGGATTTGCGATTGGATACGCGGGAAGGCCTGTTCACGCTCCGCGATGCCGGTGCCCCCGTCGTACCGGGGCAGCCAAAAGACAGCGAGCTGGTCCGTCGGGTCCACACCGAGGAGGCGGAAGAGCAGATGCCGCCAGCCAACTTCGGTCGGCCGCTTACCCCTCAACAGAAGCAACGCATTGCCGACTGGATTCAGCAAGGGGCGAAGTGGTCGCAGCACTGGGCGTTTGTCGCACCGGTCCGTCCGGAACCTCCGGTCGATCCGAACGACCATTGGAGCCGCGATCCGATCGACCGGTTTGTCCGGGCGAAACTGCGGTCGGAAGGGCTGGCCCCGTCTGCCGAAGCGGACCCCATCTCATGGTTGCGACGGGTTTCGCTCGACTTGACCGGGTTACCGCCGACCGTGGCCGAAGTCGACGCCTTCCTATCGGACAAGACGCCCACGGCCCGTGAACGCGTGGTCGACCGGTTGCTTGCTTCGCCCCGTTACGGAGAGCACCTGGCCGTCGCGTGGCTGGACGCCGCGCGGTATGCCGACACCAGCGGGTATCAGAACGATGGTCCGCGCGACATGTGGCGCTGGCGCGACTGGGTGATCGACGCCTTCAACGCCAACCAGCCCTTCGACCAGTTCACCGTCGAGCAACTCGCGGGCGACCTGCTGCCGGAACCAACCCTCGCCACGCGGATCGCGACCGGGTTCAACCGCAATCACCGCGGCAACGCGGAAGGCGGGATCATTCCCGAGGAGTATCAGGTCGAGTACGTCGCGGATCGTGTCGAGACCACCGCCACTGTCTGGCTGGGGCTGACGCTGGGCTGCGCCCGCTGTCACGACCACAAGTACGACCCGGTCAGCCAGCGCGAGTTCTACCGCGTCTTCGCCTACTTCAACAACATTCCCGAGAACGGCCGCGCGATCAAAGAGGGCAACTCGCCCCCGTACATGGCCGCCCCGCTTCCAGAGCAGGCGGCCAAGCTGGAACAACTGGATCGCCAGATCGTTGCCGCCCAGACACGCGTCGATTCGCTGCAGGAAAAATTCGTCGCATCGCAATCCGCGTGGGAGCGATCGAATCCCGCCCCACCAAAATCCGATTGGTCGCTGGTGGATGGTTTGGTGCGGCATTTTCCGATGAACGGCAGTCCCGTTGATGCAGCCGGTGGAACCGCCGCAACGCCCGAAGGAACGCCCTCGGCGTATTGCACGGGGACCGTCGCCGAGGGGACCGCGTTGAACGGAGCATCATGGTGGAACGCCGGGGATACGGCCGACTTCGGCTACTTCGACAAGTTGACTCTCGCCGCGTGGGTTCGGCCGGAAGCGACCGAAGGCACGATCCTGTCGCGAATGACGCCGGCTGAAGAGGGCGCGGGCTATGCGCTGCATCTGCACGAGGGGCGCGTCCAGTTGAACCTGGTCAAGCGCTGGCTCGACGACTCGCTCCGCGTGGAAACCCGCGATCCGCTGCCCATCGGGCGCTGGTCGCATGTCGTGGCGACTTACGATGGAACTCGTCTGGCGAGCGGAATCAGGATCTGTGTGGACGGCGTCTCCGTTCCGCTGGTGACGAGGCTCGACAAGCTCAACCAGACGTTCTCGGTGAAGACCGAGCCGCTGCGGATCGGCGGTGGTTCGCATCCGTTTCGCGGTGCTCTCGACGAAGTCCGCGTCTATCGTCGCGATCTCTCCGGCGAAGAGGCCGCGATGCTGGCGGTCCCAGCATCGATCACGGACATCCTGAAACAGCCCCCGGCCGAGCGAACTCCCGCCGCTGCCTTGAAACTCGCACACTGGTATCTGGAAACGCACGCCCCCGAGGAGTTCCGCGAGGCCGACAGAGAGCGAACCAGGTTGACTCGCGAACGCCACGCGTTTCGCGCGGCGCTTCCCACCGTGATGGTCATGGAGGAGCTGCCCACGCCCAGAGCAACACACGTTTTGACCAGAGGCCAATACGACCAGCCGGGCGAACGTGTCGATCCCGGCGTCCCCGCGATCTTTCCGGCGCTCGCCGCCGATGCTCCACCCAACCGTCTGGGGTTCGCACGCTGGCTGGTCTCCGCCAATCATCCTCTGACCGCGCGGGTCACCGTCAATCGGTTCTGGCAGCGGCTGTTCGGGACCGGCCTCGTCAAAACCGCCGAGGATTTCGGCGTCCAGGGCGAACCGCCGAGTCATCCCGAACTGCTCGATTGGCTGGCCGTCGACTTTGTCGAGAGCGGCTGGAACATCAAGCAACTCCACAAACGGATCGTGCTCAGCGCGACGTATGGGCAATCGTCCGCGGTTTCACCCGACCTCGCCCGCCGCGATCCCGACAGTCGCTTGTTGGCGCGCGGGCCGCGCCGTCGTCTCTCGGCCGAAACGGTTCGCGATCAGGCGCTCTTCGCCGCGGGTTTGCTCAAGGAGCGAATCGGCGGCCCCTCCGTCAAACCGTATCAGCCCGACGGTCTCTGGAAAGAGATCGCAACCGACACGGAGTATGTTCAATCCCAGGGTGACGACCTCTACCGCCGCAGCCTCTATACCTATTGGAAGCGAACCGTCGCGCCACCCACGATGGTCGTGTTCGACGCCGCGGGTCGCGAGGCTTGTAGCGTGCAGCGATCCTCCACGAACACGCCGCTGCAGGCGCTGGCCCTGATGAACGATACGACGTTCGTGGAAGCGGCCCGCGTACTCGCCGCACGAACTCTTACGCAGACCAATGCCACCGACGAATCCCGGCTGCGCGATCTGTTCCGCGCGGTCCTGCTACGGCATCCCCAGCCAACCGAGCTGGCGGTCCTCATGCGACGACTTGCCCGCAGCCGGGAACGTTTCCGGGCCGACCTGCCCTCCGCGAAACGGCTCGTCTCCGTGGGCGAGTCGCCTGTCGATCCACAGCTCGATGTCGTGGAATGGGCCGCGTACTCAACCGTTGCCAGCCTGCTGTTCAACCTCGACGAGTTGGTGACCAAGGAGTAGCCCATGTCCACCTTCGATCTCGATCTACCGGCTGAATCGCGTCGCCGCTGGCTGCAGCGCGGTGCCCATGCAACCGGTCTCGCGGCGCTGACGAGCCTGCTCGCGACCGACCTCCGGGCCGATCCGCTAGTGGGCCAGCCTCTCGCACGCCCTGGGATCCTGCCGGGCATCAAGGGGTTCCCAAACCGCCCCGTCAAAGCCAAGCGGATGATTTCGCTGTTTCAGTCGGGCGCTCCGTCGCAACTCGACCTGTTCGACCCGAAGCCGAAACTGGCCGACCTCCGCGGGACCGACCTGCCCGATTCCATCCGCCAGGGGCAGCGGCTCACCGGCATGACGAGCACGCAAAGCCGCTTCCCGATCGCGCCGTCGATGTTCCGGTTTGCCCAGCGGGGCCAATCCGGCGCATGGATCAGCGATCTCATGCCGCACCTCGCCGGAGTGGCCGACGATGTCTGCTTTATCAAGACGCTACACACCGAGGCGATCAATCACGACCCGGCTGTCACGTTCCTGCAAACGGGGGCGCAACTGGCCGGCCGCCCCAGTCTGGGGGCCTGGCTGTCGTATGGTCTCGGCAGCGACAATGCCGATCT
>JAIXZD010000312.1 GCA_027489895.1 Planctomycetaceae bacterium
GACGTCGGAGATGATCCGGTTTTTGTTGGCCGTGGCGGCCAGCCGCTCGGCTTCCGCACCCCGCTCGATCGCGGCCACATCGAACGCGGCGAAGGCCGACCGAACCGCGACATCGCGCCCGGCCGAGAGACCAATCGCCGTGATCGAGTAGGCCGTCCGGGCATCGCTCGACCCCGTCACCCAACCCAGCACGCCATCGACCACGCCCTCCAGAAACCCATCGAGCGCCGACTTCTCCGCCAGCGCCTTCCCCTCGGCCGCCTCCGCAAGTGCCTCGTCCCTAGCCTGCGCCAATCCCGGCACCGAAGACAGCCACCCCGCCGCCTGGGCCATCGTTGCTAGTGAGAATGGAGCCTAACGTCAGCCGCGAGCCTGACTACGGAGTCGCTTGTCTTTGTATGAACAGATGTCTCTGATGTTCATGCACGGAGTCAGTATTCTGTCGCAGCGCGTATTTCCCAAGGACAACTGTCGTATCCAGCTTCTTCGACAGGAGTGAACACGGCCCCGAACAAGCCATTCTCAGCGAATACCTGCTTGAACCTCTCGCTGACAATCGGCACATGCCCCCCCCGCGGAAAGAAGATATCCTCACCCGTCCACGTCTCTTCGTTTACTATAAGTGCTTGATAACGCTTGAGCTTGCCAAAAAGACATTTCGGGCAGACGTTGGTTTTGTCTTCCCAAACGTACCCAGACTGCTGTTGGTCGACTGTGGTGGCGCTTCGTGCCACTGCCGCCTTAAAGTAGCGAGGCAATGGCTCCGTTGGTTTTCCACGGCGATGAACGACTTTGATGACATCTACGGGTTCAACGCATAGCAGTCCTTTTACGTCGCTGCGAGTGAACGCCTGTAGAAAGCGTTCTGAGACAATCAAGTTATCGCTAATTTCGGCAATATCGCCGTAGTGCTTGCCCCAGGATTGCAATTCAACACGATATGGCGGAAGCCACTTGAGCATGGAAAGTGGACGGTTGCAGGCTGGGCAACGCGAGCATTCACCTACGTTAAATCCTTCCTCAGGAAGTGAATCCGTACGGCCATTCCGATCTTCCGGGCTACCTGGCTTTGGTTGCTCAATCGTGAAAAAGTTCATTCTGTCCTCAAGCTAAAACCCATTGGGAAAGCGCACCTGCAAATCCGGCTGGCTGTATCGCGACCGCAACCAATCTTCAAACTCTTGAGGTGTTGCTTCTTGATGTCTCCTCAGCCAGGCAACAACTTCATCATCAAGTTGACGATGCCAAGTCTGATACCCCCGATGGGCAGCGTCGTTGATGGCCTGCGTCGTCAATCGTGGGTCGCGGGGCTGGTATTGCCCGCTAAGTGTGGGGTGACGATCCAATTCACGGCTTATCTTCGTTGAAATGATATGGTGGATTTGACCAGTTGGGACATCTGCAATCGCCTTTTGGATTGCTGCCGCGTTCGGACTTGGTTTAAGGGGATCGTCGAGGGATTTCGCCTTGTCCAACACATCTTCAGTAGCGTCATTTAACCCCGTTTGGATCGTTGGGACAAACTGCTGTGCTTGTTCCAGCTTCGCCCCCTTGTTGGAACCTGAGAGGAGTTTTATTGCGAGTGATTGTGACTTCTGTATTACTCTGGGGGCGGCGACCGCGCCGAGGGTGGTGACGGTCGTAACGAGTTCGGTGGCATTGTTGACTTTCTCATCGAATACCGGTTGCCCCGAGGCCTCCCACCTCAGGCTAGCGATAGCGGCTTCGAAGTCGACGGGAGAAAGTGTTCGCTGGCGGTTGAACTGCTCGTCGATCAAGTTCTTCTGCCGTGCCGCGGCCTCGATTCTTCGGCGAACGTCCTGGTCGTTCTCCTGCCAGAACGCAAACCTATCAGTCAGACCATTCAGATAAGAGTACGATCGTTCTACCGCCGCGTCATAAGCCGCTGCGTCTTCCGGAGAGAGGGTATAGGGCTTACCGTCAATGATCCAGATACGCCGAGGCCCTGGCGTGGAAAGTGGTGGAGGTTGAACGGGATCGCCGTTGCCAGGGGGAGGATCACCGCCTCCCGGTGCAGAAGAATTCGTGCCCCCAACGGGTGGTGCGCCTGCCGCAGGCGGATTGTTCCCGACAGGATTTTCACCGCCCACGCCCGAACCACTGCCATCGCCGCTCGTGGCGGGCGGGTTCGCGCCGTCACCACCCGCCCCGTCTCCACCAGGCCCGTCACCCCCCGGCTCAGAGCCATTGGTGGTTCCGGTCGAATCGTCGCCGGTCAGTGCCTGCAGTTGGGCCAGCGCGTTCTGAAGTTGCGTTCGCCAATCGTCCCCCGTTCCGTTTGTTCCGGATCCGTTCGTACCGGGTCCCGTTGCGCCTGGTCCGTTCGTGCCCGGCCCCGTGGCGCCACTTGCGGTCGTCGTCGTCGTGCTGGCATTGAGGACACCGCTGGCATCGACGGTGGCGATCCAGGTGCGCAGCGCGGTGACGCCCCATTCGGCGAGGGTGTTGCTGCGGTCGCGGGCGCGGTTCTCGGCGTGGAGTTGAGCCATCTCCGATGGCAGCAGCCCCGGTTGCATGATCGACGGATCCAGCGGCGGCGTGCTGTTGCTGGCCGGGGAATTGGCGACCTCGTCGCGGTAGGCCTGGACGTCGGAGATGATCCGGTTTTTGTTGGCCGTGGCGGCCAGCCGCTCGGCTTCCGCACCCCGCTCGATCGCGGCCCCATCAAACGCGGCGAAGGCCGTGCGAACCGCGACATCGCGCGCCGTGGTGAGACCAATCGCCGTGATCGAGTAGGCCGTCCGGGCATCGCTCGACCCCGTCACCCAACCCAGCACGCCATCAACCACGCCCTCCAGCAGCCCATCGAGCGCCGACTGCTCCGCCAGCGCCTTCCCCTCGGCCGCCTCCGCCAGTGCCTCGTCCCGAGCCTGCGCCAATCCCAGCACCGAAGACAGCCACCCCGCCGCCGCCTGCGCCATCGTCGCCATCGCCGTGAACGGGTTCGTGCCAGTGCCTGTGGTGCCCGTGCCTGAATCCCCTGAGCCAGTTCCACCCGTTCCCGCCCCAGTCCCCACACTGCCAAACGTCGACGTAAATGCCGACTGGATCGAGGAAAGGAACGTGCCCATCGCCGTTGCCTGGGCGGCCTGCCGATTGGCGTTGTCGGTGATCGAGCCTTGTGCCAGGCGCAGCGCGGCCCCGGAGAGTGCCTGGTTCCACGCCTTGTTGGCAGAGCGCGCGTCGGCCGCCGCGTCGTCAGCCACTTTCTTCAGGTCTTTGTCGTACTGCCGGGAGGCATTCCGCAGAGCCTTCGAGAGATCGGCATCGGCCTGCGTCATCGTCATCTGATACGCAGCCCCACGCAGCTGGAGCGTGTTGTCGCGAGCGAGATCGGCGTTGATGCGGGCCTTGTGGTAGGTGGCCAGGGCCGTGATGCGGGCTTTGGCGTAGCTTTCCCCTGCCGCAGTGACCGTCTTGGTGAGAGCCAGCGAGGCATCGGCTACGGCCACGTCGTAGGCATGCCGCAGCCCCGCCAGATCGGGATTGACCCCGGCGGCCGCTCGCGCGTAATCCGCATACGCCTGGGCGACGTCTCGGGCATAGTCCGCCTGCGACTGAGCTTCGGTGGAGCGATAGTCGTCGTAGGCCGTCTCGAATGCGTCGGCGTAGGTCTTGGCCGCGCCGTGGACAGCGCTGAGCCAGCCCCTGGCGGCTGCCTCCTGAGCTTCGCGGAGAGTTTTTGTCGCCGTGGCGGCCGTGTCGAAGTAGCTCTCCAGGGCCCCCAACGACTTCGTGGCGTAGGTCACCTGGGCGGTGAGCGAACCAACCAACTGCTTCAGTTGGCTCCTGATCTGCGCGCCCACATAACTGACGAGCGCGGACGCCAGACTGGTCGATTCGGTCTCTTCACGGGCCGTTGAGGCCGAGGTGCTGTTCGCGGCGTCCTGATCGGTCTGCAACTGGTTGTAGGCGTCGACGATCAGCGTCAGGAAGCTGGACCGGGCTGCGGGCGTGAGCGCAGCCCAGGCCGCCTGCAGATCGAGACCTGAGCCGGTGGACCCGCTTGTGTCGGAAGTTCCGCCGCCAGAGCCGGGAGTCGCCCCGGCACCGGGCGTGCCAGCAGGCGCCCCTGCGATGGCACCGCCAGCAATTCCCGATCCACCGGAATCTCCGCCGGTAGTTCCGCCTCCCGGTGAGCCGTCTCCGGAAGAACCGCTCCCTGAGCCACCCGTGGGGGAACTGGGGAACAGCCCCGCGGTGGCAAGATCGAAGTTGAAGTCGGCCAGGGAAAGGCCGTTGGTCCAATTGGTGTTGGCTGTCCCGACCGCCGTGTCATAGTCGGTCGAGGCCGTGGACATCGCGTCCGTGTAATCGCCTACGGAATCATCGAGCGCATCGTCGAGATCGTCATCAAGATCGCCCAACGCGAGGTCGAGATCACCCTGAGCGGTGCCCAGGTCACGCGTGTAGTCGCTCTCGGCCTTGTCGAGCGCGTCGTCCAGGGTTTGTTCGGGCGTTTTTGGTTGGCTCGGGTCGTTGGGGTTGTTTGTGCCAGTTCCCGGGTGAGAGCTGGGATCTGGGTTGGGGGGCGTGATAGGGCCGTCCCCTCCGGTGCCTGGAACGGCGCTCCCCGGGCCACTTCCGGGGTCGGCCGGGGGGTTGATTGGGGGGGTAGCGGGTGGATAAGCGGACGGGTAAGCGGACGGGTCGCCCGTGCCCGGTGGTGGTGTGACGGGCCCGTCTGGGGGCGTTGTGCTCGGGGGTGAAGTGGGCGGTACCGCGGGAGGAACGTAACCCGGTGGGACATAGCCCGGTGGCATGACTCCCGGCGGGAAAGCTTCCGGGGGCATGATCCCCGGCGGAACAACGGCCGGCGGGATCACGGCCGGCGGCACGACCGCTGGTGGGTAAGCATCTGCCGGTGGCATTCCCGTGGGAGGCATCCCAGCCGGGGGCATTCCTGTTCCGCCCGTGGGGTCGGGTGTCCAGCCGCCGGTGAATGGATCGGGGTTGCCGGCTGGAGGCGGTGGTGGACTCACAGCCGGAAGCGCTGGCAGCGAGAGCGTTTGCCGCCGGGTTTCGCCAACGCGCAGGCCATCTTGGAATTCGAGAACGCGGAGTCGTGCTGAGGTAGCCGAAGGCGGCGGCGCGATCGACACGAACAGGGGGCCGGGAGCCACGATCGTGGTGCTGTCGGCCTGTTGGTCGCCGGTCCAATCCACCTCGACCGCGAACGTTCGACCTTCGGCGGTGGCGTCAAACAGGGCGCCCGTCAACGCAAAGTTGCCCATCCCTGGAATTGGCTGTGCGGCCTGAAGTTGCAGGTCGGGATTGGTGTTGAACTCTCGATTCGGGACGAGAGACGCCTCTTCCCAGCCGCTATAGACAAAAGACGTGGAGCCGGAGACCGCTTCCTTCGCGCGGACACGAACGCTGGTGAGGCTCGGATAGGCCGCGAGCTCGGCCAGAAACGCCCCGGCAGTCAGGCTACTGGACAGATCGAACTCAGACTGACCATCGGCGTTGAAGTCGACCTGTAGAACGTAAGGCAACGCGGATGGGGTCGTGTCTTCAATGGAGCCGGTGAGAAAAAACTGCTGGCCCATCGGCCCGCCCTGCTCGCTGAGCCGGGGCAGATAGAGTTCAGGGGCAGTGTTCGGCAGGCTCCCATCTTGAACACCGGGAGGCGGTGGAGGCACCCAAGGCATGGCCGGGGGGTTGACCGGATTCGGATCGGCAACGGGCGGCGGTGGAACGGGTGGAAAAACTGGGGGGTACGCCGGAGGCAACGGTGGTTCCACCACGGGCGGCGGAGGTGGGGGCGGCGGAAGAGGCGGAAACGTGGGGGGCAGGGGCGGTTCCATATTCGGGTTTGTCGGCCCGCCCGGCCCAACCCAAGGCGGAAGGGAGATCGTCACTTGCCCGATCGAAATCTGCATATTCAGGGCCGCGCCAGCCGTCAGAACGTACTGAAACGTGTCGTTCTCAAATCCGGCCATTGGGCCCGGCGGGGAGTAGATGACGTACTCCTGCGACGTCCCGATTAACGAGGCATCGACGTCATCCCCGTTAAGCGGTCGCACCGTGCCCTGAAAGTGATTTCCCCCAAGGAGCGTTCGATACGGCAGTGTGGCATCAGGGAAGGTGTCGTTCCCGTAAATCGGCAGCTTGTAGCCGATAATCTCGCCATTGGCGCCGGATATAAAAGCCAGTCCCAATAGATTGTAGGCGTCGTCGTTGGCCTGCAGGCCAGTCAGCACCACGCGTGGCTCAAGTGATTCCGTCCCGGAAACGCCGCGCCGAAATGCCTTCCGCCGCGGTGAAGACAGCCCGACAAGTTTGCTGCGAATCCCGGACAACCAACTGGTGATGCACATGTGAAGAGACCCTAGACGCGAACAGATAGCGCGAACGAATTGTGAGACGCAATAGTCGGCTGACAGACTCGGTAACCGCGAGATTCAAGGGGCATGACCCGCCGGCCGTTGTGACGCAGGCGCTGCTAGGCCCTGGCCGGCTGGCCGACCCAGACGCATTGGAAAAATTGGGCTGGGGAGACGCTCCAGCGGCGTCCCGCCGTCAGGCGAGAGACAACAGGAAACTTGGTTTTGGCCGCACTGAGTCGCGACCAGCTAAAAACCACTATCGATTTGGCGGGACTCAGGATGGAGACGGTCAAGAGCTGCTGGGCGAGCGATGTCATTGCAGAGACTACAGTGTATACTAGTGTTTTGTCTGTGGCTTATCAAGAGTCGCATTTTTTTAAAGTTCTCTGAAGGGGCCGGGGAGTCCCGGTGGGAGACCTCTGGACCCGGCTGAGGTTCAAGTGAGAGTGTTCCTGGTTTGCTCGCCTCGGTTACTCGATGTCTTGCGAACTCGGGCCTGAAGAGGGGCATGAAAAGGGGGAGGACTCTTTCTGCCGCGGCCTCTGGGGCGGATAGTGCTCTCCAGTGTGCCGCGAACAGCGCTGCACTTGATCCAACGCTGGTCACTGGCGAAAACGGCTCGTCCCAATCACGTCTCTCCCCGCGTCCGTTCTCGCCCATCCGACTCGTCATCCCCTCATGACCGCTCGCCATGGTGTTCTGCTTCTCTACCTGGCCGTGTTGCCCTTTGGCCTCTCCGGGTTGATCGGCAAGACGGTCGAATCATCTGCCAGCGTCGTCTCCCGCATCCGCTCCCTCTCCGGAGTCCTCGCGATCGCCGCAGTCATCCGCTCGCGCCGTGAGCCCACCGGTCCCCAGCCGCCGTTCGCCCGCGCGCCCCTCCCCCACGCGCCCCGCC
>JAIXZD010000304.1 GCA_027489895.1 Planctomycetaceae bacterium
CGATCATGTGCAGGCTGAAGACGGTGCCGTGCATCGTCTCGCCTCTGACCGATCCGGACGAGATTGAGCGGGCGCTGATCGAGTCGAATCGCCAGCGGGAGAAGACCAACGAGCAGAAGGCTCGCGAGGCCGCGCACCTTCTCGCCATTGAGGGCCGAATGGCGTTGAAGCGTCGTGAACAGAATCTCAAGAAGGGGGATGCCGTTCCCGATGTGGCAACGTTGCCACATCGGGAAAACGTGGGAGAAAATGCGATTTCCGACCGAACTCGCGACAAGGTCGGCCAAGTCGTTGGCATGGGTGGGAGGACGGTCGAGGCGGCCGTCGAGGTCGTCCACAAAATCGACGAGGCGAAGGCCCAGGGCGATGCGGAGACGGCTGCCAAGCTGACCAACACCCTCAACACGAAGGGGGTTGCCCCGGCCCTTCGGGAAGCCAGGGGCGTGGACAAGCTGCGAAAGGCGGCTATCAACGTTCCGGCCGATGACGATGACGAGCAGTTGCTCGATCTCCAGGACGACGAGCCGGGGATCGACTTCGCCGGTGCGATCTCCCTGGGCAAGGAGTTCGACCGAATCAATCGCGAGGTACGGGCACTGATCCGGCAGATAAAGGAGCTCGGCCAGAAGCCGGGCGGGGCGTTCCTCGATCCGAACAAGCTGCAGGAGATCGAAGACAAGATCGGCAACGGTCTGTCGGCTTTCCTCGGGGCGAAGCCATACGAACGGTGTCCGTATTGCGGCGGTGTGGGCTGCAAGGGCTGCCGGGAGTCGGGGATCGTCACGAGGATGATCTTCGACAACGCCCCCGAGGCGAAGCGGAAGGCGGTGCGCGATGCAGCGTAGCCTCTTCGACGCCCCGGTGGCCGTTGCTCGCCCTCGGTTGGCGGTCCCCTCTCCCACCCCGAAGTCGCGGGCCAGGTTTTCGCCGCGGGACTATCAGCAGCGGGCCATCGACAGCACGTTCGAACTGTTTGGGAAGGGGAGTCCTGGCGTGCTGGTCGTTCAGCCAACGGGCTCCGGCAAGACGGTCACTGGAACGCTGATCGCAGAACGCTGGATCGACCAAGGGCCCGACTGCCACGTCATGATCTGTGCCCACGAGCGGCAGTTGGTGACGCAGTTCGCCGAGGAGATCGAGGCGATTCTCGGCATCCGGCCGGCGGTCGAAATGGCCGACCGTCGCGTCGCCTGGGGCTGGAAGCCGAAGGTGGTCGTCTCGTCGCGACAGACGCTGATGGAGAACAAGCGGGGCCAGTCTCGCCTGCACCGGTTCGATCAAGACAAGCGCTGGCTGCTGATCATGGACGAGGCCCATCGCTGGAAGCGGGGGCTGAAGTCCTGCCGGCATATCCTCGACTGGTTCGCTGACAACCCTGAATCGCGGCGCCTCGGTCTCACGGCAACGCCGGAGCGGGGTGATGGGGTGACCTTGGCAGGGATTCTGCCCGATGTCGCGCTCGACTACCGCCTCTACGACATCTTCGGCGGCCCCTCGGCGGTGAACGACGGGTGGGCAGTCCCGTACCGGCAGGCGTTCGTGTCGGTGCAGGGGGTGGAGTGGCGGGATGTCCGCGAAGTCGCGGGCGACTTCAACGACGAGGACCTCGAGCAGCTGCTCTCCGAGCGCGAGACGTTGTTGTCGATGGTCAAGCCGACGATCGATCTGATCGGAAGCCGTCGCACCATCGTGTTCTCGCCGACGGCGGCGATGGCGCGGAGGGTGTCCGAGGTGTTCTGCGAGCACCGCACTGACATGGCACGATCGCTCGACGGGACATCGCCCGATGAGCATCGCAAACGGGTCTACAAGGCCCACCAGAGCGGCGAGTTCCAGGTGTTGTCGGTCTGTGGCCTCTGTCGCGAGGGGTACAACGACCCTGGTATCGCGGCCGTGGCCGTGTACCGCCCCACCAAATCGCGTTCGCTCGCGGAGCAGATGAAGGGCCGGGGCTGTCGTCCGCTACGGGGCCTCGTGGACGGTCTCTCGGATGCCGAGGCCCGCCGCGCGGCCATCGCGTCGTCCGCGAAACCGGACTGCCTCATCGTCGACCTGGTGGGCATCACGGGCATGCCGCCTGTGTCGTCGACGACCGAGATCCTCGCGAACGGGCTTCCGGACGAGGTGATCGAGCTGGCCAACAAGACCATCGAAGCGAAGGAGGCCGCAGGCGACGAAGTAGACTTGCAAGATGAACTGCGGCGTGCGAAAGCCAAGATCGATGACGAGAAGACCGAACGGGAGCGTGCCAATCAGGAACGCCGGGAACGTGAGGCGGCGCGCAAGCGGGCACGGCTGAAGGGCGACGTGAAGTACTCGACCAGCGAGGTGGAGCAGGGGGCTGGTGGGGCTCACGCCAAGAAGGATTGGAAGGGGCGCCCGGAAGATCGCCCCTGGCCCTGGGGAAACTTCAAAGGCCAGCCGATGTCGGAACTGCCCGACTGGTTTGTGAAGTGGGCGTCGACCAAGGCGAAGGGAAAGGCACTCGGCTGGGCGGCCGCGGAACTGACGAGGCGAGACGAAATCCGTGGCGGTCGACAAGCGATCTGCGCGGGAGTTCCGACCGGAGTGACACCAGGGCAGCAGCGACTGCTCCAACGGCATGGGCTGACGGCGGCGACGTTCGCCGAGGCGGCCGCACTGATCGCACAGGCAACCTCGGTGCGTCGCGAACTGCAGACGCACTGAGGCCAAGGACTGAAGAACAACTCGATATGCCCGCGCTCTCGACGGGACCTGCACTGCGGTGCATCGAGGGGGCCAGTGAAGCCGCGGGCATCCATGTAGGCGGGTGAGTGAAGCCGTGAACGCCAGGGGCAGGTGTAGCGACGAACACCCCTGGAGCAACGTCGCGGGTCCGTGACGGGGTATCGCAGAACGGACAGAAACAACCACATGCGACGCAAGACCGTGGCCGAGGCGGCGGTGGAGTGAGCCAGCGACCCATACGGGGTCGCTGCGCCCGGACCTCCGCAACAGTGGAATGACCTGATGACTCCCCTTGAACAGATCGAACGTGACCTCGGTCGACGACTGATGACGCAAGCCGCTCTGGGCACGCTCAAGGCCGGGGACGGTGGTCGGATGATCGCGGACGCTCAGAAGCTGGCGGCGCTCAATGCTCGGGGTGAAGCGCGGGGACTGTTGATCCGCGAACTGGAACAGGCCTGGCGTGATCTGCGATTCGCGGACGCGATGGTCGGACACGATGAAGGACGAGCAGCGTCATGGAGAGAGAAGGCTCGCGTGGCGTTAGCGAAGGTGGACCAGCTCGCGAAAGCGGCTGGGGTTTGGACCGAGTCGATGGAGGTGGAGTGATGCGGAACTTTGTGGGCAAAGCAATCGGTGAGCGGACACATGAACAACCGAACCGATTTCGCGATCTCGAAGACCTAATCGACCGCTTGATCACTCTCCGAGCCGGCCTCCAGCGTCCTTCGTTCGTCATTTCTCCGGACGGAACCTTGGAGCCGTCAGGCAGAAAACCAAGCGAGTCGGAAAAGGCGATCGACGAGGCGATCGCTGAGGCGGTTCGGAGACTGCAGGTAGCGAAGCTGGAAAAGGCGGCCCGGGCGTTCCCTGATGAGTTTGTGCGCCGATTTGGGCCGAGGGCTTACCAAGTGGCAGTTATGAGGGAGAGACGCGGCTTGGACTCGCAGATCACGCGATGTGCTCGCCAGCGGATTTCGCAGCCATTCCGGCATAATCGGGGTTGAGGTCGATTCCGAGGAACTTCCGACCAAGGTGAGCGGCCACACTGCAGGTAGTCCCAGACCCCGCGAACGGATCGAGGACCAGATCTCCGCGATCAGAGCAGACTTGCACGAACGGCTCGATCAATTGCGGAGGGAACGCTGCATAATGTCCTGCCGCGTTGTTATTCGTGGCAACGGTGAGCACGTCGGTCGGAATACACCCGTTCGGATTGAGGGTGAACGTCTTGCCGTCCCGCATCCGTGAATCTTTGGCATTCTTCCGCCGCTTGCTCTTCTCGCCTCCATAGGCCTGCCCGTTTCCCCATCTGCGGATAGTGACCGCCGAATACGGCACGCGGATCTCATCTGCATTGAATCGGTATCCGCTCGGACGCTTCGTAAGAAAGAGGATGTGTTCGTGGCCGCCCCGCCACCGATTACGGGGGCTCTCTGGGGCCGGTGCTGGCTTCCGCCAGATAAGATCATTTCGAACGGTCCAACCCAGCTCATCCGCGATTAGCGCAATTCGATGAGGGACAAGCAAGAGCTTCCGATTCTCGTATGTGTCACCGACAACGAAGAAGCAGCTTCCCCGCTTATCCGTCACTCTGAGCAGCTGCGTGAGTATCTGTCCGATGCGCTTCAGGTACTCCGAAAGGGTCTTCTCTTGCCCTATCTGGCCAGTGATTCCGTAATCGCGAAGCTTGTAGTACGGGGGTGAGGTAACAGTCAGCGCGACGGAATCCGCGGCCACACTCTTGAGGACCTCTGCCGCATCACCACATCGAATCTCGCCTGCCGTCATGGCATACCTCAGTCCTACGGTTCCAGAACCGCTCGAACGCGTGCGACCGTTTCTGTCATGTTCCGCTCGACTTCATGTCCCCAGATCCTCAGAACCTTCCAGCCTTGGTTTCGCAGTTTTCGGAAGTCTCGGCGATCTCCGCCGGTTCCTATCGATATTTTGCTGCCAGTGGCCCAAGAGCTTGTGTCGCCACCGCGGGAATCGCCAAACATGTCAGAAATCTCCGTCGATGACGACCGCAGCTTTCGCCATGGTGAAGACAAAGTCTGGATTCCCCGGCAGAGAGGCGACGTTGCGTCGATTTTTCAAGCCGAAGCAGACCAGGGCCGACGCAACGGACCTCTCATGCGACGTGTTCCGGCCTTTCACCGCCTGCATTGTTCGCAGTCGCTACTGCGGCGTGAGATTTTCGGCCATTTCCGCGTGTCTTCAGATAGGAATTAAACAGCGGTGTCAGGACATGTTGATCAATCCACCGAATCACCGGAACACATACCGCATCCCCGAACCCGTACAGATTCTGAATCGTGTTCTCCACCAAGGGGAAATCCGACGCGCCCTGAAGGCGGGCATACTCTCGGGGCGACATCCACCGAATTCGAAGCTTCCCCTTATCGATAGCGATGACGATCTGACGGGCGCTTCCCCCTTTTGGTGTCCTCAAACACCCGGCCAATCCGTCGAATCGAATCTCTGCCCTTGTCTTGCCATAGCGTTTCCGGCGGTAAATCGTTCCCGTGAAGCGTTTCTTCGATGACAACATCTCATCGACAATTGAACGATGCCGATCGCTCATCATGTCGTGATGCTTGGTGACGGCTTCCTCATCCCACCACTCCTGATCGTCGTCCAGATCGATCACTTCGGATACATCGGGGGCTGAAGACGTTGGCGGCGCGATGTTCACCGCCGCCCATCCTGTGGGAAGTTCGACCCGCTCCATGAGCTCCCGAAGATTGTCGGGGCGTAGCTTTTTCCCCCCTCGCTCGACATGGCGAGACCACGCGCCGCCAAACCAGTCGCCGCTGCCTTTGCGAGCAACAACGGACGTGGAAAACGATTCATGAACCCCAATCACGAAGACGCGAGGGCGGCTTTGCGGAACGAAGTTCTTGGCATCCAGCACGAAGGCGTCGATCCAGTAGCCGAGTTCGGCGAGAGCTCTTGCAGCGGCTTCGAAGTCCTTGCCGCCCTTTGATGTGATGAAACCCGTCACGTTCTCCAGCATGACGACCTTCGGTCGACGATCACCCATGCCTTCGAGAACCTTCGCAAACCCGAAGAAGGTCGAAGAGTGATCACCGTCAAAGCCCTTCCAGTGGCCGGCAAGAGAGAGGTCGATGCAAGGAAAGGATGCGGTGGCGAGAAATGGCGGGTCAGGAAGTCGCGTCAGTACCTCGGCGCAGTTCCAGACGTCGTCCAGGTGGAAGTGTCCGTTGTCTCCGAATCGCTTGGTGTAAAGCTCCCGCTTCTTCGGATTGATGTCGTTCGCGTAAACGCAGGTCCAGCCTGAATCGCTGAGGCCTTCTCGAACGAGCCCGATCCCCGCGAAAAACTCGCAAAAAGCCTTGTTCACGGTCTTCCTTTTCCGCAGAGCTCGGGGCTTTGGCAGTCCTTGCGCCACACATCCTCCCAAATTTTCCGGGACCTAAAACCCGTGGACCTAAAGCCGTCTATACCCGAAAACCCTCTGCATGGACAAGTCCGATGTGAAACTCCTCTTTGGCCGTCGCGTCCGCGAACTGCGGAAGAATCGCGGCTGGAGTCAGGAGGAATTCGCATTGCAGGTTGACCTTGACCGGAGCTACGTCGGCGGAGTTGAGCGGGGCGAACGGAATATCAGCTTAGAGAACATCTGCCTTATCGCCGAGACCCTGCAGGTGCCACCCGCGAAGCTGTTCGAACGTTGGACCGATTCCGAGTCATGACGACCGGGTTTTATCATGCCAAGCACGATTCTGGATGAGATCAGTCGACAGATCGATGAGGCTCGTGCCGACCTCGACGCTTACCGGCCACAGGAAATGGCCTGGGTTCAACGCGCGAAGGTCACGGCGAATGGACTCATCCCATGGCTGGAGTCAAACGCTGTTGGCATCAAAGAATACGTTGAGGGCGTTCTTAACGCCCCCGTTCAGCTTCGCCGCATGTGGCCCGACATCCGCGCCCAGGTGAACCTTCCCAAGGAGCAGATCGAGGCCTTTGACCGCCAGCTGACGTTGGACGACGTCTTGCGTGAGAAAGTCACGGGCGAACTGATCAGCAACGTCGTCACGAAGTATCTGCTCAAGCACAACTCCAGACTGCAGACGAACGGCCGGAGCGACTACCCGGACATCTACGTGGCCGATCTCGATTACTCGGGACTACGCGCGTTTCGGCGTGCCCGCGGCGAAGAGAAGTTGGTGTACGGTGCAGCGCTGAAGAATGACCGTCCGGTGCGGGTTCCGGACGGATTGGAAATCAAGACGTGTCACGAGGCGATTCGCGTGGACTGCCACTACCCGCACATCGGGCTGCACATCTGCCTGATTTATGGAGAGGTCGGCCGCGTGTTCACGGTAACGGACCTGCGTATCGCATTCTTGAAAACCTCTGACTATCACATCTCTGGGCGAAACACCGAAGCCACCACGGTCAAGGCCTCGTTCAATGGCGAGCGATTTGTCAGCCTCTTTCCGGTGAGTTAAATCTCGGTGACGTCTTTTAGCGGAGCGAATCGCTGAGCAAAATGATTGCCGAGGCCGCTCACGGTCGCGGCGATTCTCAGTTCCAGATTCGGCAGCCCAGCGAAATCACGAACGGCTTCGTATGGGTTCGACACTGTGCTGGCCACGATCGGCAAGACCGCTTCAACGGCTTCCACCCATGGGAACACCAGTTTCTGAAGGTCTGGTTTTATCGACGCAGAGTGAAATCGCCACCGGTAAAGATCGGCCACCTTTGCCCCACAGATCTGCTCCACGACGGAGCCCATGATCCGGACCATGAACAGCTTCGAGGTCGAGTACTTCAGCACCTCGTAATTAATCGTTTCGACTGTCGTCGCGGCCCCTTCTGCATCCTTTACCTTAAGGGCGTACTTGACTTCATCGAGCGCGAGACCAAGGCAATGCACGAGCAGCACGTGCTCTCCAGTGCACGTTTTCGGAAACACCCGCTCATAAAGGGTATCGAGATCGAAGATGTCGTTTCTGCGTCGGCTCGCCGACTGCGGATCACCGTGAAATGCGCACAACAACGGCGCGATACTCTCGGCGGATATTGAGCTGCGGGGTGAGGTCGCACCTGACCGGCGATGAATGTAACTCAGATTGTACGCCCGGAGTTCGGTGGCAAGCCGACGTTGGACTTCGTCGCTGCTGCGCTGGTCCGATGACCTGAAGGCATTCTGTGTATTGTTGAACCGAATAATGTTGTGGAGAACGTCATTGTCGCGACAGCAGACGAACCGGCACGGAATCTTTATCTTCTCTGCTTCCGAGATACTGCATTCACCGATTGAGCCTGTGGTCTGGGCACCGTTGATGATCGAGACGCCCTCGATTTCGAACTTCCCAGCCGACTTTGTGATTCGCCGCGTCAGGGCAGTGATTCCGTTGTTGTACGTCCAGAAGTTCTTTGGTTCTCGCTGTGCACTGGACTTTATTCCGAAGTTTATGTTCTTGATGGTGCTCCGCATACCGAGATAGTCACGGTAATTCGCGCTGAAAAGCCGAGTGTTGTAGCGCAGATACAGATCGCGGAGCCAATCGCCTGGCATCGAGGTCATCACCGATTCCCAAACATCACCCGTTTCAACAATGACATTTCTCCCAGGGATCGTGAAGCTGTCCTGAACGAGTATCTTGCTCTCGCTTGAGAGGCAAAGCCCTTCTAACTGCGTGATCCCCAGTTCGGCGTGACCAAAGGCAATTCCGGGTTTGTTCAAGACCCTCTGCGCTGTGCTAGCAGCGGTGCGCAGCTCGTTGTCGACGTTCGTGCTCTCCACGCAGTTGTGGATGTAAAGAAAGTCGATTCTGATGATCTCGTCGTCTTTGATCGCTTGACGAAGCTCCTGCGCGACCGCTCGCAACTTTGAGGGCACCTTGGAAATGTCACCGGTGAATAGCCACCCCACGGCAGCGATCAGGTCCGACGCCTTATTCGCAGGTGCCGCATGTCGCAGCCATTGCTTCGCCGTGTATCCCTGAGCGATCACTGCATAGCGGTTGGTTCGGTCGATATGACAGAAGTCGATCTTCTTGTCGTTCGAACCGTCGGTCATCGCGTTCGTTGCGAGTTCGTCGAAATCGTCAGCTCCCAAGAAGAGGCCCAACCCCATCAGTGGTAGAGCGTTGTCTCCGTACTTCTGCAGTTCCGCATGTCCTGACAAATGAAGTTGGACGATGCCGCCCGATGATGCTCCCTTTTGGGGCACCGTGGGTGCTGCCTTCGTTACGCTCGTGGATGCTGCAACCTTCTTTGCCATTTTCTGCCCGCCGAAATGGTGGTTCTCAAAGCCCGAATCGTCATTCTACCAAAAACGGCACCTACCTTCAGTCAGGGCATCTCATTGGACCCCTGACTCGTCGGAGACTCACCCGCTCCGTTCGTCACCGGCTAAGCAGACGTCATCGATCATTCGGACAATTTGCTCGCGCATATCGGGTGTTAGATGAAACCACGTGGTGACCGCGTTGCCCGCGACAACAACACCCAATGCTGACGCCGAATTCGCCGGAAGCTCGCCTGCCTGTAAGTAAAGTTTATTGGACCGCATTCGCTGCCGATCGCATGGGTCCTTCCGGAAGGTGTGGGATGGAAGCATCCAGCGGGAACTGTCGATAAACCGAACTCTCTTTCTTTCACGTGGTAGAACGAAAGTCTTGGCGCCGCAACGGGGTTACGGCTACCCGCCAACATCGTCTCTCGGACCAATTCGACATCCCGGCTTCGGTGCTATGCCCACGAATGCTCCAGGCGATGGTCACCGCGATCCGGAATCAAGGCATGGAGTTGCGAGCTGAAGCCATCTGTCGACGGGTAAGTCCTCGACCATCGACTCGCATCCGAACCTCTGAGATAAGCCACGGCGCAGAGCGGCGTAGTCTCGATTGAATCGTTAGGCATGGGCAGGGGAAATCAAGACGCCTGAATCCGAAATGTCTTGGATGACGTATTCCTGGCCACTTTGTAAGCCTATAACCACATGTGGATTGTCCAGCTTCGAAAAACGAAAGCACTCGCCTTGGCCGCCGCTGTATCCTTGGGCGTATCCAACGACAAAGTCGATCCCCGGATGTGTCCAGAGCCTAATGCGCCCTCCCGGATAACACTCCAGTAAGGTCCTGTCGCTCACTGACCTAAACAAGATGTTGTCAGAGCTGTTCAGGGCAAGGAGTGGATCCTTTTTGGAAAAGACGGGTAATCGCGGATACTCCACGATAGTTTGAAGATATGTCTTGGATCGTATCGTTTTTCCGCGTCGATGATTGAGTGCGCAGAGGAGTGCCTCAGCGTTTGACAATGCGTTATGATTCGGAGGGCGTGAGATGCCGAAGTGGTCGCAGATATCGTCAAGGCTATACTCGTAGACATCACGAAACGGACATTGCCTTAGGGTGCATCGCCAGTTCCAGTTCAATGCATCTGGCAAGATTTTCATTAGCATTCGTGCATCGAATCGCGCGTTGTGACTTACCACGCACTCGGTACCAGCCAGCGCGTCATTTATTGATGTTGTATCGAAGCTCTTCCCCTCAAGTGTTGATTTGGTGATTCCATGGATCAGCTCCGCGCCCAGCGAGATGGGAACTGACGGTTCTCGCTCCTGGTGGAGGCGCACCTGCACTTCACCAACACCGTTGGCGGCGATTGTCACTACGACCACACCAAGGCTAATAGGCTCGTCATCATCCTCTAGGCCGGTCGTTTGGCAATCAACAATGGCTAACCGCATAGCTACCTCCCATGACCAACGATGAAGTCCACCAGCGGGGCCGGCTGAAACGAGTTCATAACTCGAAAAGCCATCATGCCGACCCCGTCCGCTGCAACGGCTGGTTCGGACTTGCTTCGGGACTGCAATCGCCGCACATTGCTCGCGCCGGCAATCGCTCAACGTCAAACCACGCGGCTTTCTCGGTCGTCAGGCTCGCGAGGAAACGCCGAATGATTTCTTCCAGCTCCTGTCGGATAGCCGCCAGGTCCCATTTCTTGCCGCTGGCGTCGTACTGCACTCGGGTCGTGGTCAGGTGGGCGAGCGCCTTGTCTAGCCGCGCCTTTTCCCCATCGAGAGTATGGTATTCAGATACCGGTGGGGCCGACCATCCGCTGACAAACTTGCCGGCTGTCACGTCGTCGGGTTTGTGCCCGGAACAGCAGAAGAAATCCCGAAGAACCCTCGCGTGGAGGAGGAAACACTCGACAAAAACCGAGGCTTCGATCACTTCCTGCGTGCTAAACCCCGTGCCGACGCGAGGCATGACATCACCCGGTTGTATGTGGCCAAGGTCCACTTCGAGCCGCAGGAGCCTATTGAAGGAGTGCCTGAACATCGTGATTTCATAAGTGACCTTGGCAGCAACTTCCTCGCTGCCGTGCTGAATCGTAGTGCCCATGCGGTAGTCTCTTGAGACCGCTTATACCCCCACCCAGAGACACAAGAGTGACGCACTCAGTTCGCGAGCGACTCGATGTCGATTCGCTCGATTTTCTCTTGCACAGCGGGCAGTCTGGAACTTAATAGTATGGCCATCCTGGCTTCGTTGTTCGTTGTTGCTCTCTCCTACTTTTTTATGACTACCGCTATTTCATCCCGGCACAGCCAAGCCATTTTTTCCGTGAACGCATCGCCCGTTACGCCCGACTTGATCACAGAGTCAATCAGTTCTTTCATCCTGCCGGCACGTTCAGCAGCTGGCGTTCCTTTCCATTCCTGGATAACTGAGTCGAGTTCAACAAGCGCTTTCTGAACATCATCCCGTTTACCCTTGAACTCCCTTCGGCTTTCCCAGTATTGGGGGCCTGGAAACCACTTGTCTTGCCAATCGTTGTATATTGGGAGAGCCTTATGGTTCCTTTGAAGCTGGTCCAGGCCAAGCTCTTCATTGCCGATCTTTAACTTGATCTCGACGGTGGTGGGTTCGCTCTTTTTCCCGCAACCTGTGAGGAGACACATGGGCATCAGGGCCCCCACAACGATCATCAACCTAAGCATGGGCGTTCGCTCCATTTCTGCACTTGCCGCCGAACTCTGTTTCTTTGGATCAACTGCGCTGAGAAAGGCCTACGATATAATCATCGCAAAGCTCTTCTGAGCATGCGGTTACAGTGGTTTCGATCCAGTGAACCGAGCCGGCGAATCTTGCGGGATCGGTTCCGAATGGGAATCGCACTTGGAGGATGACCCCAGTGCCCTCCCAAGAACATCGTTGCCGCTCGACCGCCACTCCGCAACACATGAACCGCGAATTGTGGTATCTGCTCTGCGTCCCCATCTCGAGGAGCAGAGCCCATGGACATCTCGATTGTCGAACTGGCCAGCATCAAGCCCTACGAACGCAACCCCCGCCTGAATGACGCGGCGGTTGACGCTGTCGCTAAGTCCCTGCAGGAGTTCGGGTTCCGGCAGCCGATTGTCGTCGACGCGGAGGGGGTAATCGTCTGCGGTCACACCCGTTGGAAGGCGGCGGTGAAGCTCGGCCTCACCCGGGTACCGGTCCACGTTGCACGGGACCTGTCGCCCGAGCAGCTGCGGGCGTACCGCATCGCGGACAACCAGACTGCGTCGATTGCCGAGTGGGATTTCGAGATCCTGCCGATCGAGCTCAAGGAGCTGCAGGCGGACGGGTTCGACCTCGGTCTCCTGGGCTTCGCGCCGGACGATCTGCAGAGCATCCTCGCCCCGGCCGAGTCCACGGGCCAGACCGACCCCGACGACATCCCGGCCCCGCCGGACAACGCGATCACCCGGCCTGGCGACATCTGGATTCTGGGTGACCACCGGCTGATGTGCGGCGACAGTTCCAGCCCATCGGACCTCGACCGACTGCTCGACGGCGCGGTGATCCACCTGGTCAACATGGACCCGCCCTACAACGTGAAGGTCGAACCGCGGTCGAACAACGCGATCGCCGCGGGGTTGTCGTCATTCGCAGGCGCGACGCACCACCAGTCGATGGACGTCGCTCGGGACCCGGGGAAGGCCAGGGCGACGGGGAAGAAGCTCCGGCCGAAGGATCGACCGCTGGCGAACGACTTCGTCTCCGAGGGAGAGTTCGACCGGTTGCTCGATGCCTGGTTCGGGAACGCCGCGCGGGTGCTGGAACCGGGCCGGGGCTTTTACATCTGGGGCGGGTACGCAAACTGTGCGAACTACCCACCGTACCTGAAGAAACACGGACTGTACTTCTCCCAGGCGATCATCTGGGTGAAGGAGCACCCCGTGCTGACCCGGAAGGACTTCATGGGGAACCACGAGTGGTGCTTCTACGGGTGGCGAGAAGGGGCCGGGCACGCGTTCTTCGGCGAGGCCAACGTCCGCGACGTCTGGGCGCTTTCCCGTGCCCAGCGTGGCAACGTGATGCTCGGCAATGGCGTCTGCCTCGAAGCGAAGGACGGCAGCCGAATCGAGGTTCGTCCGCCGTCTGGTGACACCAAGGTTCGCCCGGTGACGTTCGAAACCGACGAAGTGCTGGTCCACGGGATGACCGAGGCGACCGACGTCTGGTCGGTCAAGAAGGTGAGTCCGCAGGCGATGGTCCACCTGACGGAGAAGCCCGTCGAACTGGCGGCCCGGGCGATGCGGCTGTCGTCGAAGCCCGGGGAGAACGTGCTCGATCTGTTCGGCGGTTCGGGCTCGACACTGATCGGGGCGGAACAGACCGGCCGGCGTGCGTTCCTGATGGAACTCGACCCGCTGTATTGCGATGTGATCGTCAACCGTTGGGAGCGTTTTTCTGGTCGAGACGCTGATCGTCTAAATTGACCGTGACCTTGTAAAAGCCGGTTTCGTCTTGGGGCCAATAACGTGACAACTGTTCGACATCGAAGTGGTGGTCGACCAATGTTTCTGCACAGAAAGGCCCGTGCATCAAGTACGGATACCGATCGTCGTTGATCTTCTGGATTACGAAGTGGTAGGCATTGCCACTTTTTTCTCCAGGTTTTGGTCTAGGTTCGTGAACAAGCACGTCAATTCCCACGATGCCAGAAACTCCATTCAGTTTTCCAGGCGATATACATCCGCTCGCCATGACCGCGATCGTGTCTTCTCGCCGCGGTAGGTTTGGAATCTTGCGCCACTCGCTGAATGGAATGTCGGTGGGATTCCAATCCTCAAGCCCATTAAGCGATTCGAACTGACTTTCTGTGAGCGGATACTTGTTCGCCATGTGGCCTCCCGGAGAAATCGAAAACTATGTCGTATCGGCAACTGAATTCGTCTGCTTTGTCGTCGGCTGATCTCGCCAGCGTCCTCACCCAAGCGGGTGCAGAGAGAATGACAGTCGCAGCGGTCGAATCCGACCTCGCGGCCGGATGCCCGGTCAACGGGGACGGGACGATTAACCTGATCCATTATACCGCCTGGCTCGTCAGTCGGTCGAACGAGTGAATCCCCGAAGTGAAAACGGTTTCACTTCGGGAAAACGTGGGCGAAAACGCGATTTTCGAGTCTCGGAACGAAACGGTCCACAGGGTGGCGCCAACCACCCTGTGGACCTAACCATCACGCTGACTTACCAGCATGACAGCTACCCCAAGGGATCGGCGGACTTGGTCCGTCCCGATCACCTCACCGGCATCTGTACCGGCCGTAACGGCTGTACCGGGGAGGTCGCATGGATGACGACCTGCTCTCAGCCCTCGCGGCCGCGCTGGAGGCAGAACTCGGCGTGTCGATCGACCCCCGGAAGCTACGGCAGTCGGAACTTGTCCGGCTGCTCAACTCGACGCCCCTGGGCCCGGTCCTGACGGATCGGAAGCTGCATAACCATCGTGCGCGGGCGGGGTTCCGCATCGGTTCGGACAAGTCGATCGACCTGTTCCGGTACGCCGCCTGGCTGGCCACCGAACGACACCGTCCGAGGCCCGCAGCGGATCCTCGCGAGCAAGGCCTCTCGCACCGTGATCGGATGGCGCTGCGATCTCGCCAACAGACGTCCGCCGTGGCCGAGATCGGCCCACTGCCGCCGGTCGCGAATCCCGAACGGCGCGCGGTCTGCAAGTTTGACTCCGAACGGTTCCTGGTGGAGTACTTCCCCAATTCGACGGGGCTGTCGCCATTCTCCGAGGACCACGGTCGCGTCATCGCAAGAACGAAGCGATGCATCCTCGAGGGCGGTCGGGATGTGAACGCCGTCTATCGCGGGTTCGCCAAGACGACCATGTCGGAGAACATGGCGCTGTGGGCCGTTCTTTATGGACACCGGAAGTTCATTCCGATGTTCGGGTCCAACGAGCGGGCGGCCAAGGACAGCATTGAATCCTGGAAGAAGGAGCTCAGCGAGAACGAACTGCTGGCGGGCGACTTTCCGGAAGTCTGTCACGCTATCGCGGCCCTCGAGAACAAACCGCAGCGGTGTAGCAGCCAGACGTTCGGTGGGGAATTGACCCACATCCAATGGACGGCGGACAAGATCGTCTTTCCGACGATCCGCCTGTCGCTGGACGAGGCCGCGGCCCTCGGCATCGATGTCGACGACGATGGGTTCCCGCTTGCTGCCGGAGCAATCCTGACCGCTCGCGGGATTTCGGGTGGAAGTCGTGGACTCAAGCACAAACGGCCGAACGGGATTCAGCAGCGTCCCGACTTCGTCATCATCGACGACCCGCAGACCGATGAAGAGGCGGCCTCGCCTCACAGCGTCAACAAGATCCTGACGACGATCCGAAAGGCGATCCTCAACCTGGGCGGTCACCGCTCCCGGATCGCGGTGGTCATGAACGCCACGGTGATCGAACCGGACGACGTGGTCGACCAGTTGCTCGACCACAAGAAGAACCCCGCCTGGCAGCGGGAACGCATCCCGATGGTCAAATCGTGGTCAAAGGCCCACGACTCGTTCTGGCTCGGCGAGTATGCCCGCGTCCGCCGCAGTTATGACCCAGACATCGAGGGCGATCAGGACCGGGCCCAGACTGCGGCCACGGAACTCTACGCGGCGCGGCGGGCCGAGGCCGACGAGGGGGCGGTCGTCTCGTGGGAGTCGTGCTTCGACGAGAAGGAACTCTCGGCGATCCAGCACGCCTACAACAAACTGATCGACGACGGCCCCGAAGCGTTTGCCAGCGAGTGTCAGCAGGCACCCGAACGCAAGCAGGAGACTTCGGCCGAAGAACTGTCGGAGAAGCGACTGGCGGCGAAGCTCAACGGCCTGGCCCGCGGGACGGTCCCCCTCGCCTGTGACAAGCTGACAGCATTCGTGGACGTGCAGGGGAAGTTGCTGTTCTACGCCGTCTGTGCCTGGGGCGAAGGGTTCCACGGGTCGGTTGTCGACTACGGGGCATTCCCCGATCAGCGGCGGACGAACTTCACGCTTCGGGAAGCGACCCGCACTCTGCAGCATGTGAACCGTGGGGCAGGCCTCGAAGGAGCCATTTACGCCGGCCTGCAGTCCCTCGCGACCGACCTGCTCGCCCGGGAATGGAAGCGGGAAGACGGGACACTTCTGAGCATCAGCCGGTGCTTCGTTGACTCCGGGTGGGGCGACTCGACCGAAACGGTTCACACGGTCTGTCGGCGGCCGGAGTTCGCCGGTCGCCTGGTCCCCTCGAAGGGGATCGGGATCACGGCAGCCAAGAAGCCGATGACCGAGTACGAGCGGAAGCCCGGCGAAACGCATGCCCAGAACGCGATCCTCGGCCCGGCCGGGAACGGGCGGCGTCTGGCGAGGTACGACACGAACTGGTGGAAGACGTTCATCGCCTCCCGGTGGCTGACACCGATCGGCGATGCGGGGTCGCTCTCGATCTGGGGGACCGATCGGGAAACCCATCGAATGTTCTTCGAACACATGGTGTCCGAATACCGGGTCTCGACGACGGGGCAGGGGAGGCAGGTCGACATCTGGGACCAGCGGCCCTCGAAGCCGGACAACCACTTCTGGGACTGCGTCGTGGGGGCCGCGGTCGCGGCCTCGTTCGAAGGCGTCCGTCTGAAACAACACGAAGCGATGAAGCCGAAACGGCGACGGTTCACCGCGGCTGACATCGCTGCTCTGAGAACGGGGCGTTCATGAATTCCTCCGAACTGGGTTTGTTCTGTCCGAAGTGTCACTGTCCACACGTCCCCCTGGCCGACGGGGGGCGGGCGGTCGTCTACACGCGTCGGGGTCGCCGCAGCATCAAACGGGTCCGTCAGTGCCGCAACTGCCAGCACCGGTTTGCGACCGTCGAGACGGTCGTGGGCGATCATCGTTCCACCGGTGTAACTACTTCCGGGGACGACGCTGCGAGCCACTATCCATGAACTGGGGACAGGGGCATACTCCGCCGCACACAGGCGACGTCCCGGAATAGCTACCCGGGGCGAGTCTCGGAAACGAACGACGGCCATGCAGGGGCCTGCACCTCTGCATGGCCGTTTTCGTTTCCTCGCCTGGTGAATCGGGAGATTGATCGTGTCGGAGCCACAAGACCTGTCGGAAACGATCCTCGACGCGGCGAAAAGCCCGCAGTCGATGTCGGTCGACGGTCAGACGGTCACCGAGCGGAGCCTCACGGAACTGATCGAAGCCCAGCGGTTTCTGGATCGGAAGAAGTCCGCCTCGAAATCGCCGTTCGGTCGGTTGTTCAGAGTGAATCGTCCTGGGCCATTGGGCTGACATGGGTGTTCTCAGCTATCTCCGGGGATTGACAGGCTGGGGCCGCACAACCGGTGCGCCCCCAGGGCGAAGGTTCGTCCGTTCTCTGCAGGCCCGATATGACGCGGCCCAGACGACGAGCGACAACACCCGCCATTGGGTCAACGCCGACGACCTCTCCGCCCAGGCGGCGAACAGTCGGGAAGTGCGACGGATCCTGCGTCGGCGTGCCCGGTACGAATGCGCAAACAACCCGTACGCCCAGGGCATTCTACGGACGCTCGCCAATGAGCTCGTGGGCCGCGGGGCCACCCTGCAGATCCAGTCCGATTCGGAAGACTTCAACACGGCGGTCGAAGCGGAGTGGCTGCGGTGGGCCCGCGCTGTCCGGTTGTGGTCCAAGCTGCGCACGGCCCGGAAGGCAAAGGCCCGTGACGGGGAAGCGTTCCTAATGCTGGTTCCCGACCCGCATGTTCGGCACGCGATCAAATGGAACATCGTGCTCGTCGAGGCGGACCGAGTCACGACGCCGGAGCTCGTTATCGAGTCCCCGACTCAAACAGACGGGATCACGTTCGATGCGAACGGCCAACCGCTGGTGTACCACATTCTCCGGCAGCATCCGGGTGATGTCGGGTTCCACTTCATGGCGGACTACACGCCGATCCCGGCCCGGTTCGTTCTGCACTGGTTCGAAGCGGAACGACCTGGACAACTGCGGGGCGTGACGGAGTTCTCCTCGCAACTGGGGCTGTTTGCCGACCTGCGTCGATACACGAAGGCAACGGTGAAAAAGCAGGAAGTCGCGGCGGACATCGCCGGGTTTCTTGAGCAGACTGCCGGCGGGAACCCGGAGGAAGACGAAGACCAGCTGCGAGGCATCGACCCCTTCGTTGAGCTCAATGCCGAGATGGGGATGTTCCTTGCACTCCCCGACGGAGCGACGGCAAAGCAGTTTGAGACGTCTCAGCCGGTCGACACATACCAAGGGTTCAAGCGAGAGATCATCAACGAAGTTTCTCGCCCCTGGTGCATGTCGCTGAACATCGCGGCGTGCAATTCCGAGGGATACAACTTTTCTTCCGGGCGCCTCGATCATCGGCTGTTCGACAAGAACGTCGACGTCGAGCGGGACGACTGCGAGGACATCGTCCTCAACCCGCTGTTCCGGTTCATCATCGATGTCGGACAGAACCTCGGCCTGTTCGACAACATCGGCCACTTGCTCGACTGGACCCACTCCTGGGACTGGCCGCGTCCGGTCGAGATCGACCCGAAGGCCATGTCGGACGCGGACCGCTCCGACCTCGAAGCCAAGATCGTTTCACTGAAGACGATCCGCCGGCGGCGGGGCCTTGACGCGGAGAAGGAACAGGCCCAGATCCTCGCGGAGATGGCAAGCGGCGCTTCGCCCGCGGCGGCGACATCCGCACCGGTCACTCCAGGGACCGATCCGACTCAGCCCGTGGCGGCGAACGCGACCGGGGCGTTCCGGGACATCTCCCGGCGTCAGTGGGGCCGGAACATCAAGGCGATCAGCGACGTGCTCGATGGGGTCACCTCGCGAACCTACACCGAAACACGGGCACGGGTGCTGTTGCGGTCGCTCGGTCTTGCCGACGAGGAAGCGGGCGAACTGATCGCCGATGCGCTGGCTGAAGTCACGGTCGAGGCGGCGGGGCGCAGTTCGTGGCTGCAGCTGCTCGCCTCGGCTGTCGCGATCGAGGCGGGGGGTGACAGCCAGGCCCGCCGTCGGTTTGAGATGGTGGCCTATAGCGGGGGCGAGTTGCTCCTGCCGGGCTGGAAGAACGCCGCGGTGATCGACCTCTCGGGGCTCGACACGCAGGACCAGCGTCGTCCGATCATCCTCAACCACGACAAGACTCCTGCCGGCATCGTCGGGGCCTCGACATCAATTGAGAACACCGGGGCCGAGTTGCTGGTCGCTGGGGATGTCATGACGAACCTGCCCGCGGGGCGGTTCGTGTCGAACACCGCCTCGGACGGATTCCCGTGGCAGGCCTCGGTCGGCTCGCTCATGGAGAACGGCGACATCGAGCCGGTTCCGTCCGGCGCCTCGGTCGTCGTCAACGGACAGAAGTTCACCGGACCAATCGACGTCGTGCGCCGGGGACGGCTACGCGAGGTCTCGTTTGTCGTTCTCGGAGCCGACTCGAAGACGTCGGCCAGTCTTGCGGCTTCTGCCGCGCAGCAGGGAGTAGGAAAGATGCCGACCTTCGAGGAATGGCTTGTGTCGCTGGGTGTCGTCGACGCGGCCACTCTGACGGACGAACAACGGGCCATGTATCAGCAGGCCTACGATGCCCTGGGGGCTGGTGCCACCGAGGGCGGGGAAGGGACTCAGGCCAATGCGACGGCCGGGGCGACTGGTGCGTCGACAGCGACAGCAGCTGCCGGAGCAGGTGCGACCACACAACGGACAGCGAATGCATCTGCCGGGGATCAGCGGTCGCTGACTGCCAGCGCGGCTGTCGACCCGTCTCAGCGGATGCGGGATGACACCGCTCGCGAACTCGAACGCCAGGCCGAGATTCGGGAACTGTGCGCCAGTGCGGAGCACATGGCCCCCGCTGATCGCGACCGCCTGGCAGCCGACTCGATCCGAACCAATCTGGACGTCCGGGACGTTCGCTTGCGGATCATGGAGGCCCAAGCTCCGTCCTGGGCCACGACTCGCGGAACGGGTGGTGGTGGCTCGTGGGAGAACACGGCTGCGATCCTGGAAGCCTGTGCCTGCCGTGGGGCGGGGATGAGCCAAGCGGCGTTGCAGCGGAACTTTCCGGCTCGCGTCCTCGAAGCGTCTGGCTCGCGGGAATGGCGGGACGCGTCCTTGAGTCGAATTGTGGGCGAGTTCACGAACCGGAACGGGGGCCACATTCGGCCCGGTCGGCTGTCGGATGAGGCGATCTCGCATGCGGCCACGATCAGCCGGCGGATGATCGAAGCGGCGGGCGGGTTCTCACCCTTGAGTCTGCCTGGGATCCTCGGAAGCGCGGCGAACAAGCTGCTCCTGGCCGGGTACGAACGCCCCGTCTCGGTGGTGCCTGAGATCTGCTCGGAAGTGTCCGCCACCGACTTCAAGGAGTTCAGTTCTTACCGAATGACCGGAAAGGGCAAGCTCGAGTCGGTCGGGCCGGATGGCGAACTGCGGACGATCCAACTCGCGGAAGAGGAGTACAAGAACAAGGTCAGCACGAAGGGGGCCATCTTGCAGATGTCCCGCGAGATGATGGTCAATGACGACCTGAACGCGTTTGGGGAACTGGTGCTTGAGATGGGCACGATGGCGACCGACGCTCTGGAAGTCGCCGTCATTGCGTTGCTCATGTCGAACCAGGGGAGCTTCTTCCACGCGGACAACGGCAACCTCCTCACTGGCGCAGGATCGGTGCTGTCGATTGCCGGGGTGACCGACGCCGTCGAGGCATTCGACACCCTGAAGGACGTGAACGGTCGCCCGATCCGAGTGACACCGGACCGCATCCTTGTCCCACCGAAGCTCGCCAAGATCGGGGGAGACATCTTCCGATTCGACACGGTCAACGAGACCACGACCACGGACAAGCCCAAGCCGAATGGCAACCCCTACACGGGACAGTTCAAGGTCGTGAAGTCCCCGTACTTGAGCGCCGTATTCAACTCGGTGACCGGGCAGACCGGTTCGGCCACGAAGTGGTGGCTGATGGGCGATCCGTCGCGTGCCCCTGTCATTCGCGTTGCGTTCCTGCAAGGCCGGAACCGTCCGACGATCGAGAGTGCCGACGCGCCGTTCAACACCGCTGGCGGGATGCAGTGGCGGGTGATCTTCGACTTCGGCGTGCAGTGGGGCGACAAGCGCGGGGCCGTTCAGTCGAACGGTGCCTAAGCCCGGCGAGCGTCTGTTGTAACCAACCCCCGGCGAGCGAGCGGCCCGCCGTTTACTTCTGGTTCTCAATTCATAAGGAGCGTGCAGCATGCCCGCAGTTCTCTTTACCCACGGGACGCCCCGGATGACGGACCACACTCCCGGCGCGGCCGTCGCGTCGGGGGATGTCGTCGTCTCACAGGACCTCGTTCGGGTGGCCCATCTCGATATCGCGGCGAACACCCTCGGTGCACTCGCAGCCGGCGGTGGGGTCTACAAGGCCACGGCCGACGGCGCGATCGCCCTGGGAAAGAAGGTGTATTGGGACGGAACCGCCAAGAAGGTCACCCTCACCGCCACGAACAACAAGGGGTTCGGCTACACGCTGACCACTGCCGCGGCGGACGGGGACGTGATCGACGTTCTGCACCAACCGTTCTGACCAATGTCGCAGGCGGGCCGGTGTCCAGCCGGGGCCCATAACCCTGGATCGGCGGGTTCAACTCCCACGCCTGCCAATTCCTTTTGTTCTCTGAGGGCAGCATGCCACCCAAGGACTTTCCAGCCACGCTGTGGGGCCGTCTGGCAGAACGGTACGGCATTCCGTCCGTACTTCTCGGCTTGCTGCTCTATTGGGGCTGGAATGCGAGCGACCAGGTGGCACGGTGGGTGGCGACCGATGTCGCGGCCCCACTGATTCGGACGCACGTCGAGACGCTGCAGACCCTGCAGGAGACGCAGAAGGAGATCGTCAAGGCACAGCAAGAGACCGCCCGGGCCGTGGGGCAGGTCGAGCGTTCCATCGAACGCTGCTGTGACCGCCCCAGCCAACCCGCTCCCTCCCCCACCGCCACCGCCGTGGCTTCCCCCAAGCCGGAGTGACCCATGTTCCGTTCGTTTGTGTTGGCGACCTGTCTGATCCCGGTTTTGTTGCTCCTCGCATTCGGTGCGGACAGTTCTCCGGGGCCGGTGGTCGCGTCCGCTGATCTCGCCGAAGGGCGAAAGCTCGGCGTTGTCCGCGTGAAGAACTTGTCCTGCCGGATGACTCTCCGAGGGCAGGAGTGCGGTGAATCGATTGGCTCGGGAACGGTGATCGGAACGACCCTCGATAACTCGCGGCTGATCGTCCTGTCCTGTGCCCACGTGTTTCGGGACCGAGGTAAGCCGCAGGTCGAGGTCGGTCATCGTGTCTGGCGCGACGCGACGATGCGTGCGATCGACCACGAAATCGACCTGTCGCTCCTGATGGTCGCCCCGGTGGAACCAATCACGGGGATTCCCGTTGCTGGTTCAATGCCGTCTCAATCCGATCCGCTCGTGACGCGCGGCTATCCGTCCGCGTCCCTGTTCATCGAACGTCCGACAAAAGTCACGGGGTCGAACGACCACCTCTGGACCGTCACCTGCCGGCCGATCAGCGGCGAATCCGGCGGCTGCCTGCTGTCCCCGTCCGGCGTGGTCGGCGTCGTGGTGATGACCGAGGGGGAGATCGCGGCGAAACCCGAGTTCGATCCAGGCGGATACGTCGTGGGCTGGCCGGCGGTCACGAAGTTCGTGCAGGCCACATTCCCGAACGCGAACCTCGGCGACGGACGGTTTCGCCGGCAGTCCGATCCCAATGACCGGGGACCGAATCCCCTGGCGTCGGCTCCGCTCCCGGAGACTCCACCCGCGGCCGTCGACCGTGCGGAACTTCCGGCCCCAGAGGCGAAGCCCGCCGAACCACCCGCACAGATCGACTGGTCGCTCGCCAAGGTGGTTGTCCTGGTCCCTCGCCAGAAGGACCTGGACCGCTGGGACTGGCTGGTTCGGGCGGCCGAGAAGCTCAGTTCCGAAGACACGGGACCAGGTCAGCTGGCGCGGCGCCTGCTCAGCGACTCGACGAGCGGCAAGGTCGACGCCGAGATCGTCTATCAGCGGATCGAGCCCCAGCGCTACGACAAGCTGGTCGAGGCCTCGGGAGTGAGGGTGGGGCGGTTCGCAGGCGTGATCGTCGCGGTGCGGTCGCAGCAGGAAAGCATGTTCGAGCCGTTGCGGAACATGATGATCGCGTTTGGCGAACGGGCGGTGAAATCGAAGCTGGGGGACGTCCCCTTCGAGCTGATCCTCGAGCGAACCTCGCCCGAGGTGTTTGGCGCAACGCAGGACGCCATTGCCTTTAAGGAACCCGAGGAGAGTTCTCCCGGAACCTGGATCACCGCCGCTCTGGGCCCCCTGTGGGGCGCTGTGGCGGAATGGTTCCGGCAGCGAAAGGAGGCCGCCAGCCTATGGACCCTTTCGTGACTGGTCCGATCATCCTGGCCATTGTCGGCCGGGAACTGATCGCCTGGATCGTCCGCCGGAGCGTGGCCAAGACTGCGCCCAAGCTCGAGGAGTTCCTCGAAAAGGCGTGGCAACGGCAGCTGACAGACAGTGAGAAGCAAGCCATCGCCCGACAGCGGGCCGAACGTCGGCTCGACCCCACCGGACGTTTTTTCGACTGACCATCTGGAGTTGGATCATGGTTGCCGCACAGATCAGAAACCCCCGCATCGAGTTCGGGCGGGTGAAAGTCACCCTCACGTTCAGTGATGGAACGACTCCGGACCGCGAGGTCATGTTCCCGACGGGAGCCACGCTCGATGAGGCCATCGCCCAGGTACAGGCCGACCTGCGCGAGATCAACGTCGCGGCAGACGCCCGTGTCTTGCAGGCGGCACTGACCAAGCTCGAAGCGACCGGTGCCCGGATCACCGAGACCTCGGTCGAGTCGTAAGGAGTTCCCGTCGTGGCACGGTTCGACGATCAGCTGGAACGCGGTCTGAAGCGACTCCGCAGCGTCGCCGGGAAGACGGTCACCTACCGTCGCGGCGCGCAGTCAGTGGCGTGGAACGTGATTGTGGGGCAAAGCGACTACACGACCACGGATGACTCGGGAATGCCGGTTTCGAACCAGACCAGGGACTTCATGGGTGCAGGAGCGGAACTCGTCCTCGGTGGCGAGCGAATCGATCCTCACGTCGGAGATGTCATCGAAGAATCGGACGGGATTCGCGTGCGAACACACTTCGTGACCGCCCTGGGTGACGACCAGCCGTGGCGGTGGTGCGACGCCGGTCGATCCACTCTGCGTGTTCACACGAAGGAACGGGGTATCACATGAGCCATCTGCAGGATGTGGTCGCGGGCGTGGCTGAGGCTCTGTCCACCGGCACATTCGTGATGCCGGTGACGGCCGAGCGAGTGTTCGATCCACAGGTCGACTTGCCGGAGCTGCCGACCGGACAGGCACGACTGACGGTCATCGGCAAGAGCGAGACCACGCAGCGGATCGATCGAGGGGCGACGCTCCTTGATCGGTTCACCGTCGACGTTGGCGTCCGTGGCATTCCGACCGATCAGACAAAGGAGTCTCTCGATCCATTCTCAACCTTGGTCGACCAGGTGCGGGACTACTTCTGGGTCAACTTGTGGCCTGACGCCGAAGTGGACATCGACACAGCCGAGGTGACTGTGCCGTGGTCCGTCCGTCACCTCAATGAACAGAACGTGTTCCTGTCGGTGGTGTCCTTCACGTTCGTGCGAACCCGAGACGTACCCGAAAGGTCGTGATGCCCCCGAAAGTTGCTGCATTCAAGAAACTGTTCTTCGACCGGGCTGCGGTCACGGGACCCGTCGACAAGGCGTTCGTGTCCGTCCTGTCGAAGTTCGGGGCGTTCGTGCGCCGTGCAGCGAGGTCGTCGATCAAGAAGGCCCGTCAGATGCCGCTCAGCGAACTGAGCGACGAGCAGCGGGCGGCATACAAGCGGCGGATGGCGATCGCTCTGAAACAGGGGAAGCCCAAGCCGAAGCGACCCCTTGCGGCGGCGAAGCCTGGCCAGCCTCCGCGATCACGACTCGGGTTCCTGCGGGACTTCATTCTGTTCGGCTACGACGCGGACGCCCATTCGGTGGTCATCGGTCCGGCGCTCCTCAACGGGCGAGCCGGGGCGCAGGCGCTTGAAGCACTTGAAGAAGGCGGCGCGTCGAAAACCCCGCAGGGGAAGCGAGTCCAGATCGAACCAAGGCCGTTCATGGGACCGGCCCTGGCCAAGGAAGAACCAAAGTTGCCCGCGATGTGGGCCAGCAGCGTGAAAGGATAAGCCATGCAAGGCCGCAAGAACTATCTGTATGTCAACTCGGGAACCTATGGCTCGGTGACGTGGCTGGAAGTCAAACAGGCTCGTGACGTTCAGCATGACGACTCTCGCAGCGAAGGGGATGACTCCTGCCGCGGGTTCGAGATGGCCTCGACCGAAGTCGGACAGTTCACCTACGGCTGCTCGTTCGACGCCGTCTACAAGCGCGGTGACCCCGCCCTCGACGCGTTGCGGGCCGCTTACCGCGCTGCGGTCCCGATCGGGATCATGGCCCTCGATGGTCCTCGCACCACCGCTGGCTCCAAGGGATTTCGGGTCGACGTCAAGGTGACCACGTTCGGGCGTCAAGAACCGCTGCCTGACACCACCACGATCCCCATCGTGCTTAAGGGCACAACCGCCGATGGCCACGAGCTCGAAGAAGTCACGATGAGCTGATTGGAAGTCGTCGCCGTCGCTTCCCCCTTCCCATTCATTCACCCCATGGGGTTTCATCATGCGTTCGTTCATCGACAAGACTGGCGAGTCATGGCCGGTCGAAATCACCCTCGGTACGTTGCTGCGGGTCAAATACGCTACCGGGCACGACATGCTCAACGTTGCCGCCCCGGTGAAGGACGAGCAGCCTCTCGCTGTGCGGCTGGTCCGCGAGGCCGACACACTCGCGACCGTGTTGACTGCCGTCGTGCAGCCGTTTCTTCGAGGCAAGAGCATCTCGGATGAGGCGTTCGCCGATCGTCTGGGTGGGAAAGCCATAGACGATGGCATGATCGCCTTGCTCGAGGAGTGGGCCGATTTTTTCCGGCAAGGGAACCGGATGGATCAGGCGACGGCGATCGAGACGACGCTGAAGGCGATCCAGCAGGTTCAGGCGAGCCAGAACGAGAAGGCGGCCCGGATCGACACGACGAAACTGGCCGAGTCGATCTCTGGGAAGACGTCTGGAAGTGCGGTGGCCTCCTCGGACTCGACCCCCGCCCCTTCACCCTCCGTCAGCTCCACGCCATGACCAAGTCTCGGCTGGTCCACGACTGGACGCTCAACGCGACCATTCGGGCCACGCTGATCAACCTCCATCGCAAGGCGGGGTCCTCGCCGGTGCAGGTTCGGCAACTGTTGCCGCCTCCGCTCCGGCCTCCCGTCGTCGAGCTGTCCCCCAGCGAGTTCCTCGAGCAGAGAACCAAGCGTGAGTAACTCCGGTGCGATCAAGGCGGGGCGTGCGTACGTCGAAATCTACGGCGACCAGACTCCGCTCCAGAAAACACTCGCCTCGCTGCCACGCGGGTTTATGACCGCGTCGGCAGCGATTGGTGGCGTGGCTGGCCTTGTCGGTGGTGCGGTCGTCGGGGCCGTCGGGGCGGCGATCGATGCCGTGTCGAACCTCGTCAACTCCTACGGCGAGCTCGGCGGTCGACTCACAGACATGAGCGACCGCACGGGGCTTTCGACGGAGACCCTGGGAGAGCTGGACTACGCGGCGACGAAGAGCGGGACCAGTCTCGAGGCTCTCGAAGGCGGCCTCGCCAAGATGGGGAACAAGCTGGTCGACGCAGCCGCCGGCAGCAAGACCGCCCGGGCCGCGTTCACGACGCTGGGACTGTCCGTCGAAGATCTGTCGCAACTATCTCCCGACAAGCAGTTCGAGCGAATCGCCCAGGCCATCTCGGAGATCGACGATCCGGCTGCCAGGACAGCGGCGGCGATGGATGTGTTCGGGAAGAGCGGGGCGGACTTGCTTCCACTCATGAAGGACGGGGCAGAGGGCATTCAGGCGTTTCGGGACGAAGCGGTCGACCTGGGGCGCCTGTCAGGCCGCGACGTCGACGCCCTTGACCAGTTGGGGGACACGTTCGAGACGCTAAGCATTGGGGCGTACAACGCCGGTGCGACGGTCGCCGCGGCGTTTGCTCCCGTGCTCACCGATCTGGCAACCGCAGCGCTCCCTGTCGTGCAGACGCTCGCCAGCGTCGCTTCCAGCATCGGCGACGCGGTCTCGGGAGTACTCCGGGCCAACCCGCCGATCGAGACGCTGACGGGTGGACTGTCCACGCTCGGTGACCTGATCGACTCAGGGCTCGGTGCGATGGGGCCGTGGGGGCAGGCGATCAGTGACGCGCTCGGTCAGGTGGGGGTCTCGGCATCGACGATCTTCGGCAACGTGGTGAAGGCCTGGGGTGGCATCTTCGACGCCCTGTCGTCAGGCGACATCGGCCTGGCCATCGAGATTCAGCTGGCGAACCTGGACATCCTGTGGCAGGAGGCCCTCGCGGGGTTGGGGATTGATTGGGTCGAGATCTGGGCGACGATCCTCGACACGTTCAACCAGGCCTCGGCCGACATCGCATCCGGCTGGGTGTCGTGGACGTCTGGGCTGGCTGAGTTCTGGAACGATCTGGTCTCCACGATTCAGGACATCTGGAACCGGTTCACGGGTTGGCTGGAGTCGACGTTCGTCTGGGTCAAGAAGCTCGTGGGGGTGGTCAGCGATGAGGTGGCGAAGGAACAGCAGAAGCTGATCGAGGAAAAGACCGACGAGAAGATCGGGAGCCGCAACGCCAGGAACGAATCGGCGAACCAGAAGATCAACGCAGACAGACAGGCTCAGCAGCAGGCGATTCAACAGCAGCGCGAGGCTCGCACGGCAGCGATCCGGGCTGACGCCGAAACGAACTCGGCCGAGAAGCGCCGTGCGGATGCACAGGCACGGCTCGACGCGCTCACGCGACGGGCGGCCGAGCAGGCGGCCGCGGCGAATGCGGAGTCTGTCGCGAGCAAGACAACCGACGCGGCAGTGAAGGGCGGCCAGGTGTTCTCCGGAACGGCCGAGGTGGCCTCGACAGTCCAGTTCGGGGCGGCCGGCGCGGCTCTGTCGGGGGGCGGCGGTGTGTTCTCGAAGATCGAGGAAGCGACGCAGGACACGGCGACGAACACAAAGCGCATGGCGGATCACTTGGACACCGCCACGTCTATTGGAGGGTGATCGATGGCCGCTTATATGCGCGAGGCGTACGAATCACAGGCGATCTCGATGTCGGCAACCGACATCACCTGGCCCGTCACGTACTTGGTCTACAACGTCCCGAACGAGTTCGAGGCGTTGAAGTTCGCGTTCTTCACCCTTCCCGGGACGAAAAGCACGTTGGCCCTCGACACGCTGCGGATCGGGAGCCGCGTCGGGCTGACGACCTGGGCGGTGGAAGCCACCTACAGCAGCAAGCGAGCCGAGCCGCTCAACAAGGATGCGGTCGAGGGGTCATCTATCCCCGGCCTGGAAGCGGAAGAAGTCGACTACCAGGTCTCCGGTGAAAACCGAAACATCAAGCTGTCCTTGGAGACGTGGCGTTACGGGACGGTCGCCCGTCCCGCGCCCGATGAGGGAGGCGCCATCGGTCGGGACAAGTCGTCGGTCAAAGGCGTTGAAGTTCCATTTCCCGTCGTGCAGTTCACTGTGCGCCGCCAGTGGCAGCGACAGGACATCACGCTGGAGATGCGTGACACGTGGGAGCGGACCGTCGGCAAAGTCAACGACGACACGTACCGGGGGTACGAGCGCGGGGAGGTCCGGTTCGAAGGCACCCACTTGTCGCTCAAGGGGTCCCCGTCACAGCTCATCCCGGTCGCATTCACGTTTGCGGTGCGGTTTAACGATCCAGGAATCGAGTTCGACTCGGGAACTGAGGACGATCCGATCATCGTGCCGGACATCGAGGGCTGGCACGTGCTCGATCAGCGATTCGAGGAGGATAAGGACGACGCCGCAAACGCGATGATTCGCAGGCTGAGCTTCGTCTACAAGCATCGCGTTCTCAAGTACGCGGACTTCTCGACCTTGGGGGTGTGACATGGTGTTTCAGCCAGGTGATCCCATCCGAAAGCTGACGGCCCCGTGGCTGAACCGCGTCGACGATCTCGTGCGCAAGGCGGCTACGGGCGATGGTCCAAAGATCTCGGAGCTGGGCGAGGCATGGTCCGACAACACGATCATCCGCGTCCGCAACAACACATCCGCTGCGGTCAGGCAGTGGGGTGTGCTGCGGTACAGTGCCCCGCTCATCACTCCGGCACAGAACCTCTCCGAGTTTCACGCTCAGGTCGTCGCCTCTGGCACCGTACCAGCAGCGGGCGAGACCCAACTCTGCGTGTTGCTGGAACCGCTCGCAGTTGGTGCCATTGGGCGGGCTGTCGTCGCCGGGGTTGTTCCCTGCCGGGTGCAGGCACTGACGGATACCACGACACCGAACGTGGCTGGCTCCGGAACCGCGGCGTTTCTGAGATTCAGCAACGGTGGGTTGCCCGTTTTGTGGACCGGCCCTCGCGACATTGAGACAAACGAGCGGTGGTGCTGGGTGTTTTTGACACCCCCATCGACGCCCGTGGTTCGCGGGGGCGGAGGGAACAACTCGGTCCCGTGGAACGGGTGCGACCTCAACGAGTGTCTGGGCGAAGGGTCCCTCGGGGTCGACCACTTGGCCACGTCCGATGGATGCAAGCACGTCCCGCACAAGTACACCCTCGAAGGGTTTCAGGGTCTGGGTGGGCCGGGATGCTGTGAGGGGCGCATCTGGAACGACAGTAGCCCGCCCGGTCCCAAGACGCTCACCCGAACGACGGGCACGGTCTGGGAGAGCGAGTGGTTCGAGTGTGCCGACTTGCTCAACCAGGGCACGGATTGTGGCAACGCGATCTGGGAGTGGCACCAAGGCGTGCGTTCGGTGAACTGTGAAGCAATCTGGGATGCGGTCGCCAACACCTGCACCGGAACACATCACTGGAGATACGACCTCGTCAACGGGACGGTCGATACGTTTGACTGGCAGTATTTAGGCAACACCTGCGCATGCCAGCCAGATGGCGGTCC
>JAIXZD010000389.1 GCA_027489895.1 Planctomycetaceae bacterium
GCCTTCTTCTTCGGCGTTCATGACGTGCTGGATCTTGCTGAACCGCGACGGGTCTTCCTTGAACTTCTTGCGGTTCTCGGCCTTCTCGAACAGGAACAGCTCGCCATCGAAGAACGCGCCGAACTTGGCGGTTCCCGGCACGTAGAGGTTCGATTCGCTCAGCGTGACTGGGTCGCACCCGCGGACACGGGGGGCGTACTTCTTGGGGTTCTTCTGGAATTCGTCCCGCTCGGCCGCGCTCAGGAAGTAGAACTGCTGGTTCTGGAACTCGGCGATGAAATCGGGCGAGCCGAGCTTCCAGGAGCGCTGGTTGAACAGCGTCACAGGGCAGTAGCCATCCATTCCCACGCGGGAATCTTCGGCCGGTTTGTCCGCGGCGGGCGGCGTGTCGGCGCGGGCGACCTTGGTCTCGGGCCGGGCGGGCAGTTCGTCCGCGAGCGGCAGGTCAACCGGCGTGGGGGGCAGCTTGTCTGCCCCGGTATTCGAGAACGGAACCGTTTTGGCGGCGACCTTTGCGGCTTTCTCGCCGGTCTTCTCAAACCGATCGCTGCTGGTCTTCACGAACGAGACGTAGGTCCCTTTCGACTGATACCCCTGCGTGTGGTAAATCACCTTGCCCGAAGGAGTGACGACGATGTCCGAAGGGAGCGCCTCAATCTTGAACTGCTTCTGCAGTTCGGGGTGCTTGGTGATGTTCACTTTGACGGCGACGAACCCGTCTTCGATGGCGCGAGTTACCTCGGGCGTGTAGAGGGTCTCGCGGTCCATCTTCTTGCAGGGTTCGCACCAGCTGCCGTAGAAGTGGACGATCAGCGGTTTGCCGAGCTCTTTGGCCTTGGCATGGGCGGCGGCGTAGTCAGCCATCCAAACCGGGCCTGGGGCTTCCGCGTGGAGGCTGCCGGTGAGGGCACACATGGGCAATAGAGCCGCGAGCAGGACCGCTGCGAATCCACCGCCAAGCCGTTCGAGTTGCCGCCGCATGCCCACCGCTCCGCCGTCCTGGAGACCGCTTGATGTCTGGGGAGACCGGCTCTCCACGGCCAGTCTGTCTCAAGAAATATCGGCGACTCGATTTGCGGCGATTTGGGCTGGCTGATCGGAAAGCCCTGAAGTGGTCAGGCCCGATACCGGACTTGGCGGTCGTGACGCCCTCCCATCGCGCAGGTGTGTTACCGCTGATACAGCCGCTACAGCTTCTCGCTTTGGGCAGGCAAAACGGCCGTGGGTGTTGTAACGTGGCTGGTCGGTCCCGATTCGGGTATGAACCGTGGTTGTCGATGTGCGCCCGTCAACTTCAGGAATCGCTATCCATGTCCTCATCCATGCCTGGTCCAGACGAACGCTGCCCCCGGAAACCGGCTGGCTCGAGGTCAGCCAATCACACTTCCGTCATCTTGAACGGCGTGTTGGCGTGTTCGCTTTGGTGTGGGCTGGCTGGCTTAGGCGGGCTGACAGGGACGGCCGCCGCCCAGGACACGCAACTGCACGAGATTCTGGTCGAGGGTGAAGGCTGGCAGTTGGTTGGGGACGGGTACAAATTCACCGAAGGGCCCGTCGCCGATGCCGCCGGCCGCGTCTATTTCACCGATGTGGGTGGCTCGAAGATCTACCGCCTCGATGATGAGGGAAAACCCGCAGTCTTCGTCGACGATGCGGGGAACCCCAGTGGGCTGAAGTTCGGCCCGGGCGGGAAGCTGTATTGCTGCCAGTACAACCGCAAGCGGGTGGTCACCTACGACCCGTCGGCGGCCGACGCCAAGGCGTCCGAAACAGTGCTCGCCAGCGAGATCCCGGTCAATGACCTCGTGGTGACGAAAGCGGGCGGCGTGTATGTCACGGCCCCGGCCAACAAGCAGGTGGTCTATATCTCCCCGTCCGGAGAGAAGCGGGTCGTCGCGGAAGGGATCACCACCAATGGGGCGGTGCTCTGGGCCGATGAGGGCACGCTCGTGGTGACCGAAGGGAACGAACCGATTCTCTGGACATTTCGCATTCAGCCCGATGGCAGCCTGACCGCTCGCGACCGATACTACGGCCCGCTCCAAGTTCCTGCCGGGTTGGATAAACCGGGTTCAGACGGGATGGCGGTGGATACGATTGGACGGCTGTATGTGGCCACGCATGCGGGCCTTCAGGTGTTTGACCCGACCGGGCGTCACGCGGGAACAATTTCCAAACCTCAGCGGGCGTTTTTGTCCAATGTCTGTTTTGGAGGTCCGAACCGCGATGTGCTGTACGTCACCACGGCGGACAAAGTGTTCAAACGGACAGTGAAGGCGACCGGTCTGAAATAGTTTTCGCAGGGCGGCCTGTGCCGCTGGTGCTGTCGTGTTGTGCTTCGACGCGAACACGGAACACGAGCGGATCGCCCGTTTCCCATTCGACCTCTGACCTACGGACTCGGAACTCGAACATGGTCACTGACACTCGGTTCGCGAACAGATTGTCCCTGACGGGCGTCGGTTCGCTGCTGGCGATTTCCGTGGTGCTGCTGCTCGCGGGGTGTGGAGGCGGAGCGCGGAAGACCGACGAGCCCAACCGCCCGACCCGGCCCGCGCTTGATACGGGAGCGGCTGAGGAACCTGGAGACAAATCTCCAGCGGCGGCCGATGTGGCGAACTCCGCAGCGTCTAGCAGCGAGTCCGAACCTAAGCCGGCGCGAAAGAAGTTCCAGGCGATCGAACTGGGCGGAGGAGATGGCGGCTCGGGGGCAGAGCCGGGCTCAAAAGCGGATGCGACCGAGAGCGCGTTGTCCCGCGAGCAGCAGATCGCCGTGGTGGTCGAGCAGTTGCAGCCGTTTCAGGTGTTGCTCGGTCAATGGACCTGGACGACAAAAAAGAAGTTCGATGGCTTCGCGAAGCACGCGGAAGACCTGAAGTGGGTCTGGGACTTTCGGACCGATATCCGTCGTCCCGCGCTCGTGTTCAATTCCACGGAGCACCCGTATTTCTCCAAAGGGATTCTCACCTACCTGCCCGAGTCGAAGCAGTACCGACTGACGACGACCGGCGTCGAGGGCGACACGCGGGTGCTCGTGGGAACGTGGACCGATGGGGGCGAACCGAAAGAAGAGCACGACGGCAAGGTGGTGCAGCGGAGCTACAAGCTGGAGCTGCTGCAAACCGAACCGGCCGAGGGAGACCAGTGGAAGGTCGTGATGCAGCTCTTGGACAACGACCAGTTGCTGACGGATGTGACCCGCCGCGCCCCGGCCGGGAAGAACTATTCTCCAGTGGATGTGGTTCGTCAGCAGCGATTTGGGACGAGCTTCGCGGTGGCCGAGAGCGACAACCCGGGGCCGAAGTGCATTGTCTCGGGCGGACTGGGCACGATGACGGTGAGCTACAAGGGGCAGACGTATCCGGTTTGCTGTACGGGTTGCGTGGCGGCGTTTGAAGAGGATCCGGAGCGGTGGCTGGCGAAGATGACGAAGAAGTAGCGGGGTGAGGTTGTCGGGCGCTGTAGCGGGCGGGGGAAGCGTCACCGCTTCGGCTACGGGGGGTGACCGCGGTGTGAGCGGCGTTATTCGTCCGGGTTCTGGTCGACGATGCCCAGTTGCTGCATGCGGCGATAGAGCCGGGGGCGGTTGATGCCCAGGTGCTCGGCTGCACGGGTCTTGTTGAACCCGGCATGTTCGAGGGCATCTTGCAGCAGGTTCCGCTCGAACTGTTCCAGCAGCGTATCGAGTGGCGGCAGGCGGACCGGTTTGACCGGTGGCGGCGAATTCTGGGCCGCGAGCCGGGTTCGAAAGCGGAAGGGGAGATCGGTCGGTTCGACGGTCGAGCCTGTTGCCGCGGCATGGGCTTCACGCACGATGCCGGCCAGCTCATCGAGATTGCCGGGCCAGCGGTACTCGGCGAGCAGGCGGAGCGCCTCTTCGCTGAAGCCGGTCACCTGCCGTTCCCCGTGACGATTGAGGTCTTCTAAAAAATGCTGGGCGAGCAGCGGCAGATCGTCCGGACGGTCGCGAAGCGGAGGCATCTCGATCGTGAGCGGCGAGAGCAAGGCGGCTAAGTCCGCGCGGAGCTTGCCTTCGGCCACGGCCTGAGCCGCAGCGACGCGGAGTCCGCCAAAAAAACGCAGCCGGGGCCGACGCGCGATGGGCAGCGACAGCACCTCGGCAATACGGGCCTGCAGTTCGCGGGGCAGGTCATCGCAGTCAGCGAGGTAGACGGTGCCAGGCTGCGGAAGCGATCCAGTCGGCTTGTCGGTCGGTTCGTGGCGTTCAAGCAGACGGGTGATGATGGGGGTCAGTTCGTCGGGCGTGAGCCGGCCGCATTCCAGCGGAACAAACCACTGGGCTTTGGCCGGACCGGCGAAATGAATCGAGCGGGCGAAATGCTCTTTGCCCGTCCCGCCCTCTCCGACCAACAGGACGGAACCCGACGATTCGCGGGCCAACTCCGTCTGCGCAAGGACGCGTGCCATCGCGACCGAGCGGGCCACAACCAGCGATAGTCCGTACCGTTCCCGAACCGCCGCGCGGGCCGCGGACAAATCGGCTCGCCAGGAACGGTCGCTGTCATGCGGAGGGACCGGCGCCTCGGCCCAGGGCAGAATCACTCCCAGAACGGCCGTGCACCGGGGAAATTCGACCGGAGAGGTTTCGGCCCCTGTGGCCGAATCAGACCACAACGGGAGAAAGCGGATCAGCCGGGGAGACTCTTTCCCCGAATGATGCGGGACATACGCGGCAACGACCAGCTCTTTCCCGGCGAAGGCGGCGGCGGGAGGGCAGATCGCGCCGGTCACCGCGGCGATCGTCGTTGGATCAACGCCGCCAGCGAGATGACAGGTTTCGCCAACGACCTGCTCGGCCGCACGCCCGGTCAACTGTTCGCACCCGGTATTGAAGGCCCGGACCACGCGTTCCCGATCGACGACAAAAATCGGCGTAGACGACGCGCGGAGCAATTCGATCAGCGGATCGGAAGGACGACGGGCCATGGTGCGAGGGTGAGGCGCGCGAGGAGCTTGGAAGGCGAGGACAGGGGCTTACGGGTGTTGCTCCGGGCGCTGACGCTTCCGGCTCCTCGAACGCTAGAAGATTTGCCGGTGCAGTACTGGTTGGCGATTCCTTTGGTTTCTGGTGAGCCGTGCTGGTAAGCAGTGGTGCGCAATGCCCACCCTACGGCTTGGCCCACGGTGCGTCGCCACTAAAAACCGCCGCCGTCGCCGGGGCTTTGGAAGACGTAGCCGCCCGCTGGTTCGTGGAGCGGGCTGAAGTTCTCGAACCGCATCGAGGCTTTGTTGAAGGTGAGCGGGACGATTCCCGTGGGGCCGGATCGATGTTTGGCGACGACGATCTCGGCTTCGCCCGGACGGTCGTTCGGGTCGTACATTTCAGGGCGGTGCAGAAACATGACGATGTCAGCGTCCTGCTCGATCGCACCGCTTTCACGCAAGTCGGCCAGCTTGGGACGCTTGTCTTCACGCAGTTCCACCCCGCGATTGAGCTGGGCCAGCGCGATCACCGGAATCTCCATTTCCTTGGCGAGGAACTTCAACCGACGAGTAATCCCGGCAATCTGCTGTTCGCGAGGCGCTCGTTTGTCTTCCGGTTCGAGCAACTGGAGATAGTCGATGATGACAATTCCCAACCCGCTTTTGCGCTTCACCCGGCGGGCGATGGCGCTCACCTGGGCCATGGTCCGGCCGGGGGTGTCGTCGATAAACAGCGGCATCTCACTCAGTTCACTCGCGGTGAAGAGCAGATCGTCACGCTCCTTCTCGTCGAGATCCCCTTTGCGGAGTTTGTGGAGTTGAACCTTGGCCCGAATGCAGAGAAACCGCTCGGCCAGTTCGAGCTTCGACTGTTCCAGGCTGAAGATCAGCACGCCCTTGTTGGCGCGGGCGGCAATCGCCTCGGCGATGTTGCAGACGAACGCGGTTTTCCCCATCGAGGGACGGGCCGCGAGGATCACCAGTTCGGTCGGCTGCAGGCCGTTGGTCTGCTTGTCGAGGTCGGCAAAGCCCGTGGTGAGGCCACTCACGTCCCCCTTGTGTTCCATCCGGTACTTCAGACGATCAAAGGTATCGAGGAGAATGTCCTTGATCTCGATCGTCCCGCCGGCTTCTTCCTGTTCCAGAATCTGGAAGATCGTCTGTTCCGCGCGAGAGAGCAGGTCTTCCGTCGGCTCGGACGAGTCGTAGCAGTCGCGCAGTACATCACTGCAGCCCAGGATCAGCTTGCGCAGGACGAATTTTTCCCGAACGATGTCCGAGTAATACTTGGCGTGCGCGGCATGCGGAACGGCGTTGAGGATGTCGATCAGCGCGTCGACCCCGCCTACTTCGGCCAGTTGCTGCCGCTTTTCCAGTTCCTCAGCCACGATGACGGCATCAAACCCGTGCACGCCCGCATCGTGCAACCCCATCAGCGCCGAGTAAATCTTCTGATGGGCATCGAGATAAAAATGCTCGGCACGCAGCGAGTCGGCCACCTCGTCGAGGTAATCGTTGACGAGCAGCACGCTGCCCAGCAGCCCCTTTTCGGCGTCGAGGTTATAAGGCGGGGTCCGCGCACCGGCGTCGATGACGGCTTTGGCGGTGTTCGATCGGGGAGTCCGCGGCATGCCGCTCACGTCGCTACTCATACGTCACCCAGCGCTCCGTCGAAGACACCTCAGGATCTGGCAAACGTCCCACGGGGGGGCCGTCGCCTCGAACCGAGCATTGTCTCCAACCTCGCCACGCAATGCCACCGGCCCGTCGACGTGGTCAGACAGCGCGGCCAGTTACCGCCCGTGACGCGAGTGCAGCGTCTGCCAGGCCGATTCCGCCCGCGGTGACAGCTCGCGCCGTGAACGCGAAGGCGTGGGCCGCGCGGCCAGTGCGGCTCGATCCAGTTCGTCAAAATCGTGAATCGTGACCGACACCGAGAGGCTCGACTGCTCCGCGAACGACGAGCGACCGCGCTGCCGCCAGCCGAACCCGGACGAACTCTGCGCGGCCCCGCCTCGTGAAACTGCCCCCAATCCCACGCGGCCGCGATCGGGGACTGAAACCGTCGTCGCCACGCCGGTCACGCCAAACACCGGCTGCTGCACGGCCAGTTCCTGTCCCCAGACAGTCCCAGACGAGGACCCCGCGGCGAGCAGAGCCCCGCAAACCAACAGACACCTCGGAGAGACTACCCACGCCATGCTGTGCCTTCCGATCTGCTGATCAGGTGACCACAACGAGGTTTTCCACCTGTGTTTCGATCCGTTACTTCGGCGCGGCGGCTTTCGCCTTCTCTTCCTCGGCCTTGGACACAGCCGGGTTGGGTGTCGCGTCGCCCGGCTCCTTCCCGAGAATCCAGCGGATGCCACCGGTCATCGATTCCATCATCCGCTTGTCGGCCCAGGTCTCGTTGTTGTGGCCCAGGTTCGTGAAGAAGACTCGCCCTTCACCGTACTGCTTCACCCAGGCCACGGGGACGTGATAGGGCTTCTTGATTCCCGTCTTCTCCATCGACAGCGACATCAGCACGCGGACCTTTTCGGGCTGCCAGTTCTTGTACTGGTAGATTTCGTCCTTGATCTGAAACTCGGCCCCGAACGGTTTCATCGCGGGGTGGGCGGTGTCGTGGACGGTGATTGTCACCGTGTCGCCCGCGTTCCAGGGGTGGCCATTGAACGTGCCGCCGACCATGTCCCAGTACGGCTGGTAGTCGCCATAGGTGTCGGCTGCGGAGTGCGCCCCGATGAAACCATGCCCCTTCTTCGTCAGCCATTCCTTGAAGAAGTAGTCGAGGTCCTCGGTCGCCACGCCCAGGTTCCCCGTCGTGTAAAACATGACGAGGTCGTAATTCGCGAGGTTCGCCTTCGTGAAATCGGCCTTGGCCGACTGCGAGCAATCGACGGTGAACAGCCCGGTCGATGTCCCAAGCTGGATCATGGCGACTTCAGCCGGGGCGAGCTTCTCTTTGTCACGGGTGACCGCGCCATGCTTGAACCCCTGGCTATCGGTGATCATGAGCATCCGGGTCGGCTTAACCGGATCGGCGGCCACGGCCGTCTCAGACCCCGAGATCAGTCCCGCGACGACCGCCAGACAAGTCACCCACGATTTCCAGCCCCACATATCAACCTCGCCCGAGCGCTTGACCGTACCTCCCGCCACGACGACCCCTGTCGCGTACCAGCGGAGATTTCGATCATAGGTGCGGCGCGGACCGGTCGGAAGTGTATGTGGGACCGGAGGGCACGACGGGGCGAGCTATCCGAGTTTTCCCCATTCGAGGCTGCGGTAACGGTGCGCGTTGACGACGTAGAACACGTTTCCCACGGCAAAGGCCACCAGACTCCCCACCAACAGGGTGATCATGGTCGCGGTGGAAAGGTCGCCGGTCATTTGGCCAAACAGCGAAGTCAGGAACCCCGCCTGCATCATCGGGATGCCAAGGAAACACCCCACGATCATTACCGTCTGGTCCGAGCGAACTGTCAGTGCCCAGCGCGCGTACTCAGAAGCCGCGAATGCAAACGTACCGACCATCACCCCCAGCAGCGCATGGAACGACAGGACGTCGAAGGGGCGTTCTGCCCCATTTCGAAAGAGCGTGAGGGCCGCTCCCAACACGCACCAGACGCCTGCCCAGGACGCGGGACTGACGAGCGTCCGCCAATGCAGTTTCTCGAGGGCGGCGTGATAGTCGCCGCGCGGTAGCGGGAGCATCGCTTCATAGGGGCAGTACGGTCTGCGCGAAACCGCCATCGCCATTCGGACGCCGACGAGGACGAGGACGGACATCAGCCCTATGCGTGTCAGGGGGATCAGCAACCCGCCCAGAATGTCGCCTGCAGCCAACTGCTGGCGATACCAGATCGCAATCGCAGGCACGAACAGCGCGAACGGCCAGAGGTGGACCAAGCGGGAAGAGGGGGACTGGCCCTGTCCGAAGGCCCACTCCAGTCGGTCGCTCGCTTCGCTCGTGTCGAGCAGTCCTGGCGGTACGGACGGAGCTTCCAGTTTCGGGTAGTTTCCCAACGCCCATGACTGTGCTGTCTGTGGACTTTGAATCGTGTTCGGCCAGGTGGCCGGCGCCCGGCTTTGATCGAACGGGTGATTGAACGCACTCCCGGCATTTTCTGACTGCATCCGCCCCGCGAGTCGCGGCAGACTGCCGAAGTACCAGAGGCTGCAGGTCACGCCGATTCCCAGGGCCGTGACGATCAGGAGCGGCGGTGGCGAGACGATCGTGACCAACAGGTTCAGCGCGCGCTCCATCAGCCAGTGGGGCTGCTCCCCGTGGCGATCAGCCGCAATTTGGGACAGTGCGGGAGCGAGCGGCACCAGAATGAACAGCGGCAGGAACGCCTTCTGCAGCAGCGACACGATCCATTTCGGTCGCAGTTGCAGTTGGATGCCACCGAACGCGACCGCGATCGTGGCGGAGAGAAACAGCGCGTAGGCAGCGCCGGTCACCCAATGCCCCGTCAACTTGTTCAGGGGCAATGCAAAAAACAGCGTCAGGGCGAGGAAGCTCCCGCCGAACGCGATCAGGTGCGGGCGAGAGTAGTTGGGGACGGTCTGGCTCAGTTCGTGCGAGAAGGTCGAGCCCGACTGAAACGTCAGCACAAACGCCAGAAAGAACATGGCCGGTGCGACCGCCATGGCGACGAACGGTGCGCCATTGTCGCGGACGCGCACGACGGTCCCCTGTTCGACCGCGACTCGCCAGCCGAGCGCGCTTTGGATTTCGGCCACGCCCCAATCTCCGGCGCTCCAGTCGTAGCAGTAGACCCGCTTCAGTTTCGGCATTGCCTTGAGCGCGGTGAGCAGCTCTTCGGAAGGCGGGCTGAAGCGATACCCTTTCGACAGGACGGAGTGTTTCGGGTCCCACTTCGCGAAGAGCTGTTCCCCTTCGGCGGGTTCGGAGGAGGGGTGGATCGCGACTTCCTCCAGGCTGGTCAGGCCTTCCAGCGGGAAGACTGGAAGGTTCTGTCCACGCTGCCCGACGTAAATGTCGCCGAACATGAGCTGCCGCACCTGGGGATTGTTGCGCCCCAGCCCCTTGAGAAGCGTGGCGGAGCTGCCCATGCGGGTGATGACCCGTTCCATCGCCGGCAGATGCGGGAGGGCTTCAAGGGACGCCATCTCGCTGCCGGTGCCGTCCTGGATCTCGAGATGTTCGAGTCGATCGGCCCCGGCCAGACCGGTCCAGCCTTCGGCGGAGACATGCCCCCAGATCTTGAGTGACCGCAGCGCGGGAAACCGCGAGGCGATCCGGGCCATTTCGTCGCGACCAAACGCATCCGGGAGGAAATGGATCGATCGGCCGTCATCCCCTTTGCGCGAGTTCATCAGCGACAGATAGGAGACTCGCTGGTCTGTTCGCGATGCGGGCGTGGACATCAGCCCGGCCCGGTCGAGTTCCCGCCGCTGATCGGTGGGGAGATAGACCCACTCATGTTCCCAATTGATGCGGTAATGCGGTTCGAGACGGGCCTCCGCTGGGCCGATCCCCAGCAAGGCCGCACAGATCATGGCGCAGAACATTCCCACGGCGAGTAGTTGGACCTGCACCACGCGCCGTGAGAAGAACGCGAGAGCGATGTACGGATACGGTCGCCAGATCATGTCGGACCTCTGGGTTCAGCAGGGGCGTCCCGTGTGGGTATCGCTATGGGGTGGTCGTGGGATAGGCTTCCAGCCTGTCAATTCCGCTTCGGAAACTGCGGAAAGCCGACAGGCTGGAAGCCTATCCCACTGAGTTCTTCAAAACCGAAACCGGATGGGGGCTATCGCTTCTCGTGCAGCTCCAGGAAAATCTCTTCGAGGTTCAGGTCTTCGACGACGAGTTCGGCCTGCTCCTCCCGAGCCAATCGTGCCAAGACGTCGTCGTCGACATCCGTCAGTGTGACGCGGGCGGTGGTGCCCGCGATGTCGACGTGCAGCGCCCCGGCCACGGTGAAATCCGGCGGAAACCCTCGCGATCGCGTGAAGAGCACGCGCTTGAACCGGTCCTTCAGCGTATCGAGTTCCTCGTGGAAGACGATCCGGCCGTCGCGCAGCAACGCGACATGCGACGTGATCCGTTCGAGGTCCGATGTGATATGCGTCGAGAAAAGAATCGTGTGGCGTTCGTCGGCCGCGAGTTCGCGAATCGACCGGAGGAACTCGCGCCGCGCGAGGGGATCGAGGCTGGCCACGGGTTCATCGAGGATCAGGAGATCGGGGCGATGTCCCAGCGCGAGGATGATCGCCAGTTTTTGCATCTGTCCGGTGGAAAGGGGGCCGACGCGGTGATCGCGGGGCAGATCCCATTCATCGATCAGCCGGTTGGAAAGGTCGTAGTCCCAGGTGGGGTAGAAGGCCGCGATGTAGTTCACGACGTGCTTCACCTTCATCCACGGGAACAGTTTCAGTTCCTGGGGGACGTATCCGATGCGGCTTTTGGCGAGGGCCGAAAGGTTCCAGCAGGATTCGCCGAAAATGGTCAAGTCGCCCGCATCCGGTTTGAGCAACCCGACGAGGCATTTGATCAGCGTGGATTTGCCCGAGCCATTGGTTCCAAGCAGGCCGACCACCGCCCCTTGCGGGATCGCGAGGTCGATCCCCTGGAGCACACGGGTTTTACCGAAGGCTTTCTCGACGCCGCGGACGGCGAGGATCGGATGGTCATCCAGAGCGGAACCGCCTGGGGTTGGCGACGAGAACGAGGCGAGACTGGCCATCAGGACGATGCCTTTCGACGAGCGATGATCTGGCGAACAACCTGGACGATCTGGTCGGGACTGAGTTCGAGCTGTTCGCCGCGCATGACCAGGTCTTCCGCCAGCGGAATCAGGTCGGCCTGACGGAGCGCGAGGGTGCGGGACGCTGTCCGCTCGGCCACCCGCATGCCGGTTCCGCGGAGGCGTTCGATGACGCCGTCGGCCTCGAGGCGGCTGTAGACCTTGGAGACGGTCATCATGTTGATCTCCAGCCCGGCGGCGAGTTGCCGAACGGAGGGGAGCATGCTGCCGGGGGCGAGCTTTCCGCTGGCGATCAGGGCCTGAAGCTGGTCCTGAAGCTGGCGGTAAAGCGGGACCCCGGAAGAGGGCGACAAGCGAAGCTGGAGGAGGATCTCGTGCATGAGTGTATAATGACAGTAATACACTGGCGACGCGCGTGTCAAGCCCCTCACGCTCTGAATTGGGCAGATTCGCTTGCGATCGCATGACGCCCGCAAGCGCACGGCGCAGACGAGCCGACTCCGTCAGGAGTCGGTGGAATCGTGCGATGCCAGGGAGAAGTGGAACATTGCCAACGGTGGCGACTGAAGTGCAAATCACCACCCTGAGCGCCGGAAACCACCGCCCCCTTACAGGGTCGGCTCGCCACCGACCCCTCACACTCACCCTCATCAACGGGCGGCCGCTCACCCCTTGACCTGCCTTTCCTTGGTGCTCTTGGTGCCTTGGTGGTCCCTCAAAACGTCACTCCGCGCCAAGGACGACTTGCCTCCGAGCGCGCCCCTCTCGCCACCTCGCTCTCGCCCCCGGCAGGCAGGATGTCGTAAACTATCCGGACCGGACTGAGGTCGCGGTACCGAAAATCTTCTCGAACGGTCTGCTGGCCATGGCGACGACTCTCGACACACAGCTCGATTCGCTCGCATCCCGTGTCCGACGGCTCGTCTGGATGCGCGGCCTGTCGGCTGCGGTGGCGGTGTTCGTCGGGACGCTGGCCCTGGCGGGTCTGCTCGACTGGATGTTCCATCTCGACGACGTGGGGCTGCGTGTCCTGCTCGCTCTTAGTGCCGTCTGTGCGACGCTGATCGTGATCTGGAGGCGACTGGTCCTGCCGCTTCGCCGACCAATGACCACGGCGGATGTGGCGCTCCGTCTGGAAGAACACTTCCCCGAACTGCGCGATGGGTTGGCGAGCGTCGTCCAGTTTGTGGGCGACCGGTTCACCACCAGTTCGGGCAGCCCGGCACTCCAGCGGCTGGCCGCCGAGCGGGCCGAACAAGCCCTCGCGGGCCTGCCCATCGACGACGTGATCGAGGCCCGGCCCGTCCGCCGCATGGCCTGGCTGGCGGTAGGCATCTGCGGTTTCGCCGTCGTGCTGATGCTCGCCAATCAGGCGGCCACGTGGGTCGCGCTGCAGCGGCTGCTCTTGCCGTGGTCGGCGCCCGCCTGGCCGAGGCAAGTCAACCTGCGTCTGCTTTCGACGGAATGGGAGCCACTGGAACCAGCGGCCGACGATGTTCCGCGAATCGCGCTGGGGGATGAGTATCGCGTGCTGGTCGAAAACCAGACCGGCCGCCTGCCCTCGCGCGTCATGCTCGAACTGCTATCAGGGGATGCAACGGAACCACGGAAAGAGCCGCTGCGGGTGATGACGCTGCGTGACAATTCGGACCAGAATCGCGATGTGGCCAGCGTCCTCTTTCGGGCGGTCGCTGGTCGAACTCGATTCCGCGTGACGGCCGGTGACGATCGAGCCATGCCCTGGTACGAGGTTCAGGCCGTCCCCGTGCCCAAACTCGAAGCCGTCCGCGTTCGCATCATTCCACCGGCTTACACTGGCCTACCGCCGCGAGACTTGCCCGAAGGGCTGGGCGATATTGAAGCCTGGCTGGGCAGTCGACTGGAGCTGCGGGGTCGCTCGAGTCGACCGATTCAGTCGGCGGCGATCCGTGTCAAAAATGCCGACCCGCTCGCGGCGACCGTCGACGGGAACGGACGCGACTTTCAGATCACATGGCAAGCGACCGAAGTGGGCGTGTCGACCTACTCCATCGAACTCAAGGACCTCGAAGGGTTCGAACCGGCCGAGGTGCCGCGGTACGAGTTTCGTGTCCTCGCCGATCAGACGCCCGAGGTGACGCTCGAAAAGCCCGCGGCCGACCTGCAGGTGACTCCGACGGCCGTTGTGCCCCTGGAGTATGTCGCCCGCGACGATCTGGGCCTGGCGCGAAGCGAGCTGGTCTGGCAGCGGGACGGGGGAGCAGCCGTTCGCGTTCCGCTCTGGTCCTTCCAGGCGAACC
>JAIXZD010000365.1 GCA_027489895.1 Planctomycetaceae bacterium
ATGCTCTCCATCGAGAACGGCTACTCCGAAGGCGAAGTCCGCGACTGGTACGCCCGCATCGTCAAGCTGCTGCCGGTTGGCGAGCCGCTCGAACTGGTCGTCGAGTACAAAGTCGATGGAGTCGCCCTCGCGTTGATCTACGAACAGGGCCGGCTCGCGCTGGCGCTGACTCGCGGTGATGGACGCCGCGGCGACGATGTGACCCACAACGCGCGAACGATGGGCGGTGTGCCCCTGCGACTGGACTGCGACGCCCCGCCCGAGCGGCTCGAAGTGCGGGGGGAAGCCTACATCGCCAACTCCGATTTTCAGCACCTCCGCGCCGCCCAGATTCAGGCCGGTGAAGAGCCCTTCGCCAACCCGCGAAACGCCGCGGCCGGCGCACTCAAACTGCTCGATCCGGCGCTCTCTTCCAAACGCAAACTGCGGTTCTTCGCCCATAGCGTCGGGGCGAATACCGGGGTCGACTTCGCGACCCACACCGACCTCTTGCAAACGGTGAATGCCTGGGGGATTCCCGTCACGCCCGAGGTGCGGACATTCGCCACGATTGACGAGGTCCTGGCCCACGTCACGGAAGCCATGGAGAACATCGGCGCGCTTGATTTCGAGGTCGATGGGTTCGTCGTCAAGGTGAACCGCATAGCCTTGCGCGACAGTCTGGGGACCACCAGCAAGTCCCCGCGCTGGGTCATCGCCCTCAAGTTCGAGCGGTACGAGGGAATCACTCAGCTTCTGGAAGTCCACTGGCAGGTCGGCAAGACGGGCGTCCTGACGCCTGTCGCCAATCTGGCCCCGGTCGAGATCGCCGGAACCACCGTGTCCCGGGCCAGCCTGCACAACTGCGACGAGATCCGGCGGCTGGGCGTGCGACTGGGCGACTGGGTGGTCGTCGAGAAGGCCGGAAAAATCATCCCGCACGTCGTCCGCGTCGAAGAGCATCGCCGCGAAACCGAGCAGCCGCCCGTCGAGATTCCAAGCGCCTGTCCTCAATGCGTGACCCCCTGGATTCAGGACGAAGGCGGCGTCTACATCCGCTGCCCCAATCCCAACTGCCCCGCCCAACTCCGGGAAACACTGCGTTACTTCGCCTCGCGAGCCGCGATGGATATCGAAGGCCTGGGGGTCAAGCTGATTGAACAGCTCACCGAAGCCCAAATCGTCCAGCGTCTCCCCGATCTCTACCGCCTCGCCGAACCCGAACCACGCGCCCGCATCCTCACACTCGACCGCGTGGGCGAGAAATCGGTCGACAACCTGCTAGCCGGGATCGAGGCCTCCAAGCAACGACCGCTCTGGAGGCTGCTCGCCGGCCTCAACATCCGGCATGTGGGAGTGCGAACCGCGCAGATTCTGACCGACCGGTTCGGCACGCTCGACGCGATCAGCGCCGCATCAGTCGACGAGCTTTCCCGCGTCGACGAAATCGGCGAGGTGATCGCCACCTCGGTTTACAACTTCCTCCGCTCCGAGCATGGCCACACGCTGATCGAAGAACTGCGCGGCCTCGGCCTCAATTTCGGGTCGCCCATCACCGACCAGCCCACACCGGCCGCCGGTCCGCTGGTTGGCAAGACGATCGTTGTCACCGGAACGCTCACTCAGTTCACGCGCGACAGCATCAAGGCGTTCATTCACGAACGGGGTGGCCACGCTGCGGGGAGCGTCTCCAAAAAGACCGACTTCGTCGTCGCGGGCGAAGAGGCCGGGAGCAAGCTCGACAAAGCGAAAACCCTCGGCGTCCGCATCCTCACCGAGTCCGAATTCCTCGAACTCGCCAACGCCCTCCCACCCGCTGGTGGTAGCGGAAGCGGTGACACTTCCCAACCCGCCCCACCCTCGTAGCGGAAGCGGTGACGCTTCCCAAGACCCGCGCCACCCCTCCCGCGGCCCGCCCCCCCTGAAGACCATCACTTCGCCGCAGTGTTCGCCGGCAACTCATACACCGGCGCCCCCGCCTCAGGCCTCCGCGCCAGCAGCTCCTTCAGGTTGAACTCGTAGTAAGGCTGCTCAGCCGCCGGTTGCTTATCCGCCGTCGCATTGGCGACCCAGAACCGCGACGTCTTCGGCTCGAACAGTACATTGTGCAGGTTCGATTTCATCGCGACAGGACGACACATCAGGTCAATCGCCGTGTGAGCCGAGAACGTCCCCAACCCCGCCTGAGCCCGCGCGACCAACTCGTGATAACGATCACCCGCCGACAGCAGCACGCAATCCTTGACGCCATTGGGAAGCAGCGGATGGCTCGCCCCCGGCTCGATCAACTGGAACGTATCCCACGACGCCTCCATCCCCACGGCCCGATTCGTCTTCGCATCGGCCAGCACGTAGTAGTACTGGCAGGTGCGGGGGTTGTCGCGAAACACGGCGATCGCCTCGTCGAGTGTCTTCCCGCGCTCCAGCGCATCCCGCAGCAGAAACGCCATCGGCACGCCGGCCCAGTGCCCCAGGCCTCGTCCGCCCATCTCGCCGATCGAAACCTGCTCCAGATTCATCCCCGTGACAGAGCCAATAAACCCCGCATAGGTGACGTTCACAAACGGAATGCCCCCCTCAGGCTCGCAGACCACAACGACCGCATGCTCCTGCAGCCCCCAGTCGATCGCGTAGTCCAGCACCCGGCCGTGGTACAGCGTGCCATCCTTCGTGGCGGTGTTCATCACCGCGAATCCGCTGCAGTGGAACAACTCGGGAATGAAGTTCGCCGTGACGACGTCCTTCACCTTGATCCCCGCACCGGCCGCCAGACCTTCCATTTCTTCGGTGTACTTCGCGGGGGTATAGGGCTTCTGGATGTTGACGATCGCTTCGATCGCCTGCCGCGGCTTGAGTTTGACGAGCCCGAAGTCAAACGTCTGGCTCCCCTTCACCATCAGGATGTTGTGCATGTTCGAATGCACCATCGCCTTGAGGAGCACGCCCTGCTGGTAGCCCATCTCATAGGGCGTCCCCTTGAGATGCAACACGTGGTAGCCGGACAGCGTTTCCAGCCACCCTTCGCCACACCGTGAGATCGTCTTGGCTTCGCCCTTGCTCGCAACCACAACTTGTGAGACAGGCCCCTCGCCCGCAGTCACCCCGATGGAGAATCCCGCGACGACCACCCACAGTCCAAGCACCAACACGCGACGGCTTATTCCATTCAATCCCTTGAACATGACTCGAACCTCCCAAGGTGCATTGGCCTGTTCCCCATCGCCAGACATCGCGTTTTACCCCAGGCGACTCTCTCAGGTTTCATCCGCAGCCGACCCGTCAGCCGCCGCTCCCTCGGAGTACGTCCAGCCACACGCGGCGCAGCGCGTCTCGCCCTTGGGCAGACTCCCGCCACAGGCCAGGCAAAGGTCATCGGCCGCGAACTCACCGGCAGGCGCCTCGCCAGCCAAAACCCCCTCGTGAGACTCCGCCCGCGCCTGCTCAATTAACTCACGGGCGCGAACCGCTTCGGCCGCGGGCACATCCAGCTTTACCCACCCAATGGCGTTGGCCAGCATCCAATCCATGCTGATCGTTTCCGAATCGGCGGTGAACACCGAGATTCCCGCCGATTCCAGGGCCACGCGTGCCGCAGCCGCC
>JAIXZD010000349.1 GCA_027489895.1 Planctomycetaceae bacterium
CCTTGGCTCACACGCGGTCATCGATCGTAACGCATCCCCCCGGCTTCAACCGACGCGGACTCAGGTGAAGCAGGCCGTGAATCGACATCGCCGGTTGGCGATCCAAATGTCTTGGGGCGGGCCGTGTTGGTGAGCAAAGGTGGGCAGTGCCCACCCTACGGTCGAATCGACTTCGGTTCAAAACAGGTTGCCATGGGCTTCGGGCGGGGGATTTTTGCCGACGTGGAGGTAGGCGGCAGGGGTGAGGACGCGGCCGCGCGAGGTGCGGCGGAGGAACCCCTGTCGCAACAGGAACGGCTCGACTTCGTCTTCGAGTGTGTCGGAGGGGACATTCATGCTGTGGGCGATGGCCGTGAGGCCAGCCGGGCCGCCGGCAAAAATGTCGATGATCGTCGACAGATACCGGCGGTCAATCCGGTCGAGGCCGAGCGGGTCGATCTCTTTTTTGCGAAGGGCATCGTCGGCAACTGAGGTGGTGATCCGGCCGTCGGTTTCGCTGTCGGCGTATTGCCTTGTCCAGCGGAGCAGGTTGTTGGCGATGCGGGGGGTGCCGCGCGCCCGTTTGGCGATTTCGTACGTCGCCTCGGAGCTGATCTCCGTCTTCAGTTTCTTGGCGCTGCGCCGCACGATCTCGGCCAGGTCGTCGACTTCGTAGAACTCGAGATGCTCGCGGTTAACGAACCGATCGCGGAGCGGGGCGGTGAGCATGCCGCTGCGGGTGGTTGCCCCAATGATGGTGAATGGCTTGAGCTTCATGTTGATCGTGCGGGCGTTTAGGCCGTCGCCCAGCGTGATGTCGACGCGGAAGTCTTCCATCACCGGATAGATGAACTCCTCGACGGTGGCGGGGAGGCGATGGATTTCATCGATGAACAGGATTGAGCCATAGCTCGCCTGAGTGAGAAACGGGAGGAGATCTTTGGGGGCCATGAGAGACGGGGCGGCGGTCATCTGCACATCGACGCCCATCTCCCGCGGCAGGACTGTGGCGAAGGTGGTCTTGCCCAGGCCCGGCGGACCATCGAGCAGCAGATGACCGAGCGGCTCGCTCCGCTTTTTGGCGGCGTTGAGCATGATCTGCAGGCGTTCGACGACCGATCGCTGGCCCACGACATCGACCAGGCGCTGCGGCCTCAGCTCTTCGTCCTGCCGGTCTTCTTCGGGCGTACGGGGCTCATCGGGGACGTCGAGCGGCTTCCGCCGGGTCGGTTCCTCGTCGTCTCCTCGAATGATCGCTTCTCGCGCCATACCGGCTGCCACCCGCTCCCCAACTCCCGTTCGGCCCAAGGCCCGTCGGGTGCAGTTCCTGTTGATTGTGTTCCGCGCTGTGGGCGGGCCTGACTAGCCGACATCACTCCGGGCGCCGACGCTTCCGGCTCTCAAGGCCCGCGGGTTTAGCCATCTCCCAGGGCCGCCTGAACCTGAGGCAGGATGTCGTCGGGAATCTGGTAGTTGGAGGTGACGCTCTGGACGTCTTCGTTCTCTTCGAGAGTCGAGATCAGTTTGAGCACGCGGATCGCGTTTTCGAGGTCGAGATCGACCTTGTTGGCGGCGATGCGGGTGATCTCGGCGGAGTCGCAGGCGATCTTCGCGTCATCAAGGGCGGACCTGAGAGTCTCGAAGGAGTTCGGGTCGCAGGTTACTTCAAACACGGTTCCCTGCAGAGCGACATCGTCGGCCCCAGCGCCGAGCGCGATTTCCATCAGCCGGTCTTCCTCACAGTGCCCGGCGGGGATGACAAACAGGCCCTTCCGCTCGAACATGTAGGAGACACAGTTGGTCGCGCCGAGATTGCCGCCGCCCTTCTCGAACAGGGACCGCAGTTCGCCCGAGGTGCGATTGCGGTTGTCAGTCAGCGCGTCGCAGAGAATGGCCGTTCCGGCCGGGCCGTACCCTTCGTAGACGAGTTCTTCGTAGGTCTCGCCTTCGAGTTCGCCGCAGCCTTTCTTGACGGCCCGCTCGATGTTTTCGCGGGGCATGCTGTTGGCGCGGGCTTTGTCTATGGCGTACCGCAGCCGCAGGTTGGTGGCGATGTCGCTGCCGCCATTACGGGCGGCGACCATGATGGCCTTGCTGAGCTGGCCAAACAGAGCGCCCCGCTTTTTGTCCTGGGCGCCCTTACGAATCGCAATATTCGCGGAGTGTGAATGTCCTGCCATGGTCTGTCCGTCGTGATGAAAATCCAGGTCCGCGAGAATGACCCGGTCATGCGTTCAATTCCCGCGGTGGGATAGGCTTCTAGCCTGTCGAGTCTTTTGCTTTCCGAACCGGAATTGACAGGCTGGAAGCCTATCCCACGAAATTGCCTTTACGGGGTTCCCTTGCCTTGGGGGACGGCTCCGTCGGCCTTCTCGCGATTGCGAATCTTCTCTTCGATCTTGCCAATGAGCTTGGGATCGGGCTTGGGCTGCGCCTTGGCCGATTCGAGCCCCTTCTTCCACGACTCGAGGGCCTTGTCCCGCTTGCCGAGGCTGTCGTAGACATCGCCCAGATGATCCCAGACGGTGTCGTCACCCCCCGCACCGATCTTGACCGTCGCCTGTTCGAGGTGAGGGATCGCCTCTTCTCCGCGGCCGAGCTTGAACAGGACCCACCCGAGACTGTCGAGGTAGGCACCGTTTTCCGGTTCGGCTTTGACGGCCTTGCGGATCATGCTTTCGGCCTGTTCGAGGTTCTTGCCCTGATCGGCGTAGAGGTACCCCAGGTCGTTATTGACCGAGGGATCGTTCGGCGTTTCCTTGAGGACATCTTCAAGGATCTGTTCGCCGCGGCGCATCTCGCCCTTCTGAACGTAGATGTTCGAGAGGCTGAACTGTGCCCGGCGGTGAATCTGCTTGAACTGCGGCTGGTTGTAGGTCGTCAGAATCTTTTCGAATCGACCAATCGCCTCGTCCCACTGCTGGCTGTGGTAGTAGATCCAGGCTTCCTGGAAGGCGAGGGCTGGGTTGTCAGGCATGGCCTGCCGGGCCTGGGCAATCGCTTCGAGGGCCGCAGGGGTGTTCCCGGCCAGTTCGAGGGCGTTAGAGAACCAGAACAGCAGTTGAGGCCGCGAATCGGCCAGGTTGGGATCGTTGACCCCATCTTCGAACACCTTGGCGGCATCGGCATAGCGGCGAACATCGATGAAGTGGCCGCCCAGTTCGCGAACGGCGTCTTCGGCTTTGTCCTTCCAGACGGCAATGATGTGCCGGTAGAACTCGGCTGCCGCATCGGTCTGCTTCGCTTCGGCGGCGAGATTGGCGAGCACATAGGCCGGCTCGAACTTGAGGGCCTCGGGATCGTCAGCCTTGGTTTTGCGGCCTTCGGCGATCAGTGCCTCAACGAGCGTGGCGTCCTTGGCGAGGGACTTGATCTCAGTGTCGATGACCCGGATGTCTTCCGATTTTTCAACGGCC
>JAIXZD010000461.1 GCA_027489895.1 Planctomycetaceae bacterium
ACATCCACCTCCTGAACGCCGCGCTGCCGCAAAATCGCCACCCGCTGATGCCCACCCACGATATGTCCCGTCCGTTCGTTCCAGACAATTGGCTGCACCAGGTCAAACTCCGCCAGCGATTTTTCGAGCCGCTTCCACCGCGCGCTGCCAGGCTTCAACTCCTTCCGCGGGTTGTACGGAGCCGCCACCAGCCGCTCGATCCCGATCCGTTCCAGCCGCATCAGTCGCACCCTCCCCGGCCCCACCGCGCCCGCAACCCCCGCGACTCCTCGCGTCGGTCGACAGGCCATTCCCCCCGCCGCTCTTCGTGATCATCGCGCTCCTCGGGATCGCAGTCCGGATCGTCAAACTCCACCCGGTCGAACTCCACCTCGTCGAGGCCGCGGATCAGCGCGTCGCGATCGTGGTCCGACTCGTGCGGCCTCAGGCCCACGCGGTCGGTGCAAAACTCCGCGCGAAACGTTCTGGTGACGCGGTCGATCTGCCGGTAGGCGGTCCCCGCGTTCACCTCGAACACCAGGCCAATCCGGTCATACGTCCAGCCCGCCAGCTCCCGCAGCGTCAGCATCGCCAGCCTCCGGCACGCGACCACATCGCGGTGCGCGTACTCTTCAATGACATGCCCCCAGAACGCATCCGGGTTCTTGGCGGGAAGCAGAATCTTCTCGCCGTTCTGATTGACGACACTCATGGACACCCTCGCTCTCGAGTTTCAGCCCCGAATCCGTGACACCCCCGTGTCACACATCACGCGGCCGACCCTCAGTGCGGTACATCCGGTCGTCAAGAGATAACTGAACAAAAGTATACTTTTTGTTCAGAAAAGGAGAGAAGGCCAGAGGCAAGTCAAAAGGCAAAAGTAAAAAGTCAAAAGTGCGCAGGCGTGGCAGTGGGTCGAGCTGGTGGGGGCGCTTTGGCGAGCCGACCCTGTGAGGGGTCGGTGGAATCGGCGACGCGCATCCTCTTGTAGCGGAAGCCGTGAGGCTTCCCCCGCCGCTCGAACATCGCCGCGACAAACAAAAACACCCCGCCCCGCGAACTGTTCGCGGGGCGGGGCGGTGGAATCTCAAGCGGAGTGCGAACACGCACTCGCTGCATTCGCTCGGCGATCTACTTCGGCAACTCGGGGGCCGTGTGGTTCGGGTAGCTCGGGCTGGCGAGCGCTTCTTCCATGAATGTCACCAGGTCAGCCTTCTCCGCGTCGGTCAGCTTGAGCGGGAACATCTCTTCATCGAGGGTCCCGTTCGGCGTCCCGCCCCGGTTGTAGTGCTCGATCACATCCTTCAGCGTCTTCAGGCTGCCATCGTGCATGTAGGGCCCGGTCCGCGCGATCTCCCGCAGGCCCGGCGTCTTAAAGCTCCCGAAGTCGCCCTCCATCTTGCTGATCGCTTCGCGACCGGTGTCGGGGTGATCAGACGCCATTCCGATCCCGATGTTGTGGAACGCGTTGTCGGTGAAGTTCGGGCCCGAGTGACAGGCCGCACAGTTCGCCTTGCCGTTGAACAGCTTCAAGCCCCGCTGAGCCGCCTCCGACAGTGCCTTGGTATCCCCCGCGACGAACTTGTCATACGGCGCATCGCCCGAAAGGACCGTGCGCTCATACGCGGCGATCGCCTTGGCCACATCCGCCGCGACCGGTTCCCGGCCGAAAATCTTGACGAACTGCGCCTTGTAACCAGGAATCGCCCGCAGCCGCTTCTCCATCTCGGGCAGCGGCAGGTTCATTTCGATCGGATTGGCGACCGGACCCAGCGCCTGGTCTTCCAGCGTCTTGGCCCGGCCGTCCCAGAACTGAAACGCCTGATAGGCCGCGTTAATGACGGTTGGCGAGTTCCGTCCGCCCTTCTTCCCGCCCACTCCCGTCGCAAACTGGTCCCCGTTCGAGAACCCCTTGGCCGGGTCGTGACACGTCGCACACGAAACCGTGTTGTCGGCCGACAACCGAGTATCGAAGTACAACTGCTTGCCCAAGGCGATCTTCTCGGCCGTGAGGGGGTTATCCGCAGGAACGATCAGGTCCGGCAGACCATTCGGCACCTGGCCCGCACCCGCCCGCTCGGCCCCGACCAGCAGACCCGTCGTCAGGAGACCAGTGGACAGCAATCCTCCAGCGAGGAGCGCGGCGATCGAGGCCCGCTTTCGGGATTTGACCAGCGGGTGGTTCGTGCGAGTTTGGCTGCGGCCGGTGTTGTCGGTCGAGTGTGGCATGCGTTCTGCTCCCAGTTGTCGTCGGAAATCCAAGTATCGACAATTGTTGTGGTGACGAGCCTGATTTCAAGGGCGAGCGGGTGTGGACCGGCTCCAGCGTCGAAACCGCAGCACCCCGACCGGCCATAACTGTGGTGAAAGTCTTCACTTCCGTTGCGACAACGGCTCACGGGCGGAACCCTGGCGTCCCTCGCGGGGTTAGACTTCTACCGGATGTGGAGACGACAACCGCAGAGGGAATCCCCGTAGGGTGGAGTGGCCCATTTCCGGACGACGGTCGCGATCGGCTCCCTGCAACGAGGTATTTCATGAGGCAGTTCAAAACAGGGTGGCGCGTTGGGCTGGTGCTGCTGATGGCTGGCCTGGGGGGCGTGGTCCGGGCGGTGGACCCGGTTCCGTCGATCAATGCTTCGACGACGGGTGCCGCGCGGGAGCAGCTCGCCCGGCTTAACCCGCTGATCGGGGGCTGGCGGGGTGTGGGGCAGCCTCTACGTGGTTCCAACAAAGGGGCCTGGACGGAGACGGCGGACTGGGTCTGGAACCTGCGCGGCGAGTCCCCCGCGATCGACTATGTCGTCACCGAAGGCAAGCTGCTCAAGCAGGCGTCGCTCACCTGGAACGTCTCCGCAAAGCGCTACGAGCTGATTGCCGTGCTCAGCGACGAGACGAAGCGGCTCTACACGGGCGATTGGGAGGCGGGCAAGCTGGTGCTGACGGCGGGCGAAGCCGGGGGCGTCCAGCAGCGCGTGATCGTCACCCCGCTCAACGAGAAGCGGACGCTGGTGTTCTTCGGCGAGAAGGCCCAGGGGGCCGATGAGTTCCGCCGTGTGGCCGAGGTGGGCTACACCCGCGCGGGGACGCGTCTGGCGGTCGAGGGCGCGGGCGAGCCGGTCTGCATCGTGACGGGCGGCAAGGGGACGTCGACGGTCACCTACAAGGGGCAGACCTACTACGTCTGCTGTTCGGGCTGTCGCGACGCGTTCAACGACGATCCGGAGGGCGTGTTGGCGGAGGCGGCGGAGCGCGCGAAGAAGAAGTAGCAGCGGCTTCGCGCAGCGGCCTACTTCGCCTGGCGTTCCAACAGGCTGTCGAGTTCGCTGGCGGCCACGGTCGTGCTGACGACCTGACCCTGGGCGTCGATCACCCAGATCGTGGGGATGTCCATGATCCCGTAGAACGTGGCGATCGGATTGTTCCAGCCACGCTGGGTTTCCTTCTCGAAGACGATCTGCGGCCAGCCGATCTTCTGTTCGATCAGGAACGGGTTGACCTTCGACGGGTCGACGTCGAAGTTGACGCCCACGAACGAGACGCCCGACTTGGCGTACTTGGCCTGCGCCTGCAGCAGGGTCGGGAGAATCTCGCGGAACGACTGAGTTTCGGTCGACCAGAACACGACGACGACGGTCTGGCCGAGCAGGTCGTCAGTGGTCAGCATCTCACCACCCAGCTTGGGGCCGGTGAGGGAGACGATCTGGCCGGGCAGGGCGAGTCGCCGGCTGATGCCCACGGCCCGGGTGGCGAACGGGCTGCGGGGGAAGCTCTGCTGAATCGTGGTGTAGCAATCCACGGCCTGTTCGGTGAGGTTGTTCAGTTCGCAACTGCGGGCCGCGGTGAACAAGAGCGGGACCGCCTTGAGTTCTTCGGCCGGGAAGCTGAGGGCGTAGTGCTTGGCCTGACGGGCGAACTCCTGCAGCCAGTGCGGGTCGGGCGGGGTGGTCTGCCGGGCTTGGCTGTAGGCGAGGTTGACGAGGGCATAGGCGCCTTCGGCGGCGGCCTTCGATTTGGGATTCCGTTTGAACAGTGCCCCGGCATCGCCGTAGAGGCCATCGATCGCCTCTTTGTCTCCGGCGAGGGCGAGCTGAACGCGGGCTTCCATCAGGTGGTGGACGGCGGCGTTGAACAGGCGATCCTTGTCGGCCGCGTCATGCGTGCGGGTGATCACATCCTGGGCGAGCAGGACGATCTTGGCGTTGCGGGCCTTGCGCTCGGCCTTCAGTTCGTCGACATTTTCCGACTTGGGCGGCGTGAGGCGAAGCGTCGTCATCTCCTGCAGGGCAGCCTCGACGCTGCCTGCTTCGGGAACGGCGACCGGTTCGAGATCGCCTTCGGCTTCGACGGTGGCCGGTTCGCCCGGCTTGTCGGCGAACATTTCGTCGTTGTCACCGTCATCGTCGGCCGTGCCGGCGGTTGCAGTCCCTGCACCCGTGGCGGTGTTGGCCGAAGTGATCGAGGTGGTGGGGAGGGGGGTTGCCGTGCTGGTGGAGGCGGTCCGTGGTCCAGCGGTTTGGCCCGTGGGTGGCGTTGTGCCCGATCCACCACACCCGGCGAGGGTGACGAGGACGGAAAGCGCGAGCGACAGGCAGACCGCACGAGACCAGGGGAAGCAAAGCACCACGGCGAACTCTCCATCCTTGAAGAGGCGAATCAATTCCGACGGCCGCGCGCCAGCAGTGCGCGGACCAGATCAGCACCTGCCCTGCGGATGCGGGGCAAGTCGTCGCGGGGTTGTACCGAAGAGTCGTTCCCCGAGGCAAGAGGGGAACGGCAGCGGTAGGGATGAGGGGATTGACCACCAAGGCACCAAGGGCACCAAGGAAAGGCAGATCAAGGACCGGCGGTCGGCTCGCCTGATGTGAACGCTGCCTGTCGTGAACCCCTGGTCGCTGAGGCGCTACACCAGTTCGCGGAGGATTTCGCCTTCGCTTAGGGGCGTGGGGCGGCCGTCGGTGGTGAGGTAGGTGATGGCGTGGGGGTCGTAGCCCAGGGCGTGGAAGAGGGTGGCGTGGATGTCGGCCGGGGTGACGGGGCGGGCGATGGGGTAGCCTCCCGTTTTGTCCGATTCGCCAATGACCTGGCCGCCACGAATGCCGCCCCCCGCGAGGACCATCGTGTAGCAGTGCGGCCAGTGGTCGCGGCCGGCGTCGGCGTTGATGATTGGCGTGCGTCCGAAATCGCCCATCCAGACGACGAGCGTCGAATCGAGCAGGCCGCGTTCGGCCAAGTCCTCCAGCAGTGCGGCGTAGGCCTGTTCCATGGGCGGAACGAGCCGCTTTTTGAGCTGGTTTTCGTTGTCTTTGTGGGTGTCCCAGGTGATGCTCGGGCCGTTCACCGTGGTGACGACCTTCACGCCGGATTCGATCAGTCGGCGGGCGAGGAGATGCGACTGTCCCCAGGAATGACGGCCGTAGCGGTCGCGGACGGCGTCGGGTTCGGCGGCCAGGTTGAAGGCGCTGGCCCCGGAGGTCGAGGTCATCAGGTCCATCGCTTTAGCGCGGTTCGTTTCGAGGTCTTGGGCGGCGGGGGCCGCGATGAGGCGGTTGTGCTGTTCGAGCTGGCCGAGCAGGGCGCGGCGGTCGGCCACGCGTGGTTCGGGGACTCCTTCGACGAGGCCCAGGTCGCGGACGCGAAAGTTCTTCTCGGCCGGGTCGGCGTTGAGGACGAACGGGTCGTAGCGATTGCCGAGGCAGCCGCCGTACTGGCCGGGGGTGAGGTAGAGGAAGCTGTCGCAGTGGGGGCGGGGGGTGATGACGTAGGGCGGGAGGGGAAGTTGGTATCCGTCGCGCTGCGCGAGCCAGCCGAGCAGGGTGCCGAGGCTGGGGTAGTCGGTCGGGCTGGGATTGATGAGCGTGCTGTCGATGCGGTAGGGGCGGCCGACGGTCGACCAGTACATGCCCGAGTTGTGGGAGCTTTGCTGGTGATGGACGGAGCGGACGACGGCGAGGCGATCGGTCAGGGGGGCGAGGCGGGGGATCAGCTCGCTGATTTGAAGGCCGGGGACGGCGGTGGAGATCGGGGCGAATGAGCCGCGGATGTTGGAGGCGGCGTTGGGTTTGGGGTCCCAGAGGTCGATATGGCTGGGAGCGCCGCCATTGAAGATGAGGATGAGCGATTTGGCTTTGGCTGCGGGGCGACGCAGGGGGGCGGATTCGGCGAGCAACCGATTCGAAGAGCCCTGGGAGCCGAGGAGTGACCCGGTCGCGCCGCCGGCGAGCGTGGCGAGGATGCGACGGCGACTGGCCAGTTCGGGCGGCGAGGTCGGCATGAGGTGCTCACGCGGGGTGGGTGTGGGAGGGGGAGGCAGGTCAGCCTGCGGCAGGGCGTTAATCCATCGGCAGTCTATTATGCGTCAGGGAATGAGAATTGACCAGAGGAAAGAGAGGGGCGCTGGCGCGAAGTCAAAAGTCAAAAGTGCGCAGGCGGGGGGCGGTTGATTTACCACCAAGGCACGAAGGCACCAAGGCACGGTAGTTTGTGCGCTGTTGGTGAGAGGGGCAGGTCAGGCGAGCCGACCCTGTGAGGGGTCGGTGGAGGGGTGTTCGGGGGAGAGTGATCGGGCGGGGCGTTGCGTGCGGGTTGTCACGGAGTTTTGGTGGGGTGGGTTGGTTGGGTTTCTGGGGGGTGGTGTGGTTTGGCGGGGGCCTGGAAGGGGACGATCGTGGAGCGGAAGGCGCTGAAGCGAGCGCGGAACAGCTTGCGCTGGGTGTCGTCGAGCGGGGGTTCCATTTCGAGGGCGAACTGGTCGAACTCGGCGTGCAGGCGGGTCAGGAACTCGCTGTGGAGGGCCGACATCGCGTGTTGATGGCGGAGCACGCAGGTTTCCACGCGGGGAAGCTGGTCGTCGCGCAGGCTGAGGTCCCAGCGGAGTTTGGCCATGAGGAGCGGGACGATCTGGTCGGGTTGTTCGAGCAGGGTGCGGAGTTGAGCCCGCAGGAACAGGGCATGACCAGCCGCTCCGATGACGATGCCGGCGACGAGCAGGCTGAGGTAGCCGGCGAGGCGTGCGACGCCGCGGCGCGTGGGTCGCCAGCGCGAGGCCGGTGTGTCGAGGGGATCGGGCGGAGTCGTCATGAAGGGATCCTCGCGGAGAGCGGCTGGGCGGAGTGACGCGGCGGCTCAGGGCTTCAGGATGGTAAAGGGGTTGACCCAGCCGAGGAGCGGGTCGAAGAGGGCTTGTTCGACGGGCCAGACGAGGACGAGGGCAAGGCAGGCGGCGAGGCTGGAGACGGCCGAGACGAGGGCGAGTTCGCGGAGGCCGCCGCTGGCGCGTTCAACCGCGATCTGCCTGTTGGCGATCTGCTGGAGCACGGCAGCGCGGACATCGACGACGGGGCCTGGATCGCGGCGGGCGAGGGCGATGCGGTCGCGCAGCCAGTCTTCATCGGAGTTATTGGCCATGGTCGGTCTTCCTGCGCTCGCGTGCGACGAGTTCTTTCAGTTTGACCCGCGCTCGATGGGCGGTCACCTTGACGCGGGATTCGGTCCAGCTTGTCAGTTCGGCGATCTCGGCGATGGATTTTTCTTCCAGGTAGAAGAGGGAGAGGACGAGTCGATCGGACGGAGGCAGCCCGGCGAGGAGATAATGGACTTCCTCCGCGGCGTCGAGCGTGGTGTTTGATTGGTCGGGAGTGAGATCGGACCGGGCGAACTGCTCGCGGCGGGAC
>JAIXZD010000549.1 GCA_027489895.1 Planctomycetaceae bacterium
GTCCGCGGCGATCGTGTTGATCTCGACGCACTGCGGTTCCTGCGTCGTCGACTGGTCGCCGTTCAGGCCCAGACCGTTCTGCTCGCAGAAGTCGCTCAGGTCGTTGAAGCCCGAACCGGCCGTGCTGCCCGAGTGCGACGTGATGCCGCTGTACGAGTAGGACTGATTGATTTCCGAGAACGCGTCGCCCACGTCCGCCAGTTCCTGAACCACCTGGTCACGAATCGTGTTCAGGCCCGTCAGCATGCCGATGACCAGCATCGTCGCCACGAGGATCAGTTCCGACGAAACCACAAACCCTTCTTCCGCCATCCAAAACGTCTGCAACAGCTTCATGTGTGTCCTCCTGGACCGTAACGGGACCGACACCAGGCCCCTCGTCCGAGAAGCCCGTTCGGGCCGACCCGTCGGGGAGAGCGATCGCTCTCCGCACTACCGACTCTGGCCAGCCCGCACCGGTCTTACAACCGGTTTGTTCGTCACCACCCTTAAAGCACGCACAATGCCGAGAATTGTTAAAAACAGAAGAATCAACAGATTGGGTAGAATAGGAACAATCGGAACAGCCATCACAATCGTTACGACCGGACCACATTTTTGACCGGCCACTGGTGACCTAAGCGCCACCGGGAGAGATTCTTAGGGCCAGGCAGGCTGCCCCGGCCCGCACCGTTATCCCCCTCGATGCCCGCGCCTTCCTTGCGACTGCGGCGAATGAGTAATCTGCACGAAGTGCGATGGATGAGTCGCCCCAAGACGTTAACGCCTGGAAGCGCTCTGCCCCCGATTGCTAACCAGGCGTTACCTCCAGGTTTCAGGTTGCGCTCAACTCCTTGAACATGCGCAAGCTGTGGGATGTGGGGGTCGTTTGAAATCGCGCCGACATGGGCTTACCATCGACCGGTCTCGATGGAATCGCCCGCGGCACTCACGCCCTAGGCGAGCGGCCTTTCGCCGTGAATGCCGACCTGTTCTTCCCCAACCTTGATTCGCCTCTCTGGAGCTTGTGCTCATGTCCAGCGGCCCGTCCGGCAACATTACCAGCGTCCTGCAGGAGACGCGGACCTTCCCGCCGGCCCCCGAATTCTCTGAAGCGGCGCACATCAAGAGCGACGCCGAGTACGAGGCGATGTGGCGCCGGGCGAAAGACGACCCCTCTCATTTCTGGGGCGAACTGGCTGAAACGCACCTGCACTGGTTCCGGAAGTGGCAGAAAGTGCTCGACGGCACGATGCCCAACACCAAGTGGTTCGTGGGGGGGAAGATCAACGCCTCCTACAACTGCCTCGACCGGCACCTCGATTCGTGGCGGAAAAACAAAGCCGCGATCATCTGGGAAGGCGAGCCGGGCGATGTCCGCGTGCTTCGCTACCAGGACCTGCATCGCGAGGTCTGCAAATTCGCGAACGTGCTCAAAAAGCTCGGCGTGAAGACCGGCGACCGGGTCACCCTTTACATGCCGATGATTCCCGAACTGGCGATCGCGATGCTCGCCTGCGCGCGGATCGGCGCCACGCACTCAATCATCTTCGGCGGTTTCAGTGCCGACGCCGTCGCCGATCGGAACAACGATGCCCAGGCGAAATTGATCGTCACGGCTGACGGCAGTTGGCGGCGCGGAAAAGAGGTCTGCCTCAAGCCCGCGGTTGATGAAAGTCTCGCGAAGTCGCCTTCGGTCCAGCAGGTGGTCGTTGTCCGCCGCACGGGCAGCCCCGTCACCATGCAGGCGGGCCGGGATTTCTGGTGGCACGAGCTGATGGCCGACATCTCGGCCGATTGCGACGCCGTCGAACTCGACGCCGAGCACCCCCTGTTCATCCTCTACACCTCGGGCAGCACCGGCAAACCCAAGGGGGTGATGCACACCACCGGCGGGTATCTGCTCGGCACGATGATGACCTCGAAGTGGGTCTTCGACCTCAAGGACGACGACACCTACTGGTGTACCGCCGACATTGGTTGGATCACGGGCCATAGCTACATCGTGTACGGACCGCTCGCCAACGGGGCCACCACCGTGATGTTCGAAGGCGCACCGAACTGGCCTAATGAAGGCCGGTTCTGGGAAATGATCGAGAAATACCGCGTCTCGATCTTCTACACCGCCCCCACCGCGATCCGCTCCTTCATGAAGTGGGGCGACCAATGGCCCGATCGGTCCGATCTGTCCAGTCTGCGGCTCCTGGGCAGCGTGGGCGAGCCGATCAACCCCGAAGCCTGGATGTGGTACCACCGTGTGATCGGCGGCGAACGCTGCCCGATCGTCGATACCTGGTGGCAGACGGAAACCGGCTCGATCATGATCAGCCCGCTTCCGGGCTGCACAACGACTAAACCCGGCAGTTGCACCCGGCCGCTGCCAGGCGTGGTGGCCGACATCGTCACCCGCGATGGGCAGAGCCTGCCCGCCAACGAAGGCGGGCTGCTCGTGGTCCGTCAGCCCTGGCCCAGCATGCTCCGCACCCTGTACGGCGACCACGACCGGTTCGTCAAAACGTACTTCGGAGACATTCCCGGCTGCTACTTCGCCGGGGATGGTGCTCGCCGCGATGAAGACGGCTATTTCTGGGTGATGGGGCGGGTCGACGACGTGCTCAACGTCTCCGGCCATCGCCTAAGCACGATGGAAGTCGAAAGCGCACTTGTCTCGCATCCGCTCGTGGCCGAGGCGGCCGTCGTTGGCTTCCCGCACGAGATCAAAGGGGAAGGCATCTGCTGCTTCGTCTCCCTGCGAACGGGCGACGGCGACGACGCGCTGAAGAAAGAGTTGACCGCGCACGTCCGCAAGCATATCGGTGCGCTCGCCACGCCGGACCAGATCCGGTTCACGTCGTCTCTCCCTAAAACCCGTTCCGGAAAGATCATGCGGCGATTGCTGCGCGACATTGCGGCCGGCAAAGAGCGAGTGCAGGACACCTCGACCCTCGAGGACTACACCGTCCTCGCCAAACTCCGCTCGACCGAAGACTAAAGGTAGGGTGGGCATCGGGGCGGTGAGTTTCGGGTTTCCATCGAGAACTCACAGGTCGTTCAAGAAAATCACCGCCTCGTAGCGGAAGCCGTGAGGCTTCCCCCCCCCTCCGTTCCGGTCAGTTCCCCAACCGGAAAAACATCAAAGTTTACCGTTTCCAGGAGGCGATCAGACGAAAGGGGAACGTTTGCCCCCGGCTGATTGGAGAAGAATCGCTCCTGCTCCGGGCGTTGACGCTTCCGACTTCCACCCCATGCTCGGTTCCGCATGACCGATACCGGCTTGCGTCACCCCCTGCGGCTGTTATACTTAAAAAGGTTGATGGGATCGTCACTGTCTCCGGGATCGGCGTTTTCATCAGTGAGAATCGTCGAGATCGGGAATGTTGCCGCTCTCCGGAAACCAAATGAGATCGAATCAACCTGCCTGAAATCCTTTCGCCCACCTCGCGTCCTGTGAGTCGGTGAAAGCCCCACCTTGCTCAGGGGAGCGCAGTGCTCCTCTCGAATTTCTGCCTGATGGCAAAGTGCCCGTCAGGCCGTCTCGCCTGTTGGAGTGCCTCCATGTTCGACCTGTCTGCCGCGATGATGCGCACCTGTGCTGGCCTGAGCCGTCGGTCGTTGTTGAAGGTGGGCTCTCTGGGCGGATTGGGAGTTACGCTGCCGATGGTGCTGGCGAACCGCGCCAAAGCCAACTCGGCTCCCGGAGGGGCGGGTCGGTCCGGCAAGGACATGAACTGCATCTTCATCTGGTCACTCGGCGGTGCCAGTCATCACGACACGCTCGACCCCAAACCTCTTGCTCCCGAAAACGTCCGCGGCCCCTATTCGCTGATCGACACCGCCGTCCCAGGCGTGCAGTTCTCGGAAGTCTGTCCGAACCTCGCCCGGGAATTGAACCGCTTCGCCGTCCTGCGGAGCTGGAACCCCCAGAACGGCAGCCATCAACTGGCCGACCAGTGGTGCATGTCGGGCCGAAACTTCAATGCCGGAACGCACTACCCCTGTGTCGGGTCGGTGGTCAGCCATCAGTACGGGTTCAAGTCGGCCCTGCCTCCGTTCATGCAGGTGGGTGGCGATGTCAGCCGCGAGTTTGGCGGCGGGATGCCCGGAATCCTGGGCCTCCAGCACGGCGCGTTCGAAGTGCTGACCGACCCGAACGCCGCCCAGTTCACGGTGCGGGACATCACGCCGCCCGGTGGCATCAGTTTTTCGCGAGTCGATCGGCGCAAGTCGATGCTCACGATGGTCGACCAGTTGCAGCGAAAGGCCGATGCGCAGCCCAAGGCGTTCGACGCGCTCGACGAACATGTCAAGACGGCCCTCTCGATGATCACCGCCCCCGAAACCCGCCGGGCGTTCGATATCGGTTCCGAAGACCCCAAACTGCGAGACCGTTACGGCCGGACGACCGTTGGCCAGCGGCTGCTGTTGGCCCGGCGGTTGATCGAATCGGGCGTTCGGTTCGTCACCGTGACCAGCCCCGGCTGGGACACGCACGCCAACAACTTCGTCTCGCTGAAAAACAATCTCATGCCGCCGATCGATCAGGGGCTGCCGGCCTTGCTGCAGGACCTGGAAGAACGCGGCCTGCTGGACAACACGCTCGTGGTCTGGATGTCGGATTTCGGCCGGACACCGAAGATCAACTCGGCCAGCGGTCGCGACCATTGGGCGACGGCCGGGTTTGCCGTGATGGCCGGGGCCGGCGTGCCGGGCGGTTCGGTCCTCGGTGCGACAGATGTCGAAGGCGAACGGCCGATCAAGAACGAATACCGCACTGATGATGTGATGGCCACGATCTACCACAAGATCGGCCTGCCAACCGACCTCATGGTTCAGGCCCCCGATGGTCGCCCGGTCCGGCTGATCGAAGGCGAACTGATCCGCGAATGGTGCTAAGCGGGTCGGAACTGTTTGTGATTGGCGGCGCTGGAAGACACTTCCCCTAGCTCACGCGTCGCGCTGAAGTCATTCGCGCACGGGCTCTCTGCAGGTTCCCTTGCTGGAATCCTGGGAACACGGGGTGAATTCACCGTGCCATGTTTGCACCGTCTTTGCGGGGCAAACATGTGAGCTGTTTGCGACTCTCATCATCGCGGAGTTCACTGGGAGTCGCGGTTTCGGGGAGGGCCCGGTCGTTCCTCCGTTGGCATGCTTGCCCCGAAACGGTGCAAGCATCGCACGGTGAACAAGAGGAAAACCCTGACGGTTCCCCGGGTGGGATTGAATTCCCGGGCCGTGGCGTCGCCCAGTCCGCACGGCTCGACTTGCCATTTTGCTCAGCTTGCGTCATCGACTTGGTCGATTTCATCAGAACATCAAGAAAAGTCGGCTTTCATCGAAACGTCTCTCCCCCTTTTGGGGTTAATAATTATCCGGGCCGCTCGTCTCGCGTTTTCCGGATGTAACCGTTTCGTAAGGCTTTAGGCTTCGTTAGGCACTGTTTTGTCGCACGGATACCGATTGACCGTGGTGGTTTGCCACCCTATTCTTTGAAAAGTTGGTGAGTTGTTTTTTTCTTCACTCCGCAGAGGAAAAGCATGTCGTTTTTGGTGAAACCGTCTCGAAAGGCGGGCTTTACGCTCATTGAGCTGCTCGTCGTGATTGCGATCATCGCAATCCTCATCGCACTGCTGCTGCCAGCCGTGCAACAGGCCCGTGAAGCGGCGCGCCGCTCGCAGTGCCGCAACAATCTGAAGCAGCTCGGGCTCGCGCTGCACAACTACCACGACAACTTCAACATGTTCCCGCTCTCGGTCTCTCCGTCGATCGGGGATAGTTGTACGGGCAACTGCGCTTGGCGCGGGTTCAGCGTGCAGGCGCAGATTCTGCCCTATGTGGATCAGGCGCCGCTCTACAACCAGCTCAACTTCAACCTGATGTACGACCAGGCGCCGAACAACTCGGCCGCGTTGCGAATCAGGATCCCCGGTTTTCTCTGTCCCTCGGACACCCAGTATCCGGGTGGAACGACCGAGCCCGGTAACAACTACGTCATGTCCACCGGTCCTTCGGTGTGGTGGGGCGTGGGCGCTGCGGACAAAGTCGGGATGTTCAAGTACTACGCGAACGTCCGGATGGCCGATGTGACCGACGGGACGTCGAATACGATCATGGCGTCGGAATCGACCACCGGGAACAACAGCACCACGGCCGCGAATTTCAAGCTCCAGCGGAACCTGGTTCGCGGCCAGGCGTTCCCCTCGGGGATGCCGAACAGCTTTGCGACCAAGGCCCAACTGGATGCCTACGGTGTTACATGTCTCGCTGGAACCGCCAGCCTGCATGGCCACGTTCGTAGCCAGTGGATGAATGGGATTGGTGCCCAGACGCTGTTCAACACGCTGAACTCGCCCAACAGCCCGAACCCGGACTGCCATCCGTGTTCGGGATGTGGCTGGTACGACAGCGCCGGAGTCTGGGCCGCGCGCAGCCTGCACGTGGGCGGTGTGCACACGCTGATGGCCGACGGTTCGGTCAAATTCGTGAGCGAGAACACCGACAACCTCAACTGGCAGCGCTCTGGCGCGATCGCCGATGGGAACACCGTTTCCGAGCTGTAGTCACGATGGCGGCCCCAGGCTTTTGGTCTCGGGCCGTGATCGCAGTTCGCAGTCTCAAACGGCACACTCTGCTGGATTGCCGGGGGCGATCGGATCTCCGTTCGCCCCCGGTTTTCTTTTCTCCTGGTTCTGTTCGACGGGCCGACCTTGCCACCTTGCGGGGCAACGGGATGAAGCCGCGTCGCGACCCTCCTGCTCAACATCTCTGCCGGGAAGAACAACTATGCTCCGCCGCGCTCTCGCCCTTGCCCTCCTGATGTCGTCCGTCGGTTTTGCGACCGGTTGTGGCTCCAGCCAGTCCACCGCGCCGAGCCTCTCGCCCGAGCAGCTCAATGCCGCCAATTCCCGCGAAGAGCTGAAAAAGCGGCTGCAGGACATTGCCAGTTCCGGAGCCGCGGGCAGTGCCCTCGCCGGCATGAAGGGCGGCATCGAAGCCCTGAAGGCGACCGACGAAAAGCTCGCCACCACGCTGCTGGCCGATTACGAGAAACTGGAAAAGGCGAACGGCCCGGCCCAGGTGAAAAGCCTCGCCAAGAAGATGGCCGATTCGCTGTAGGGCGGGACGCTCATCTCGAGCGATCCACCGCACAATCTCGAAATTCCGAACCGCACCCCGCCCACTCGCTTTGAAGTTGGCGGGGTGTTTGTCCGATGATCTACGTCGCCCGGAAACTCACGCAGTCGCCGCCTGTGGCTGGCTGCCGTTGGAGTTGGGGACGGTCGAGTCTAAACTCGACACGTTGACGGAGTGGGCCTGCGTGTCTGCGGCGAAACCAGGGCCGCCCTCTCTGCCATCCGGATCGATTCTACCGCGGTTTTCCCCTCTGTGACGACGTGCACCCATGGCCGATCGAGAGTATTCCAGCTATCAGAAGAAGATCATCTCTCGGTTCTACGACAATCGCCCAGCACAAGATGCGCAGCAACTGGCCGAACTCTGCACGAACCTGTTCCTGGCGAGCGGCAAGAAGCGGGCGAAGTTCTGGGAAACCGCCCACGACACGATGACCCGCCTGCGGGTTCCGCCCGACCGGATCAACCACGTGGTCACCTCCGACGACCCGGCCCTCCTGGCGGAAGTCGTCAAGGAGCTGGAGAACGGCACGCTCAAACGCCTGCCCGAGCCGCCCAAGTCTTAGCGGCGGCTTGGGGTCTGGGTTTCACCACCAAGGCACGAAGGCACCAAGGAAAGGCAGATCAAGCCCCGTCGGTGAGAGTCGATGAGCCGGCAGATCAGGCGTGCCGACCCTGTCAGGGGTCGGTGGGCACGTGGTCTATTGACTTCGTCGCTGATCGAGGCGAGGAAGTCGCCCCTTGGTCGCAGGGTGATCACCGCGAATGCAGGTGCTCATAAATGAACTGACCACCGCTCCCTCACAAGGGCGGTGGTCAGCATTTTTTTGATGAGGCTGCTGCCGGCGAGGCGCTACAGCTTCTTTTCGGACGTCACTTCCTTGCGTTCCTTGTTTTGATCGCGGACTTTGGCGTGGGCGAGCGAAACGAGGGACTGGGCCGCGGCCAGTTGGCCGGGCGTGAAGTAAGGCGTCCGACCGGCACCGCCCAGGTGGTCAACCCCCTTGGCCGCCAGTTCTTCCCACGACATTCCATTGGCAACGTGCCAGACGGCCGCCTGAGCAGCCGCCACTTCGAGCCGACCGCTGGCATACGCGGTGACGAGTTCTTGCAGAACAGGGTCTTTGGTCGCGGTTTCGATGGGAACCAGGCGATAGGTCATGGCCGAGCGGGGCTCGGCTTTGCCATGCTCGAGGCAGAGCGACCGGTAGCTGAGCAGGACCGTTTCTTCGGGGGGAATCGAGAAGAACCCGGCACCACCGCCGGCCCCGCCACCACCCAGTCCACCGCCGCCACCGCCCAAACCGCCACCACCGCCGCCCAGACCACCGCCGGTCTGCTGACCCTGACCACCGCCACCGCCCAGGCCGCCACCACCGCCCAGACCACCAGCTCCGCCACCCAATCCGCCCCCGCCGAAGCCCTGCTTCAGCACCTGGGCCGCGGCAACCGCCTTGGGCAGCTTGACCGTGAGCGGCTTCTTGGAGTTATTCTTCAGCAGCACCGTGGCGCTGAGCGAATCCTTGGGAATCACGCGGGCTTCGAGCGACCCGGCCTCCAGCCCGGCGAACAGTTCGACCTGTTCGGCCGAGGGA
>JAIXZD010000395.1 GCA_027489895.1 Planctomycetaceae bacterium
CCAACGGTGAGTCAAAGCTTCGGGGCGATCGACGATGGTCCCTGCCGCTAAAACGCTGGGGTTGGCCCTTTGACCTGCCTTTCCTTGGTGTGTTGGTGCCTTGGTGGTGAATGAGCCCGCCAGATTCGGGATGGCCCGTAACCACTGTGGTGACAAGGGGTTGGTTGAAATTGGGGCGCGGGGGTGGTAGATTTTTTCCGGGGTCGTCTGGATGGGCGACTCGGGAGGACGCTGGGACGCGACTAATCGCGTCGACCAGGTCGTGACACGGCAGGAATGTGATTCCTGGCTGGGAAGCGGCGGGGTCGGGCGTCCATTGGGCAGGATGCGAGACGCATGGCGGGGATGGTGAGCGAGCTGGAACGATCGTGGACGGCGCTGCGACAGGATGTCGAAGCGGCGCTGGCGGTGCGTGTCGGCCCGGAATCGGACTGCCCCCCGAAGCTGCAAGAGGCCATGGCCTATAGCCTTATGGCGGGCGGAAAACGCCTAAGGCCGGTGCTGGTCCTGCTGGCGTGCGAGGCGGTGGGGGGCGACCCGGCGCGGGCGATGCCGGCGGCCTGTGCGGTCGAGATGGTGCATACCTACTCTCTAATTCATGACGATCTGCCGGCGATGGATGACGACGATTTTCGGCGGGGGCGGCCGACGAATCACAAGGTCTTCGGTGAAGCGCTGGCGATCCTTGCGGGTGATGGACTACTGACGCGGGCGTTCGAGGTGGTGGCGCGCGAGATCCATCCCGGGGACGTGGCGGCGGCGTGTGTGGCGGAATTGGCCCGCGCCAGTGGAATGATCGGCATGGTCGCCGGGCAGGTGGCCGATCTGGAGGCCGAACATCAGCCGGACCTGACGATTTCCCAACTGGAAGCGATCCATCGGCGTAAGACAGGGTGCCTGCTGACGAGTTCGCTGGTGATGGGGGGGCTGTGCGGGGGCGCGAGTGCACGGGAAACCGAGGCGCTTAGCACTTACGGACAGTGTCTGGGGTTGGCGTTCCAAATCACGGATGACCTGTTGGACATTCGTGGGGACGTGGGAATAATGGGCAAAGCGGTTCAGAAGGACGCTGCCCACGGAAAGCTGACGTATCCCAAGTTATTGGGGGAAGCGGGCAGCGAGGCGGAGGCCCGACGATTGATCGAGCAGGCCACCTCCGCCCTGACAATTTTCGGTGATCGCCGACAGCGCTTGGAGGCGCTGGCGCAATTCGTCTTGGAGAGAGACCACTAAGAATGTCCCACGGCCTGCTTGCAACGATTCAGTCGCCCAAGGATTTGCGGCGTCTGTCAGCCACTGAACTGGTCCAACTGGCCGACGAAATGCGGGATGCGCTCTGCAGCGTCGTCTCGGATCGGACGGCTCACTTCGCCAGCAACCTGGGCGTGGTCGAGTTGTGCATTGCGCTGCACCTCGAATACGACTTCAGCCGGGATCGGCTGATCTGGGACACCGGTCATCAGATCTATCCCCACAAGCTGATCACGGGCCGGTACCACGAGTTCCCCTCGATCCGCCAGAAGGGTGGCTTGATGGGGTATCCGAACCCCGCCGAGAGCGACTACGACCTGTTCATGACGGGACATGCCGGAGCGAGCGTCTCGACGGTGGTGGGGCTGAAGGCGGGCGATGACCGGCTGGGGCATACCGACCGGCGGGCGGTCGCCGTGATTGGGGATGGGGCGCTTCCTTCGGGGATTGTGTTCGAGGCGTTCAATCATGCGGCGGGGATGGACCAAAACGTTTTGGTGATCCTCAACGACAACAAGATGGGGATCTGCCCGCGGACGGGGGGGTTGGCGCACTATCTCGATAAAGCGCGGACCGCGCCGATGTACGACGCGGTCAAGCGGGACATCAGTTGGGCACTGAAGCAGGTGCCGATTGTCGGCGAGTCGGTCGAGAAGGCGCTGCATGGCTGCAAGGAGGCGCTGAAGGCATCGCTCACGCAGGGGATGCTGTTTGAAGAGCTGGGGTTCCGGTATGTCGGCCCGGTCGATGGGCATGACATTGCGACGCTGCGCGAGTACCTGAAGATGGTGAAGGACATCAAGGGGCCGGTGCTCCTGCATGTGTTCACCGAGAAGGGGCATGGATTCGAACCGGCCTGTGCCGACCCGGTCATGTTCCACACGCCGCCTCCGTTCCAGCGGAAGGATGATGAAGTCGTCTCGATCAAGAAGAGTTCGAGCCGGGCGTATACGGACGTCATCAGCGAAGTGATTTACGGGGAGATGGAGTCGAACCCGAAAGTCGCGGTGATTACGGCGGCGATGTGCGAAGGGAACAAGCTGGGGAAGGTGCGGGAGACGTTCGCGGATCGGTTCTATGACGTAGGGATCTGCGAAGGGCATGGGGTTGCGTTCGCGGGTGGGATGGCGAAGGCCGGGATGCGGCCGATCGTGGACATCTACAGCACATTCCTGCAGCGGAGCTTCGATCAGATTTTCCAGGAAGTGGCGCTACAGAACCTGCCGGTGACGTTCTGTCTGGATCGGGCGGGGGTCGTGGGGGCCGATGGGCCGACGCATCATGGGGCGTACGACAACACCTGGATGCGGGTGTTTCCGAACATGGTCTGCATGGCCCCGGGCGACGAGGCGGATTGCGGTCCGATGCTGCGGTTTGCGCTCGCTCATAGCGGCCCGACGTCACTGCGGTACCCGAAGACGACGGCGGAAACGGTGGCGCGAAATGTTTCCCCGATGGAGCTGGGTAAGGCAGAGGTGCTGAGCTGGGGTGTGGATGGGACGATCTTGTGCCTGGGGGCGCTGCTGCCGGTCTGTGTGAAAGTGGCTGCCCAGTTGCGGAGCGAAGGGCTGGATGTGGGCGTGGTGAACGCGCGGTTCCTCAAGCCGATCGATGAGGAGGTGCTGGCGCGGGCGATCTCGGAGACGGGGTTTGTGGTGACGGTGGAGGAAAGCTCGCTGGTGGGTGGGTTCGGCTCGGCCGTGATGGAGGCGGCGAACGCGGCCGGTCTGTCAACGGACACGATTCGTCGGCTGGGGATTCCCGACCGGTACATTCAGCACGCCGATCGCGGCGAGCAACTGGCGGAGATGGGGCTCGACTACGCGGGGATTCTGCGGACGTGCATTGAAGCGGCGGGGCGACGGGTGGCGGGCGAGATGGCGCACGCGTGAGGTTGTGGGTGCCTGTTTTGGCGGATGGTTGCGGAAGGTGTGGCTTCCTGTCGCCGCGCGACCTGACCGCCTTTCCTTGTCAACCTGCAGGAAGAAATGCCGCTTGGTGCATGCGTGTTGGTGAGCGCTGGTGGGCAGTGCCCACCCTACGGCTCTGGTCAGCGGGGTTTGGGGAGGGCCTGGAGCCAGGTTTCGGCGAGGGAGCCGAGCGACTCTTTGAGGAGAGCGCGGGCGCGGTGGGCGCGGACCCTCAGGGTGCCTTCGGCGACGCCGGTGAGGCGGGCGATCTCGGGGTAGTCGAGCTGCTGTAGGTCGTGCAGGACGAGGACTTCCCGCAGAGGGAGGGGGAGTTCATCGAGCGCCCGGTAGAGCTGCTCGTGGAGTTCCTGCTTGAGGATGCCTGACAGGACTCCGCGGCGGCGACCTTCGGCCTGGGCGACGAGATCGAACTGGGCCGGGTCGGTCACCTGCGAGCGGCGGGCGCGGTTGCGGAGCAGGTTGCGGGCAATGTTGACGGCGATGGCCGCAACCCAGGGGGTGAAGGGGGCATCGACGTGGAACTCGGCGTGCTGCTCCCAGGCCCGAGTGAACGCTTCCTGAACGGCGGAGTCGGTTTCGTCGGCATCCCAGAGCAGGCCCATGACGAGCGTTTGGAGGCGAGGCCGGGCGCGGGAACAGAGCTCGGTGAATGCGGCGTGGTCGCCTTGTGCGGCGCGTTGAGCGAGTTCGCGATCGGAGGGGTCAGGGGCCATGGGAGGGCGGCGGGGAAAGAAAGCAGGAGTGGAGTGTGCTTCGGTTTGCGCTTTCGAGCGATCCATTTGGTTTCTGGTCCGCCTTGTTGGTGAGCGCTGGTGGGCAGTGCCCACCCTATGGAGGATCGGGTTCGAAGAGGATGGGTGGGGGTTCGTCGGTGGGGGGTTGGAACTCGGCGTAGAGGGCGAGGAACTCCGGGTCTTCGTTCCAGCCGCCGAAGGCGCCGTGTGATCGGAAAGAGTCGGGGACGATGTCGGGAGAGCGGACGGCGAGAGCCGCGCGGATCTCGGCGAGTGCTTCGCCGCGACGGTCTTCCTGAGCGAATTGCACGGCGAGCGTGAAGTGCGTCCCGGCGGTCAGCGAGCGGACGTCCTCCTCGGACAGTTGTTCGCTCGTTGTGATTTCGGAATCGGCGAGGCGAGTGAGCAGTTCGGTGTGCAGGGCCTGCCGGGTTTCGAAGCGGGTGGGAACCGAGTCCAGAATGTTCCGGGTGCGGTCGAGATAGCGGGTGTAGGGGCCATCGCTACTTGCGAGCCAGAGGGCGTGCTGGTCGTCGATCTCGGGCCAGTAGTCGGCGGGAAGCCTTTGACGGCATTGACGGAGCGACCGGCGGGCGTCGTCCCAGCGACCGGCCACCACCTGGGCGAGCGCCTGAACGAACCAGGCCTGATGTTCGTCGGGAGCCTGTTCGACGGCCTGTTCCAGTTGTTTGAGGATCGGGTCGAGCGACTCGGGAGAGTGGACGCCATCGGGCGGGGAGTAGAGCAAATACCAGGCGCGGGCGGCGGCAAGGGAGGGGACGGTTGGTTTGCTGGCGAGGGCTTCGCGGAGATAGTCGGCGACGCGATCGGTTTCGCCGAGATTGGCGGCCAGCACGGCACGGGCGATCGAGGCATCGCAGCCCTGCCGGAGGTTGACGCGGAGGAGGCGATCGATCGTCGCTTCGTACTGGGGCAGGGTGCGGCGGAGGGTGGCGTCGCGGTCGGCCCCCTCGCCATCGTCCCAGCCAATGCGGCGCTGGAAGGAGAGTGCCTTGAGGAACAGCAGGCCGACGTGTTGCGGGTCGGCGTCGAGACCTTGCCGGAGGCCGCGCTGGGCGTAACGGGCGAGGCGGTCGAACTCGCTGTCCTTCTCACCGGCTTCCCGGTCGATCTCGGCGGAGGCGTTCTCGGCCGCACGACTGAGCAGGTCGACCTCGAGCAGCGCGAGGTCGCTGATGGAGACGAGTGTGCCCGTCAGCGGTGGGCGGGATTTCAGCAACGCCTCGATCGCTTCGGCTTCAGTGGATTGGCTGAGCAGGGCCGAGACGAGCGAGGCGAGATAGACGGCGAGCGGCTGGTTCGAGGCGCGCAGGGTGGCGAGATCGACTTCGAACAGTGAGTCGGGCAGGGAGCGGAGGGAGGGGTCGTCCCAGGCCCCGAGATAGACGAGATAGAGCTGGGCGCGGGCGAGGAGGCGTTCGACGGTCGGTTCGAGTTCGCCGGGGTCGAGCTGCAGGAGCGCGGTGCATTCGGTGGAGGCGGCGAGCATTTCCCCGCCGCGGCGGAGGAGTTTGGCCTTGAGGAGGCGGGCGGTGGTGTCGTCGGGGCGGCGCTTGAGGATGGCGGTGACGTCATCGAGCCGATCGCGAAGGACGTCGCGCGGGGTTTGTGTCTCGGGGACTTTGAGCGGTCCGGTGACCGATTCGTTGACGGTGGCGAGGGCCGCGTCGAGGCGGGCATCGAACTCCGCACTGGCGGGGTCGTCTTCGGGAGCGGGTGGCTGGGGGAAGATGACTGGTCCCAGCAGCGCGGTGCCCGTAATCACCAGGCCGAGAGCCAACAGGCCCGAGATGGCGAGCCCTGCGGCCACGAGCGACCTGCGCCTGTGCGGCGTCTGTGGGAGTTCGTGAATTCCCTGAGAGGCGGTGGCGAGGGGGAGCGGCCGAAAGGCGGCGATCAACTGGTCTTGCTTGAAGCGGGCGGTGGTGAGGGGCAGGGGGCCATCGCCGGCGAGGATGTCGCGGAGTGCGTCGGCGAAGGCGCGGGCCGTGGCGATGCGGTCTTCGGGCCGTTTGGCGAGAGCGCGGGTGCAGAGCGTCGCGACGCTCGCGGGAATGCGCTGGTCGACCTGCGCAAGGTCGTCGGGATCGGAATCGGTCAGTTGTTTCAGGACGGCCATGACGTGTGGGCCATCGAACGGGGGCCTTCCGGAGAGCATCTCGTACATCACCACGCCGAGCGAGAAGAGGTCGCTGCGATGGTCGATGGCGTCGGTTTCGGCCAGCACCTGCTCGGGCGACATGTAGCGGGGCGTGCCGATCAGCTCGCCCGTGCCGCTGAGGGTGGGATCGTTGACGAGTGATTTGGCGAGGCCGAAATCGGCCAGTTTCGGGCGGCCCTGCGTATCGACGAGGATGTTCGAGGGCTTGATGTCGCGATGAATGATGCCCAGCTCGTGGGCAGCGGCGAGCGCTTCGGCCACGTGGTAGAGAATGCGGAGCGACTCGGGGAGGGTGAGGTAGTCGGACCCGACGAGCCCGCTGAGCGGCTGCCCTTCGACATACTCCATGACGATGTAGGGCACCTCGCCTTCGACGCCGACATCGTAGACCCGGACGACATGCGGGTGGACGAGTTGCGCGGCGGAGCGGGCTTCGCGCTGGAAGCGGGCGGTCTGGCCGATGCTTTGCCGCATCAGTTTGACGGCGACGGGACGGTCGAGTTCCGGCTGCAGGCAGAGCCAGACTTCGCCCATCGCCCCCGCCCCGAGCTTGCGGAGGATTTTGTACTTGCCGATGAAGGTGGGGCCGGGAGGGGCCGGTGCAGAGGCGGCCTGACCTTCCGCAGCGACAGCAGCCCCGTCGCGCGGCGAATGCGCCGCGCGGCCGGGCGAGTTGGTCGCGGTCGAAGGGGAACTGGTCATGACCTGAGCGTCGTCAGGGTGAACTCGAAATCCAGCAGCGTGGCGGCGCGAGACCGCTGGAAGAGTATAGCAGTCTGGACCACGGGGCGGGCTGGGACGGGGTGGGGTTGGCCCCTGTGCGCACGGCGATCGCGACGGCCCCGATGAGGGAGCGGAGGCAGGTGACGACGCTGGCGGGTGATTCGACCGTCTTGCCGATCAACCCGGAGAGGCCAAAGAGCAGCACAGCCAGGTGGAGGAGGAGAAGCCCTGGCGCGCGGTCATGAGGG
>JAIXZD010000163.1 GCA_027489895.1 Planctomycetaceae bacterium
GCCCATGCTGATCGCATAGTTCAGCGGGTAATGCTCGGGCGTGCCGCCGGAACTGATCCGGGCGCGATCGTTCACCTCACTGGGACAGACCAGCACGGGAACTCGAGTTGCGGCGGGTCCAAAGGGGGGGTAGGCCCCGGTGTTATTCGCGTGGTGATACCCCACCGAGAAGTTGATCCGGTTGTAAATCGTGTTCCCGTCGAGGTAAGGGAGCACAAACGCCTGAGCCGACCAGGGTTGCTGGGAGGTGAGGCTGGGGTTGATCACTCCCGAAGGGGGGAAGACCGTGAAGGTGTCGTGATAATTGTGGAGAGCCAGTCCCAACTGCTTGAGGTTGTTTTTGCATTGGGATCGGCGGGCGGCCTCGCGGGCCTGCTGCACGGCGGGCAGGAGCAGCGAGATGAGAATCGCGATAATGGCGATCACGACCAGTAGTTCGATCAGTGTAAACCCTTGACGGGAATGACGTTGCATAAAACCTCCGGGTCGGGTTTCGAAACGTTGTGGATCAGCACCATCCGCACGGCGGATCAGAGTCGAGACTGAGATTCAATCTCACTTTGAAAATTTTAGTCACCGGTCCAGGGGCTGTCCAGCCTGCTGTTCGCCAGAATCTTCACAGGGCGCGGGATTCGTCGGGGAAGGCGGCGAAAAACCTGTGGGATCGGCGTCCAGCCGGTCATCCCCTGCCTGGAAATGCAGGAACCATGACAGGCTGGACGCCTATCCCACGGGAAATCACAGACGGCAGGACGGGAGCCGGAAGCATCAGCGCCCGGAGGCTCGACCCACGCGGTGCGGAAATGCGAACCCTGGGAACTCTCACGAGTTCCGCTACCGACTGTTTCGGGGCGATGCGTTCGCAAGTGGTCGAGCTGATCGTCGCGGAGCGGAGGATCAGCGGTCGAGCGGCAATCCGCACGCGGTGAGCAACGTCCGCTGCACCAGAAGGTCGTGGGCATACGAGAAGTCGCTGGCCTTCTCGCCGCGAATGATCCGCGCCATGTCGGCGGCGTCGTCCACATACCGCGTGTACTTGGGCAATGTCACAGTTTGTGTTCCGGCCTTGAACTGGCCCCGCGGTTTCGACAGGGAAAGACGAACTTTCGGGTCATCGAGGGGCTCGATTTGCAGCGTTCCCTCGGTTCCGCAGACCACCAGATGCCGCTTGCCCCCTCCCTCCACCTCGAGCGCAGACGACTTCACGGTGGCGATCGTCCCGGGGTATTCGAGCACCGCGAGCATGTTGTCGAGCAGCCGATCGTCGGTGGACGCCGAGTGGCGGGCGATTCCCGTCACCCGATCTGGCTTACCCAGCACGCCGATGACCAGGTCGAGAATGTGACATCCGAGCTCAAACAAAATTCCGCCCGGGTACTCGGCCAGTCGGATGCGATCGTCGGGACCGACGACTTTGCTCATGACGGCGTGGACTTCGAACAGTTCGCCCAGCCAGCCCTGCCGCAGACAGTCTCGCAAGAGCACCACGCCCGGGTTGTACCGGTACATGTAGCCCATCTGCACGAGCAGGTTCTGCTTCTCTGCCCGCTCCAGAATTCGAGCGTACTGTGGCAGCGATTCCCCGGCCGGTTTGTCGAGGTGGACATGCTTGCCGGCTGCGACGGCCGCCTCCGCGGTGTTCAGCAGGTCGCGAACGGGCGTTTCGACCAGGACGGCCTGCACATCGGGACGGTTGAGCAGTTCCTCCCGCGAGAGCCAGGGCAGCCCCTGATACACGGCTTGCGCTTCCGCACGCTGGCGGAGGGCCGGATCGGGTTCGACCACGCCGACCACTTCGTAATCGGGCGAAGCGCGGTAGACCGCGAGCTTGGTGGCGTGCGCGTGCCCCGTCCCGATCTGGCCAATGCGAATGCGGGGCGGTTTCTGGTCGTTGGCCCCGGCGAACAGCGGTCCAGCGGCTCCGAGAGCCGTTCCGGCGGCCATGGTCCAGCCGCTGGCCATCTGCCCGAGAAACTCCCGTCGATCCGCACGCATGACCCGAGCCTCCGCGTCTATCCCCTGCCGAACCACACCGTCCGGCGAACGCGGCCGGGTTGATCGGGGATCATCTCCGACACGGAGGTCAGCCACAACGCAAACGGGGACGAGGCTGAGGAGAACTGTTTCGGCGGGGTGGGCGAGCGGTGGGGATTGCTGACCCACCGGGCGCTCACGCTTCCGGCTCCCCCCCCCCTGCCCTACCCGTAGTGAGGGGGCCAAAGAACAGCACCACGGCCCGATTCCGTTGGAAATCGGGCCGTGGTGTGATGATCGGCGTTAACCGTCCGGACGAGCCGGACAGGATCGCGGAGCGACGGCTAAAACACGTCCAGAATGAACGCGTGGCCGCTGTGGTACGGCTGCTCGCTGGGGTAGAAGTTGTGCCAATTCGCGTTGTACACGGGAATCCGGCGTTCGACCGGGTACCGGTAGTACATGTTGTCGTACTGCACCGGGGCCTGGAAGTTGTGGGGGTAATAGACGTAGGGGTAGTAGTAGAACCGGCCCCAGTCGTAAGGCTGGCCCTGTCCGGCGGCTTCGGCGCGGCCAGGCGAGACGAAGCAGGTCGCAAGCGCGACGACGAGCAGGCTGGCGACGCTCAGCCACAGTTTCCGGGTCGACATTGAGGGGGCTCCCTTCACGGGACAAGTGATTCCTGATCGCATGGTCGGCCCAGTGGGCGGGACTTGCAGACGGCCATGCGGTAACCGGCTGGAAAAGGAATCGTCACCGGTAAGGCAGGAAAATCAGGATTCTTCCGTACAAGCGGGAAAGTCGCCGCAACCGGCAGGAATGGGCAGATCAAGACCCCCATTCTACCCAGAACCCCAGGTGGCTCCTGACATGGAGGGGAGATCAGGGCGCGTCTGACGAGCGATGGGAGGACTCGAAGGTGTCTTTTTGTGCTCTGGTGCACCTTCCGGAGCGAAAGGGACGGTCACGCGAGTTGATGAACGGTACCCGTTAACGCCCACGGACAAGGGCGGGGTTTGAAGCCCCGCCAGAGACTTCGGGAGTCCAATCGGCCCACTGTCTTCACGAAATCGACTGTAAATAATCACGAAAAAATGGTTAATTTTTCATAAGAATTGGGCCACTGCGAGGGGCGTTTCCCGAGCGATCGTGAACGACTGCACGAGCCGACAGAATCGTCGTAACGCAAATTATTTAAATACTTTATACACATTTAAATCACGTCGATTCAGGCCGTATCTGGGGGGGAATCCGGTCCCGTGGCTCAGACGGATTGCACATCGTTTCTTAATATGAAGTTAACTTCTTCTTCTTGAACCGCACCTACGGTCTAACCCACAGCAATGTGCTGTGCAAGGTCGTCCGCTGTTGGGAGAGCGCTTGCTCCCGGTTTGGACACCTTTCTGTGTTCGTCGTGACCGATGTGAGGGGAAACTGAATGTCGAAGACCTGTGATCTGAAGGTGAGCCGGAAGGGCTTCACGCTGATTGAGTTGCTGGTCGTGATCGCAATCATTGCGATTCTGATCGCGTTGTTGCTTCCAGCCGTGCAGCAGGCCCGTGAAGCGGCCCGTCGCTCGCAGTGCCGTAACCATTTGAAGCAGTTGGGGTTAGCTCTGCATAACTACGAGTCGTCGTTCAGCCGGTTCCCGTCGGCCGGGGAAGGGACGATTCGCTCGGGGACGATCGGACGGGCGTTCTTCCCGATCTCGACGTTCACGGCCGTGTTGCCCTACATGGACCAGGCGCCGCTGTACAACCAGTTCAACTTCTCGCTGCACTACACCAACGCGGTGAACCGTCCGGCCGCGCTGGCGCAGATTTCGCCGTACAAGTGTCCGAGCAACCCGGTGACGATCAGCGACCCTGCCGGTGCGTACGGCACGGCCGACTACATGCCGATCGCCTACACGGACATCAAGGGGCCGAGCACGAGCTCGACGACCGTTCCGCTGGGTGCCCGCGACAAGTCGACCTCGTCGGCGGTGAACTCGGACCGGGACAGTGCCCTGGGTCTCTACGGCAACCGGATGGCCGAAATCACCGACGGGACGAGCAACACGTGGGCGATCGTCGAAGATGCCGGTCGGCCGTATGTCGTCGGTTCGTATGACCCAACGGTGGTGACGGTGGGTGGCGTTCGCGGGGTCGACACGGCGCAGTTGGCGACGGGTGGACGATCGGTTCCGAGCCGATGGGCCGATTCGGATATCGGGAGCGGCGTTTCGGGTCCCCCCACGCAAGACCCGAGTTCCTCGCTGTACATCGCGGGCAGCATCAACAGCGTGATCAACAACTCGAAGACGCCTCAGGGCGGCCCGGCGACCTGCCTGTGGTCGAACAACAACTGCGGTCCGAATGACGAGCCGTACTCGTTCCACGTGGGCGGCGTGCATGCCGTGGCATGCGACGGATCGGTCAAGTTCGTGTCGGAAAACATCGACATCCAGAACGTGCGGAAGTTCTGCGACCGTGCGGATGGCGAGGTCGTCAGCGATTAGTCAGGGAACCGCAAGGTCGCTCAGGATTTGAGGCAGTCCCCGTAACAGACCCGCAGCCGCCCAATGGCGCTGCGGGTCTGAGCATTCTTTGGGGGTGGAGACAGAATCGCGCTGCGAGTCGCATCGAAATGGCCTGGGTGGGGGCAAATTTCATGAAGTATTAGAGAATTTTCTGAATCAACAAGGCCAGCCTAAGTGGATTCCCGACGGGCAAGTGGCCCCGGACTCTGCCGTGAATTCACTCTTCTCTCACTTCGTAAAGCTTTTACAGAAAACAGCTTGCATAGCTTTTGAAGAGACGACCTCGGGGTGGGATCGGCGGGGTCTTGCCCAAGGGGAGCAGATGGACCACCACTCTCATAAGTCATCGCTGTTGTTTCTGCTATCATGCGGTCGCGGCGTGAACTAGACTGTTGAATGCGGAGGCTGGAAAGCGTTCAGCCTCTTACGACCTGCGTTGGCAGGGTGTGACCGGCATGTTTGTCATGTCTCTCTGGGAAGTTGGGGTTCTGAATGGCGGGCCATCGAAGTGTGCGTCGGAAGTCTGGATTTACGTTGATTGAGTTGCTGGTGGTGATCGCGATCATCGCGATTCTCATCGCACTGCTGCTGCCGGCAGTTCAACAGGCACGCGAGGCGGCACGGCGGTCGCAGTGCCGGAACAATCTGAAGCAGTTGGGACTGGCGCTCCACAACTACCATGACAATTACCTGACGTTCCCGCCCGGCTGGATTGGCCAAAACCCCACCGCCAGCCTCTCCCTCAACTACGGTTGGGGAACCATGATTCTGCCGTATGCCGATCAGGCTCCGTTGTACAACGTCCTGTCGACGAGCTTCAGCCTGGGCTACCCGACGCCCACTAACCCGGCTCTGACGACGCTCAACACCGCCGGGATCCCGGCAGCATTGAGGTCGATCGTCCCGGGATTCCGTTGTCCGTCCGATGTCGGTGGACCGCTGATTGACAACGCCAGCGTTCGTACCGTCGGTACGACCGACGAACCGATGGCCAGCGCGTTTTCGCGATCCAACTACCCGGGCGTTGCCGGTTGGATTGTGGACGCGGCCGCCACCGCCAACAACGGTGGTCGTGGCCTGGGCTGGTCTAACCCTGCCACCACGGCGACATATCGCGGGTCGTTCGGTGAGAACAGCCGCCGCAACCTGCGAGACTTCACCGACGGCACGACCAACACCGTCATGGTTGGAGAACGTCAATCCCCTGTCGCCATTGCCGCCACTGATTTCGGTCACGCGACATGGGTCGGCGCTATCAATCGCACCAACCAAGCTGGTCAGGCCACCTGCCTGGGTGATATGCAAAACGCACCCAACTTCGGATCGGTCGCGGGTAACAACCGCCCGAACTCGTCGGGGTTCGGCAGTATGCACGTGGGCGGCTGCCATTTTCTGCTCGGCGATGGTTCGGTCAAGTTCGTGTCGGAAAACATCGACTTGACGCTGTACCGCAACCTGTCGACGATCAGCGATGGCGTTCCGATCGGCGAGTTTTAGGTTGCCGCAAGTCCGCCCAAATCCGTCGGGTGGATTGAAGGTCTGCAAATGAGATCAGGCCGGTTCGCGAATCAGTGCGAACCGGCCTGCTTTGTTCTTTGGGTTTGTCGGTGCATGGAGATTCGGCCGGAGGGTGACTCTCAGGGCAGCAGCGCGGTCGTTTCGTCGAAGCCGTTCATCAGGTTGAAGTTTTGGACCGCGACGCCTGCGGCTCCCTTGATGAGGTTGTCGAGGCAGGCGAGGACGATGACCGTGTTGCCCGTGACGCGGCAGGTGATGTCGCAGAAATTGGTATGGGCCGAGTCGCGGGTATTGGGCAAATGCTCGACGACGCGGACGAACGGTTTCCCGGCGTAAAAGGCCCGGAAGTGAGCCAGCAAGTCGGCCTGGGTTGTGGGGCGTGTGAGCTGGCCATAGATCGTGGCGAAGATGCCGCGTTCCATCGGCATGAGATGCGGCGTGAAGAGCACCTGGACCTTCTGCCCGGTGAAATCGGACAGCACCTGGTCGATCTCGGGGGTGTGCCGATGGGTACCCGCCACACTGTAGGCGCTGACGCCTTCGTTGCACTCGACGTAGAGCGTGCCTAGCTTGGGGGTTCGCCCCGCCCCTGAGACGCCGCTTTTCGCATCGATGATGATCCCCGCTGGACTCACGAACCCACCTTTCAGCAGGGGGGCCAGGGCGAGAATGGAGGTGCTCGTGTAACAGCCGGGGTTGGCGATGAGCGACTGTCCTGGAATGCGGTCGGCCCAGAGTTCGGGCAGGCCGTAGACGGTGTCGGCAAGACGGCCGGGATCGCTGTGTTTGTGGCCGTACCACTTCTCGTAAACGACCGGGTCGGTGAGGCGATAATCGGCGGAGAGGTCGCAGACTTTGGCGCCGCCGGCGAGCAGCGTGGGGACGGCTTCCATGCTGGCGACGTGCGGCAGGCAACAGAATACGAACTCTGCCCGCTGGGCGACCTGTGCAGGCGTGAGGTCTTCGACGGGGCAGGTGAGTCGGCCGTAGAGGCTGGGGTGGATCGTATGGACGGGTGGGGCACCGTCCTGACGGGTTGTCAGGGCGACGATGTCTGCCTGGGGATGTCGCAGCAGGATTTTGATTAGTTCGAGGGCGGTGTAACCGGTCGCACCGAGGACGGCGACTTTCACCATGGGAAACCTTTCAACACACGAAATTTCACGACGAGGCGCAGGGCCGATTGAGTTACGGTTTCGAATTTGAGCGAGCATTGTACGCAGCGGCCCCCGAGGATTCAGCGAGCGAATGGGAATCGCTGGAGTGGCAACTCGTTTTCAGGTGGCGGTACACTGACGAATCCGGTGTGGTGGGAGATGTGAACTCTGCCCCGTAGAAGACCCCGCCCCGACGGGTTGGTTCGATGGACTCGCGCCTTGGGACTTTTGCGGGGTGCCGACCCTTCCCGAATAGAAAGCAGCTTGCCCCCATGTCGTCGCCGCCGTTTCTCAACAGCCAGTGGCCCGGTCGTACGCCGCGTCGCGGCAAGGTGCGCGATGTCTACGATCTGGGTGACCGGCTGTTGTTTATCGCGACGGACCGGATCAGCGCGTTCGACTGGGTGCTGCCTTCGGGAATTCCCGATAAAGGCCGGGTGCTGACGGCGCTGAGCGAATTCTGGTTCGGGTTTCTCGGGGAACCGCATCATCTGCTGTCGACGGATCTGGGGTCGCTGGGGTTGCCACCGGAGATGGACGTGGCGGCGCTGACGGGCCGGGCACAGATTGTCCGGAAGACCGAGGTGGTGCCAATCGAGTGTGTGGCGCGGGGGTATCTCGTCGGGTCGGGGTGGAAGGAGTATCGGTCGAGCGGGACGGTGTGCGGGATTCCGCTGCCGCAGGGACTGGTCGAGGCGGACCGGCTGCCCGAACCGATTTTTACGCCCGCGACGAAGGCCGAGTCGGGGCATGACGAGAACATTTCGTTCGAGACGATGGTGGCGGCGGTTGGACGGGAACTGGCGGAGGAGTTGAAGCGCCGCACATTGGCGATCTATGCACGGGCGGCGGAGTACGCCCAATCGAAGGGAATCATTCTGGCGGATACGAAGTTCGAGTTTGGCCGGTTGCCCTCAGGCGAGATTCTGCTGATCGATGAAGTGCTGACGCCGGACAGTTCGCGGTTCTGGCCGGCGGACCAGTATGCGCCGGGGCGGTCGCCGCCTTCATTCGACAAGCAGTTTGTCCGCGACTGGCTGGAGACGACGACGTGGGACAAAAACAGTCCGCCGCCGGAACTGCCGCAAGAGATCGTCACGCGAACGCGGGCCAAGTACATTGAAGCGTACGAGCGGCTGGCGGAACGTCCGTTTGCGTGGAAATAGGGGCGAGAGAAGTCAAAAGTCAAAAGGAAAAAGTCAAAAGTGATGGTGTCAGGCGGGCCTGACCTGGTTTTGTCTGATCGCCTTGTTCATTGCTCGCGATCTTGCCTTTCTGAAGTAACTGGTTTGAGAACAACATGCTTCGTCTTTTGACCGCCGGGGAATCGCACGGCAAGCTTCTGCAAGCGACGCTGGACGGGTTTCCCGCCGGTCTGTCGATTGATACCGACTTCATCAACGCGGAGCTGAAGCGGCGGCAGGGTGGATACGGCCGGGGCGGACGGCAAAAGCTGGAGACGGATGTCGTCGATGTGCAGACGGGCGTCTGGCAGGGGGTGACGCTCGGGGGCCCGATCACGCTGGCTGTGGCGAACTCCGACTACAAGCTGGAACGGCTCAAGGAACTGGAACGTCCGCGTCCGGGGCATGGCGATCTGACGGGGGCGATCAAGTACCTGGGGTCGATTCGCGGGGTACTGGAACGGGCGAGTGCGCGGGAGACGACGGTCCGTGTGGCTGCGGGGGCGCTCTGTCACCAACTGCTGCGGCAGTTCGGTGTCAACGTGTTCGGGTTTGTCACCCGGCTGGAACAGATTGCAACGACACCGCGCACGGGGTCGCTGGACGAATTGCGTGCGCTACGCGATGCGAGCCCGATGTACACGCTCGACCCCGAGGCCGATGCGGCGATCGTCGCGCGGGTCGATCAGGCAACCGAGCAGGGGGACACGCTGGGCGGGATTGTCGAAGTGCGGGTGTTCAACCTGCCATTTGGGCTGGGCAGCCATGCGCAGTGGGATCGCAAGCTGGATGGCATGCTGGCGCAGGCGGTGATGAGTATTCAGGCGATCAAGGGCGTGGAAATCGGGTTGGGGTTCGAGGCGTCCCACCGTCCTGGCTCGAAGGTACACGACGACATCGGCTACGACGTGGATCTGGCCGACACTCCGGCGCTGGGCTATGTGCGGGGCACGAACAACGCGGGGGGGCTGGAGGCGGGGATGACGAACGGCCAGCCCCTGGTTGTTCGCGCGGCGATGAAGCCGATCAGCACGCTGCGGAAGCCTTTGGATTCGATCAACCTGAAGACAAAAGAGGCCGAGCGGGCGGCGTACGAGCGAAGCGATGTCTGTGCGCTGGCGGCCTGCAGCGTGATTGTGGAGAACGTGGTGGCGCAGACGGTGGCGGCGGCGTTCATCGACAAGTTTGGCGGCGACAGCCTGGTGGAAATGCAGGCTCGGTATGAATTGTTTCACGACATGGCGCGGCAGCGATAGCGAAGGTTGGGAACGCTCACGCGTTCCGCTACCACTGGGCGGGATTGCGGTTAGAGCCTGGTTTTGTGCGTGGTGAGTTGGCGGGAACCGGTGGGGGTGATCTCCCAGGCGTGTTCGAAGCGCATACCGCCGATTCCGGGTTGGTAGAGGCCGGGCTCGACGGTGACGACGTCGCCGACGGCCAGGACTTCCTCGCTCTGCGGGACGAGGAATGGGGCTTCGGGGTGACCCAGGCCGATGCCGTGGCCTGTGTGATGCGGAAAGTGGTCGGCGAGGTGCTGCTCGGCAAACACGCGGACGGCGGCGGCGTGAACATCTCGCGCGGGTTGTCCCGGTCGGAGCGTGGCGGCGGCCGCGTCGAGAGCTGCGAGACAGGCGGTTTCCATCGCGGACCATTCGCGGGATGGTTCCCCTTCGCAGACGAACGTCGATGCAAAATCGCCGCGATAGCCCTGCAACACGACGCTGAAATCGAGCAGGATGAGGTCGCCGGCGCGGACGACTCGGGAAGTGGGGGGGCCGCCACCGGCTTCACAGCCCACGCCACAGACGAAGTCGCCGTAGACGCTGACAGTTTCTCCCGCGGCCTGGTTCGCCTGTTCGGCGACCGAGCGGTAGAGGTCGAGTTCGGTCCAGCCGGGACGGACGTTGGCTCGGGTTGTGTCGAGCGCCTGCGTGGCGATTTCGAAGCAGCGGGAAATCTGGTCGATTTCGTCGCGATCCTTGCTCCGTCGGGCGAGGGCGAGCGCGGGCCCCAGATCGTGCATGGGGCGGCCGATCTCACTCGCCAATGGCAGCGGACAGTGGGCCGATTCGACGGCGATGTCACCCGCACCCAGTTCGCGGAGGGCGGCGAGCGCGGCGTCGACGACGAGCGCTCGGCGATCACTGGCTGCCTCGACGCAGCGGTACCAGACCGGCATCTCGACGGAGACACCCAGGGCCCGCGCGGCGAATGGTTCTTGCAGGTTGTCGACGACCAGTCGCGCGTCGCCCGACCTCGACAAAATGAGGACAGCCGTGGCGCCTTGCGAGCGAAACACGAAGGGGGAGGCCGCAAACCCCGAGCACCAGGCAATCGCTTCCGGGCTGGTGAGGACGACTCGATCGATGGTGGGCGCTAGCGCGTTGAACAGCCGCGCGCGGCGGGAACGACATCCGGATTCAGTCAGCATGGCAGGCGGTCCCCTGGCGAAGTAGGTCGGACGGAGATGCTGGCGAATTGGGGCGAGGGATGCCACTGTGCCCGGAGGTGGAACGTCGACCCGGGCAGCTCGCTCTTCGCTGGCACCGACCCCTGACAGGGTCGACTCGCCGGATTGTCTGGCGAGATGGGCGTTTGATTGGGGGCTCGGGCGTCGAATGCGGAAGTCTCACGACTTCCGCTACGAGCGGTGTGGTTACTTGGACGTGGCTGGGGAGGCAGCGTCTGAGGGGGCGGGGGAGGCAGCGGTTTCGGGGGGTGAGTCGGGGGCGGCGAGGGCCTGTTCGATGGCGTCGACGTAGTCGCCGGGCGAGTCGAATGTCCAGACGATCCGCCCCTGTTTGTTCACCACCCAGACGGCGGGGATCGCCTCGGCCCGGAGTGCCCGGAGTGGTTCGAGCGCGCCGTAGCCGTTGGGCCAGGTGATGCCGGCGGCTTTCAGGAACTCTTTCGACTTGTCGAGGGCGTCGCTGCCTTCGGACGTCAGGCCGACGAACTGGACGCCTCGGTCCTTGAATCGGTCGTAGGCGGCGACGAGGGCGGGGGCTTCGTCGAAACAGGGGCCACACCAATAGGCCCAGGCAATGAGAACGGTCACCTTGCCAGCGCGTTCGGCTTCGGGAAGCGGCTCGCCGTTGATCCAGCCAACGGCGTAGAGAGGCGGGGCGAGTTCGCCAGCGGGAAGACCTCCCGTGCCACCGGGGCGCCGTGCGCCGCCACAACCTGACAGGTTCGGAAGCGACAGGACGACCAGTGACAGGATCAGCAGGGCGGAAGGCAGACGCATGGGGAGGCTCACTGCAGGATCGACGGACAACAGGAGAATGGATAGCCGTGCGAACCAGCGAATTCGAGACGGCGATGACGACGTCAGTGTATCGTCCTACGCGTTCATCGGCGGCGGGAACGGGCGAACCTCCGGGCGCTAACGCTTCCGGCTCCCCCGGTTACGGCAGTCGCGTCGAAATCGGCGTTTGAATCCGAAGCAAATCGGAACGAGCGTTCCAGATTGTCAATTTTCCGTGAAAACGTTCCGGAAAATCCGTTGTCAGGTGCGTCCGAACTCGATATCAGTGCTTAGAGAGGAATTCTCTCCTCGGGAAGTTGTGATTTCTCACAGGTTCCTGAATTCGTCGCAGAGCTGGCAACGCCCACGTCGTATGACCGCTTTCCCAATCCATCTCGCGTCTTCGTATCGGCCCTGCCTGTGGCCGGTTGCGCTGGTGCTCGGGATTTTGGGGTTTGCGCCGTCGGTGGCGTCGGCGTCGTGTGGTGACCATCTGGTCGCGGGGCCAGTGGCCGAGCGGTATCGCGTGCCGGTCACACAGTCTGACGGGTTACCGGTTGCGGGGCGGGATGTTGTTCGTCAGCGGAGTGATTCGTCCGTGCCGGGCCTGCCTTGCCGTGGGCCGAGCTGCCAGCGCGGTGGACAGCGCGACGATGCGCCGCCCGTGCCGCGAGTTACGCGGTTCGATGACGCTCGGATGCTGCTGGCGGGATGGGCTGTTTCCAATGGCTTGGACGAGGCGACTTTCGTGAGCCTCGCGGATGATTCTGTTTCCATTCGCTCGCCTCACCGGCTCGAGCGTCCGCCGCGCGGCTAGTGCGGTGTCGTGCCGCGCTCGTCCAGGGCTGTTGCTCTGAAAGCGCCTGGCGACTTGTCGTTCGTGAGGCGGCTTGCTTCGCGCTAGTTGTCGTGGCCGTACTTGCCTGAGTCTGTTCTCGGACATTGGGCGCTCGCCATAGTGACTGTCGTCGGGTGTTCCTGGCCGTGTGCTCGTCCCGAATGGGAGGCCACTTCCCGTCCTGGAAGATCGCCGCGATCGAGTGGGCGAGACTTGGCCTGAGATGCGGTTGAGACTTCGCGTGACCTCGGCAACGAGGCACGCCCTGAAGCGCCGGGACCGGGCAGAACATTTGCTCGATCTCGTGACGAACTGCTCAATTTTTTTCCGGGAGTTCTCCCGGCTTGTTTGTCCGACCCGCTGCCAGTTTTTTGCGGTTCGGAATGCCCTGGTCTGGTCTTTTTCTTTCTGCTGGAGTTCCGCTCATGTCCCAGTCCCAACTCCCGTCACGTCGGCGATCCGGGTTTACGCTGATCGAACTGTTGGTGGTGATTGCCATCATCGCGATCCTGATCGCCCTGCTCTTGCCTGCCGTTCAGCAGGCGCGCGAGGCCGCGCGGCGGTCGCAGTGCCGCAACAACCTCAAGCAGTTGGGCTTGGCGATCCACAACTACCACGACAACTTCAACTGTTTCCCGATAGCGGATGTGAACGGGACGGTGAACCCTGTTTCGGCGCATGCCCGACTGCTCCCCGCGATCGACCAGGCGCCGCTGTACAACCTGGTGAACTTCAACGTCGATCACAACCACGTCAGCAACGACCCGGTTCGACTCGCGAACGTCCCGACGTTCGTCTGCCCGTCGAATGTCGATTCGCTGCCGACGACTCTGGGGGGACGGACCACGTACTACTGGAACGCCGGAAGCGGGATCGTGATGTACGACTCGGGCATGACGGGACAGCCCGCGGCCAATGGCGTGATCTACCACACCCGCCGGATCCGGTTCAGCGACGTGATCGATGGACTGAGCAACACCGCGGCCATGGCGGAGAAGATGACCGGTGATGGCTCGAACGGTATCTCCAGCCCCCGTACCGACACGTATCGCCCCGGCACCTACCCGAACACGGCCGATGAGGCGCTGCAGCAATGCAATGCGACGGATACCACGAATCTGTCGCTGCAGGGGTATTCCAACGTGGGTGCGCCGTGGCTGCAGCAGTACCACTCGACGAATCAGTACAACCATGTGCTGCCACCGAACGGCCGGTCGTGCATGTACCCGCCCGGACGGATCGCGACGACGGCCAACAGCCAGCATGTGGGCGGTGTCCATCTGCTGCTGTGTGATGGGTCGGCCCGGTTTGTGTCCGAGAACGTCGATGTGGGCGTGTGGCGAGGTGTGGGGAGTATCAACGGGTCGGAAGTGATCTCCGAGTTTTAGTGCTATGGTCGCGGGGCCTGCGTAGCGGGAAACGGATGCCTGGTCGGCCGGGACATCTTGAAAACACAGGACGTGAGCACCGACGTCTGACAGGGTCGGCTCGCCTGTCCGCCGTTCTCGCCTATCCCGCATTCTCGCGTGTCCCCCATTCTCGGTGACTCGTTCGTGTGACTTCTGGTTCGCATCAGGACTCTGTGGATGTCTTCGGTTCTCGCTCGATGGACCCTGCTGGTCCGCCTTCTGTTCGTTGGCTTTGCGATGGCCTTGGGGGGCTGTGGCAATACCGTGGGCCGCGATCTTCCGCTGGATCGTGACCTGGCGTTTGCATCGCTGGAGACGGCCCTCAAGGCCTGGGTCGATGGCAAAAAGCCGGACGAACTCAAGCCAAAAATCACCATGGGTGACTTTGGCTGGGAATCGGGCAAGACGCTGGTCTCGTTCCAGATCAAGAAAGACCAGGCGCGGGGGGATGGGACGAACCTTTATATCCCCGTTGTGCGGGAGTTCCGCGGCAAGGGCGGCAATGTGACCAAGTCGGAAACGACGTACATCGTGGGCACCTCGCCCGTCATCACGATTTTTCCGCAGTAGGAAGGCTTTGGTTGACCACCAAGGCACGAAGACACCAAGGAAATACGGAACAAGTTCCGCTGGAAAGACAGGGTCGGCTCGCCAAATCGCACGGACCGTGATTGGCACCTTCAGTACGCAGATCCCTTACTCCTCTCGATCGCACTCTTCCCGACTGGATCTCCCCATGCTCTGTTTGCGAAAACCGCTGGCCTGTCTTGTCGTTCTTGGGGTTCTGGGAGGGGCGGTCTCCGTGGCCGGGGAACCCGCTCCCACTCCCCCGGCGAGTACCCGGGTCGAGATGAAGCGGCGGATTGAAGCCCTCAAGGGGCGAACCGCGCGGCTGCCGCTTCCCGTCCCCACGGCGGAGGAGGCGGCGTCGGGCCGGTCGCTGGTGAACAACGGTCGGCTGCGGCGGACCTACCTGCCGGCGTCGTGGACTGGGTTTGTGATCCCTGGCTGGGGCGGCGGGTCGTCACGGTCTCGCCCCGCCAGCACGGCGGCGGTCCTCAAGACCCTGCAGGCCAGCCCCGACTATGCCTTCAAGACCCGCTTGTTCTGGGTCGTTTCGCGGGGGAACGACTGCCAGTACTGTCTGGGTCATCAGGAACTGAAACTCCGCCGGGCGGGGATGCAGGATGACCAGATCGCCGCGCTAGACTGCCGCTGGGAACTGTTTCCGCAAAACGAACAAGCGGCGCTCGCCTTCACTCACAAGCTGACGCGCTCGCCCCACAAGCTGAACGAGGCCGACATCACCCGGTTGAAGACGCACTTCAACGACAAGCAGATCATTGATATCGCCTACACCGTGGCTCGCTACAACGCCGTGAATCGCTGGACGGCCTCGACCGGGATCCCCCAGGATCAATCGTTCGGAGGGGAAGAACAGACGGAACTCGAGACGCCGACCTCACCCGAGTTTGCCAACGTCCCCTCGCTCGTCGCGCCGCTCGATGTGCCGGCACGCCCCGACTGGGAGTCGCCACAGGAACTTGAGGCGGCTCTGGCGGAAGCGCGTACGAGAACACCGCTGGTCGAACTGCCTGCGGTCGACGCGTCGAAAGCGGTGATCGCCGCGGATACTCCGGGGGCGACGCCGCCCGTCTGGCTGCGGGCGATGTCCGAGTTGCCGATCGCGCTGGAGGCGTGGCGGCAGCGACAGGGACTGGTTCGCGATGGTCAGACGGATGCGAAACTCCGGGCACAGATCACGTATGTCTCGGCCCGCGAGAACCGCGCCTGGTATGCGGCCGGTCATGCCCGAACCCGTTACCTGGCGCTGGGTGGCGACGAGCAGGCGCTGGCGTCGTTCGCCGCGCTCGAGCAGGCTGCGACGACTCCCGGTCATGCGGAAGCCCTGCGGTTTGCACGCAAGCTGACCTCGGCCCCGCACACGATCGTGGATGACGATGTGGAACGGCTGAAGGCCCATTTCTCGAATCACGAGATCGCCGAGATCATTGACGTCACTTGCGATGCCAACGGCTTTGATCGGTTTACCGAGGTGCTGCGGTTGCCGCTGGAATCGTGAGGTCGTTTTGCCCCAGGGGTGGCGGCGTGTTGAGCCTGCGGACATGGGTGTGAACTCGATGTGCCATGCTTGCACCGGCTTTGCGGGGCAAGCATGCGAGCGGTTCGCGACTCTCTTCGAAGTCGGCTTCGGGGAGATCGCGGTTTTGGTGAGAGCCGCGCCGCCCCTTGGTCGGCATGCTTGCCCCGAAACGGTGCAAGCATGCCACATCTCTTGATCTGAGGTTGTGCTTGCCTGGGTTCGTGCCAGGCGAGCCGACTTCGTCAGGGGGGCGATCGGTTACGGTGCGACGGTGTTGGCTGGTTTCGTCGCGAGATCGCGCACGGCCTGTTCGGTGACGATGATGGCGAACCAGGGGACTTGGCCCGGTTCGTCGCCCCCAGACGACTGGTCGACTTCCTGACGAATCGCCACGCAGGCGGCCCGCTGGGGCGGCTCGACCGGGCGGACGCTGTCATGGAAGTTGTCGAGAGACCAGCTGGCCGCGCGCCACCGCCCGGCGATCGGTCGAGAGGAATCGGCCCGTGCCGGAACCTTATCGATCACCGACTGCTCCAGACGGTAGAAGGGCGGGAAGAGCGCCGGCTCCGAGTCATCGCTGCGGCGCCAATCGGGATGCTGCACGACCAGTCCCCGGAGCTTGCGACCTTCGTGCTTGTCCCAGCGGAGATCGACCAGAATCGCATGGTCAACGAGCTGAAACTTGCTGATCATCGTCGACATGCCGAGCACGCCGATCGGGGCCGAGTCACGATCGTTTGATTTCCAGATTGGGACGGTGAAGGCGAGACGCAGTCCGCCATTCATACTGACGAACGGTACCGACAGGTAGGGGCGGCGGATCGGTGCGGCCCCCTGCCCTTCGGGGTAATCTTCGCCCTGGCCATGGAAGTAGTCGCGATGGGCCCAGTTCCGGCCTTTCGAGGGGGCTCCCGCGGGCAAGATGGCCAACTGGGTGCCGGGCGCGTCGACCACGAACCAGCCGGAGGCCTGCAGGTGTTCGTGGGACTTGCTCAAGCTGTCTAACCACTGCTGCAGGTTGCTGTCGGCCTGCTCGCTCGCCGGGTCGGCGATTCGTGTCAGCAGCAAGGTCCGCAGTTCGGCTTCCCCCGCCGCACGCTGGAGCAGCGTGAACCGGCTTTCAATCTCGCGGGCGAGCAGTTCGGCCGCATAGGTGGCCGAGGCTCGGAGGGTGAGGTTCTGCAGTTGTTCCGTTTCCCGGCGGGCGTCCGACTCTTTCTGCCGGGCCTCGACTTCGGCGAGCCGGGCCTGCGATTCGGCCTTCCGCGCATTCGACTCGTCCTTGGCGACCTTCTGCGACCACAGCGCAAACAGGATGCTCATGGCGAGGAGTGCTGCCAGTGCGACAAACGTTGCCACGGCCGATTTCAAGTGCTTGCGGACCCAGCGAATCAGGCGGTCTGGCAGGCTTTCCCGGATGGCTTTTACGGCACCTCCGGCTAGGTAGATTTCCAGATCGGCCGCGAGATCGGCGGCTGTCGCATAGCGGTCTTCCGGACGCAACGCCATCGCCTTGAGGCAGACGGCCTCGAGCGCTACTGGTATCGTCCGAATACAGCGTCTGGGGGGAGCGAACTCGTCCCGCGTCTCGTCGGGATCGACCACGCGCGAGCGGCTGTTGGCAAACGGAGCGACACTGGTCAACAGCTTGTAGAGAGTCGCCCCCAATCCAAAGATATCGGCCGCGGGTGAAAGCGGACGACTCTGATGGAACTGCTCGGGGCTCATGTAGGCCGGGGTTCCGATCCCATGTTTGGATGGGCCGGGAGACAATTCCGGGAGCAGCGACGGCTCGTCGACTGTGCGGAACGACTCGGTGCGCGACTGGTACACCGCGCAGCCCCAGTCGACGACGATGGTCTCGCCGTACCGCCCAAGCATGATGTTCTTCGGCTTGATGTCGAGATGCAGGATGCCGCGGCTGTGGGCATACGAGATCGTCTTGCAGACGGAGATCAGCCGGTGAAGGAGATCGCGGAAGGCGGGCGATTCGTAGGCATCGCGGCGTCCGGCGCGGGTCGCATGAAACTCGGCGATTGCTTTATCCAGCTCTTCTCCCTGGATGAGCCGCATCGCATAGAACCATTCGCCCTCGGCGGTCTGGCCCAGCCCCAGCACCGGAACGACGCCCGGATGGTCGAGTCGACTGGTGATTTCCGCTTCAGCCAGGAACTGCCGCTGGGCGTCGCGATTGGCGCGATACCGCCTGTGGATGAACTTGATCGCCACATCGCGACGGATTTCGACGCCGGTCCCGCGCATGACGCGGCCGAGGCCCCCTTCGGCCACGAGGGTGAGATCGCGAAATCTGCTGGAGAGGGTCAGATCGGGCATCGCGTCAAGCACCGCGCTGGGGGCCACGATCGTCGACGTTTCCGAAGTGTCCCGGAGGGCCGCTAGTTCCGCCACCTGACGACGGACCTCTTCGAGAATCTCGGGGCAGTCCCGGCAGAACTCCTCGATCGAGGGCGACTCGCCGCGCGAGATCGCGTCTTCCCAGCGGCTCAAGACCTCGTCGATCCGGCCGCGAGTTTCTTCGGACACGGATTGATCCTGCGAAGCGTGCATCCGGTCACTCCCGTTCACAGCAGCAACCCTCCGCGCGGCGACACGACCCGAACAGGCCCCCGAGACCCCAAGTCCCTCCTGTCAGGCTACCAGAAACGCGGCCTGATCACCGCAGAATTGCGCGGGTTTGACACGCTTCCGCTGGGGGTGGATTCGCACCAGGCCGACACATTCCGCCCAAAACGAATGTTTTCCACGTCCGAACAGGGTCGGAAGAAGCTTTTGAGCGGTTCGCTTCGCCCAAACTGCGCGACCGGGTGGGAAAAAATCCGTGGGATAGGCTTCCAGCCTGTCGAGGTTCTTGGCGATCAAGCGAAGAAATGACAGGCTGGAAGCCTATCCCACGAACAATCACAGCCTCTACTTGGCGGCCGCCAGGAAGGCATCCAGCTCGTCGCCGTTGAAGACGCCGGTTGTGGCGCCTGCGGCTCGAACGCTGCTGGCCCCGAGCGCGGCGCCCATCCGCAGGCAGTCGCGCGTGTCGAGCCCCTTGAGCAACCCCCGAATGAACCCTGCGGCGAAGGCATCGCCCGAACCGGTGCCGTCCACGTACTCCATCTGAAATGGAGGTTGATGGATCAGCCCGTCTGGCCCGGCGAGTTTGGCGCCTTCACTGCCACAGGTGACGACCACCGTTTTCGCACCCAGGTCGCGGTACCAGTTCGCCTGGGCGACGGGGTCGGCCAGGCCGGTCAGCACGTGCCCTTCATCGTTGTTAGGCAGGAACACGTCGGCATAGGGGAGCACGGCCGCGAGTTCCGGTCGAAAATCGCCCTCGCCGGGCAGGACGACATCGACGACGGTTGTCACGCCCAGTTCGCGGGCGTGGGCCAATAGCCTGGCGAGTTTTGGTCCCGTCCAGGATTTGTTGAGCAGGAAGCCTCCGCAGTAGAGCACTTTGGCGCGTGCCAACCGCTCGAGATCGACCTCGCTGCCGTCGATGAGGTCATTCGTCCCCGTCGCATGGATGAACCGCCGATCCTCGCCCCGCACATTGACGACCTGTGTGGCGCTGGTCTGCCGTCCCGGTTCGACGCGGAGGGTCGATGTATCGACCCCGGCCCGCGACAGAAAATTCCGGGCGAACTGCCCGAGGTCGTCGTCCCCCACTCGTCCGGCGATTCCGACCGAGACGCCGATCTTCGCGAGATCGACCGCGACATTCGCGGCGCAGCCCCCCAGTGTGAGGAGCAGGCCCGACGTGACGACCAGTTCACCGGGCCTGGGCAGTCGCTCGAGGGGCGAACAGACCAGGTCGGCGACAACAATCCCCGCACAGAGACAGTCAACCGAAGCGGCGGGAACCAAGAGAACACTGCCTTACAACAGAACCAGAGCAACTACACGCAGACGAATTATCCGCCGCGATCCAGAGGGCGGCGGGTGCCCCCGCTACTTCTTCGCCGTCTTCATCTCGCGGAGGATCTCGGTGTAGTCGAGGGTCGTGGCGAGCACTTCGTCGTTGTAGGCTCCCTCGGCAAACACCGGGCCTTCACCCATTTCCTCGAGCTCGATCTTTTCCTTCTCCTTGTTCTCTTCTTCGATGCGTTCCTTCCGCAGCTCGGCCTCGTTCAGGGAGACCGACTTGCGACGCTTGCGGTCGAGAAACTTGGCGATCTCCGATTCCATCTTCTGGAAATCGGCGTTCGCCGTCACCCGCTTCCGGCTGCGTTCCCGCAGCGTGGCCACGAGTTCCGGGTTGACGGCGCCCAGGGGCGTCATCGCGGCCGGGGTGATCCGGTCGAACGCCATCGCGTTTTCGAGGAACGATTCCCCGAGGTCCATGTTGTCCAGCAGCGAGGGATACGCCACGTCCGATGGCACTCCCAAGTTCTGGGTGCTGTCGCCGTTGACGCGGTAGAACTGCTGAATCGTCAGCTTGAGGGCCCCCTGCTGCTCGGCCGTGCGGTCGAGGAACTGCATCACCTGGTTGCCGACATTCATGACGCTTTGAACGGTTCCCTTGCCGTGCGTCGTACGGTCGCCCACGACGATTCCGCGGCGGTAGTCTTTGATCACCCCGGCGAAAATCTCCGAGGCCGAGGCCGACAGGCGGTTGATCACCACGACGAGCGGGCCGCGCCAGGCGACGCCCGGTTCTTCGTCATCGAGCTGCTTGATCTTGCCCCGCTGGTCTTTGACCTGAACGACCGGTCCCAGATCGATAAACAACCCTGAGACTTCGATCGCTTCGGTGAGTGCGCCGCCGCCATTGGTTCGCAGGTCGACGACGACGGCATCGACGCCGCCCTTGGCCTGAAACTCGTCCAGCACCTTCCGGACATCGCGCGAGGTGCTCTTGAAATCGTCGACGCCGTTATCGGCCCCGCGGAAGTCGCGATAGAACGAAGGAATCTTGACGATGCCGATCCGCGAGTTGGTTCCCTTGAGGCGGTCACCTGTCTGGATGATTTCGCCTTTCACTTCGGACGAGGTAAGCGGCACGGTCTGCCGCGTCAGTTCGATCGTTTCCGTGGCCGTCCCGCCCGCTTTCTGGATCTGCAGTTTGACCTTCGTGCCGCGTTTGCCACGGATATAGTCGACGACTTTCGTCAGCTTCATCTCGACGACGTCGACCATCTCACCGCGTTCATTGCTGACGGCGAGGATTTTGTCGCCGGCCTTGAGTCGACCATCGGCCGCGGCGGCACCGCCGGGCACGATCGATTGCACGGTTGTGTAGCCGTCTTCGCCGCGCAGCGCCGCGCCGATTCCATCGAGCTTCAGCTCCATCTGGATGCGGAAGTCATCGAGAGTTCGCGGCGACATGTAGCTGGAGTGGGGGTCGAACGCTTCGCAGAGGGCCGTCAGATACATCTCGACAACTTCGTCGGGGTCGGTCTGCACGAACGACTCGCGAATCGTCTTGTAGCGGCGGTGCAGGCGCTTGCGGGCTTCCGCGTCTTCGGTCTTTTCGAGTTTCAGGACGAGCAGGTCGTACTTGACCCGCTTCCGCCAGCGCTCGTCGAGTTCGGCGGTCGTCTGGCACCAGGCGAGCTCTTTGGGTTCGATGGGCATCGATTCGTCGATCGTGAAGTCCTGCGGCTGGTCGACCAGTTTGTTGGCGACGGCCATCCGCTCGTCGAGCCTCGTGATGAACAGCTTCCAGAGGTTCATCGCGAAGTCGATGTTGCCGGCCTTCACGAGGTCGTCCAGTTGCGTGCGGAGCGAGCTGAACTGGTCGACATCGCTCTGCAGGAAGTAGAGCTTCTGGGGATCGCGGTCGTTGATGAACCGGTCGAGCAACCGGCCGGAGATCTGGTCATCAATCTGGTGCTGGCCGATGTGGCTGGCCTCGACCATGCTGCAGACCCGCCGGACGATGGACTGGGTCTGTGGCCCCTTGGCCACCAACTGCTGGGAGAGCAGCGTCGTCGCGGCCAGCGTGGAGATCGCCAGCGTCAGCGTCGTCGTGGCCCGTGAGGGCGTCCGGAACATCATGGCCTGAACTCTCGGAGAAATGTTGAACAGCGTGTCACGCGGCTCGCGTGATTTCGGACCAACGACCCGACCGAATCGGATGTCGCCCCGGATGGACTTCCGTTTGATGGACTTCACTCTGAGGGACCGCACTCTGATCTACGCGGACGGTGGCCAGTCTGTGGGACCCGGTTTGATGAATCTTAACGCGGTGTCGGAAAAACCGGCAAGGGGGGCTTAGCCGACCCGAGGGGGTGGTTTTTCGTGGGATCGGCTTTCAGCCTGTCGTGTTTCCTGGCTTTCCGGAGAGGAGATGCCAAGCTCGAGGCCTATCGCACCGATGTTTTCGCAGCCTCTACGTGGCCGAGCCGGTCCCGGTTTTGTCGAGGGCGAGCTTTTTCAGGCCGCGCAGGTCGATCTTGCCGGTCCCCAGAACGGGAATCGTCTCGACTTCGAAATAGCTGTCGCGGGCGGGGAGCCAGAGGTTGGGCAGTCCGGCATTTTCCAGGGCCGCCTGAACCTCACCCAAAGGCTTGGTCAGCACCTTGTGCAGGACGACCAGACGCTCACCTTTTCGGTCGCAGGGAACGCTCGTCACCACGGCTTTTAGTTCCTGGTCGTCCTCGTCGGCCTTGAGGATCTGGACCAGTTTTTCCTCGATGGTGAGGTGTGGCACCATCTCGCCGCCGATCTTCGAGAAGCGGGACTGGCGGTCGGTGATCGTGATGAATCCCTCGGCGTCGATCCGGGCGATGTCCCCGGTCGCGTACCAGCCGTCTCGAATCGCCTTGGCGGTCAGCTCGGGCTGCTGGAAATAGCCCTGCATCACGTTCGGGCCTTTGATGCAGAGCATGCCTGGCTGGTCGACACCCAGTTCGGTTCCCGTATCGGGGTCGACAATTCGGGCGCGGGTGTTGGGAATGGCGCGCCCCACGGTCCCCGGTTTGTTGCCGATCTGGACGACTTCGGTTGAGCGAAAATCGGGAATGTTGACGGCGGCCAGGGGGGACGTCTCCGTCGCGCCGTAGCCTTCGATGGGGGCGATGCCGAATTTTTCCGCAAACGCGGCCGCAAAGTCTTGCGGCATCTTTTCGGCCCCGACGATCAGCAGCTTGAGCGTCGCCAACTGCTCTTTGGAGCAGCGCTTGTAGTAGGTGCGCAGGAACGTGGGCGTGGTGATGATGATCGAGACCTGGTGCTTCTGGACGAGGTCGCCGATCACCTTGGCGTCGAGCGGGTTGTAGTGGTAGACGCCCTTCGGATCGAGCGTGAGCACGGTCCAGAGGGTGGCCGTGAAGCCTGTCGAGTGGAAGAACGGCAGGATGCCCAGGAACGCGTCGGTCTTCTTCAACTGAAACAGGCCATCGATCGCACTGAGGTTACTGTTGATGTTGGCGTGCGACAGCATCACGCCCTTGGGCTGACCGGTGCTGCCCGACGTGAAAATGATCGTCAGCAGGTCGTCGGGAGACTGTTTATGCAGTCCGCAGACGCGGTCGAGAAGCCAGTTCGGGGCGAGGTAGGTCAGCGCCGCGGCGGTCAGCTTGTCGACCAGCGTCACGTTTGGTTTGAGGTCTTCGAGGAAGACGTACGGGGCGGCGAGTTCGATCTTCACCTTGTCGATGAATTTGCGGCTGGTCAGGACATGCCGGATGCCGGTCTGGGCGATGCAGGCATTGATGATGGCGGGCGAGGCGGTGTAGTTCAGGTTGATCCCGATGCGTCCCATGAGGGGGAGCGCCGCGTTGACGAGGCAACCGCCGACTGAAGGCGGGAGCAATACGCCCACCATCTGCTCATCGCGGCCGAGAACGCGGTACAGGAGACGGCGAAGGACGAGCGTTCGCAGCAGGGTCTCGCGGCCGGAAATCGCGTCGCCGGAGGAATCGGCCAGTTTGTCCTGCGAGCCGCGGCGGCGACAGGCGCGAATGAACTGCTGGGGAGGAATCAAATCGCGAGCCTTTCGTGCCTCGGCGGCCTGAATGGAAAGTTCTTCCACGGCGCGCTGTACCTGTGCGATCTCGGTAACGGGGGTGAGCGACGGGCCGATATGAACGTCGACAGGAAATGGCCAGCGGCGGGGCCACTTCTTGAAGAAGACACCGTCGCGGAAGCTGAAGATGCTGCCCCAGAGGCCGTCGATGTACATCGGCAGCACGGGGACATCGACCCCATCGACAATCTTGATCAGGCCGCGCTGAAATGGCTGCATCTGGCCGGTGCGGGTGAGAGTCCCCTCGGCGAAGATACAGACGCAGGCCCCTTCACGCAGGGCGGTCTTGGCGAGTTGGAGCGACTTGACCAGGGCCTTGGGGCCTTCGGTGTTGTTGATGGGGATCGTGCCGAAGAGATCGGAAATCCACCGTCCGATCCCTTTCTCGATGTTGCCGGCGAACGCGACAAACCGGATGTCTCGGGGGAGAAAGTAGGTGAGGAGGAAGCCGTCGACCCAGGTGATGTGATTGGGGGCGAGCACGCAGCCGCCGGTGCGGGGCAGGTTCTCCAGCCCATGCACGCGGACGCGATAGACGTTTCCCAGGAACAGGCCAAACAGCACCCGGACCCAGTGCTTGGGAAGAAACCACCAGACGTAGGCGGCCACAGGAAGGGACGCGACACCGCACAGCAGAAAGACCTGCCGGGCGGAGAATCCCAGGGTTTCCTTGAGGAGGTAGTACAGGCCGGCGACCGCGAGGATGCCGCTGAATGTCAGAAAATTGCTGGCGGAGAGAATCTCGCCGCGTTTCTCGGCCGGGCTGCGGTCTTGCAGGAACGAATCGAGCGGCACATTGAAGAGACCCGCGCAGGTTCCCAGCAGGAACAACAAGGCTTCGGTCCAGCGCCAGGTCGAGGCGACCGCTTGAGGCTGCGTGGCATCGACACGCGCCGTGACGAAGAAGAGCGCGGTGGCGAAAATCACGATCCCCGTCGCGGCGAGGGGCACAAGCCCCAGTTCCACGCGACCACGCGACCACCAGCCCGCCAGGACGCTTCCCGTCCCGACCCCCAGGACGACGACGGCGAGCAGTTCCCCGGAGGCGGACTTGGCGACGCCGAGTTCGTCGGTCAGCGAAACGACGTTCATCTGGACCAGCGATGCGAGCGACCAGAAGAACATCACCCCCAGCGCTGCCCGGAACAGCGACTTGCGAGACGTCAGCTCGCGAAGCTGGGCGGGGAGCCCGGAGAAGGGATTGATCGGCAGGGGCAGCGTTGGACGCTGGGCGGGGGCCGAATGGACGAGGAAACTTGCCAGCCAGCCGAAAAAGGCCAACCCCAGCACGACGGTCATCGAGATCCACCAGTGGGATCGGCCGTCGGGTTTGGTCTGCTCGTAGAGCCAATAGGCCAGCACCGTTCCGCCCGCGGCCGACATCACCGTGAGCAGTCCCATCAGGCCATTTCCCGCCGAGATGCGCTCGGTGGGCAGAAGTTCCGGAATGGAACCAAACTTGGAGGGGGCGAACAGGGCGCTTTGCGCTCCGACGAGGCAGACGACGGTCAGCATGAGCGGCACGCTGGCCGTCAGAATCGACCCGATGAGGGCCACGGACAGGATCAATTCGACGAACTTGCACCAGATGATGACCGAGCGTTTTTCGAATCGGTCGGCAAGTGCCCCGGAGAGATTGGCCAGAACGAGGTAGGGGACGGTGAAGGCGACCAGTCCCAGCGACAGGATGAACGGCTCCTGGCTTACGCCGAGGGCGGCAACGGCGATGGGCACCGTCAGCCAGCGGAAGACGCCGTCGTTCACCGTGCCAAGGACCTGCACCACCGCCAGCGCCAGAAACGCGGGAGAGTACAGGTGGTCGCGTCGTGTTGTTGCGGTCGCAGGGACCGTGGATTCCGTCATGCGGCCGCTACTCCGGAAAGGAGCCTGGAAAAACCAGCCGGGGTCATAGCGGGAGTCCAGGATTCCTACAACGGGGACCAGGCCGAATTCGAGCGGGATGAAACGGAATCCTCGTCGGGGAGCGAGGCTCTGCGTGGGCTCGATGTCTGGGTTCGGAGAGAATGCTGCAATGTCGATCGGTCAATCGAGACCGGGGGCGATCTTCACGGCGCGGATCGACGCCGTCCTGTCCCAGCATTGCCGAGCCGGGCCTTGCCGGAAAAGTGGCCGGACCTGATGCGTCTGGCAGGCAACGTGTTGACGAAGCGGCCCTCAGCCCCGATAACCCGGTTCGAGGAGAGTCCAACTGCTTCACCGCCGGTCCTGCGGCGAGGGATTTCGCGCCAGCTTGGGAAGATCACTGATGTCGCTCGACTACACGTATCTTGACGTTGCCAAGATGATCGACCATTCGCTGCTGAATCCGACGCTCACCGAGTCGGATCTGGAAGCGGGGCTGGCGGTCGCGCTGGCGTACGACGTGGCCAGCGTCTGCATCATGCCGCATGCGCTGGCCCGCTGTGCGGCGGCGCTCAAGGGGTCGAACGTCAAAGCGAGCACCACCTGCGGCTTCCCGCACGGGGTGGTGACGACGCGAATGAAGCGACTTGAAGCCGAAGCAGCGCTCGCCCTGGGCTGCGAGGAACTCGACATGGTCGTCAATATCTCCCGAGTGCTGTCGGGCGACTGGACGTACGTCGCGGCCGATTTGCAGGCGGTGATCGAACCTGTCCACCGCGCGGGGCAGAAGGTCAAGGTGATCTTCGAGAACTGCTACCTCAACGACACGCAGAAGATCGAACTTTGCAAGATCTGCAGCGATCTCGGCGCGGATTGGGTGAAGACCTCGACCGGCTACGGGACGGGCGGAGCGACGCTGGAAGACCTGCGGCTGATGCGTGCTCATGCCGCCCCGAACGTGCAGGTGAAAGCGGCGGGCGGCGTGCGCGATCTCGACAAACTGCTGGAAGTGCGGGCCATCGGCGTCACCCGCTGTGGTTCGACCCGCACCATCGAAATGCTTGGCGAAGCCCGGTTGCGGCTGGGGCTGCCCCCGATTCAGCTTGCGACGAGCGCGGCCGCGCCGGCGGGGTATTGACGGCCGGGCACATCTCGCTCCTCCGGGCGCTAACGCTTCCGGCTCCAGCAGATCGAAGTTGATCGCGGGGTAGGGTGGGCACTGCCCACCTTTGCTCACCCGCGATCATCAACCATTCCTCTTTTCTTCCGCTCACCAGCTTCCCCCACCACGCCCCGCCTGCCCGCGGTAAGACAAGCCGCCTGGTGCTCGAACGCTGGTGAGCATTGGTGGGCAGTGCCCACCCTACGGCGTGATCCATCGCTTGATGTCGGTTTGTGTACCATGGTGCGCATCCAGTGCGCTGGTCTCGCTTGAGTGTGGTTCAACAAAGATTCGCGGGCAGGCCCCGTTGTTTGGTCAGGATGTTGTCGCGTGAGTTCTGCAGCTTCTTCCGGTGCGGCCGGGCATCTGGTGTTGATCGATCTGTTTTCCCTGGTGTTCCAGGTCTTTCACGCGATCCCGGAAATGACCTCGCCCGACGGGCAGCCGACGAACGCGGTGTTCGGCATCGCGCGGGATCTGTTCTCGATCCTCAAGAACAAGCAGCCCACGCACCTGGTTGTGGCCGGTGAAGGCGACGGCCCGGGCGAACGGTCGCGCTGGTACCCTCAGTACAAGGCAAACCGCAGCGAGATGCCCGAACCTCTGCAGCCCCAAATTCCGATGATTGTCGAGCTGATCGAGACGTTCGGCGTGCCGATCGTCTCGGTTCCGGGCTGGGAGGCCGACGATGTGCTGGCCACGCTGACCGAACAGGCCTCGGCTCTGGACTACAGCGTGACGATCATCACGAACGACAAAGACGCCCGGCAACTGCTTCGCCCGGGAGTGCGGCTGTACAACGTCCGCAAAGACCAGTACCTGGGCAGCGAGGAACTGTTTGCCGATTGGGGGGTCACGCCCGAGCAGGTGGTTCACTACCAGGCGCTCGTCGGCGACAGTGTCGACAATGTTCCCGGCGTTCCCAAGATTGGCCCCAAAACAGCCACGACCCTGCTGACTCAGTTCCGCGATCTGGAAACCGTGCTGGCCAACGCGGATGCCGCCCCCGGCGCGAAGGTCCGCGAGAACCTCAAACTGTTTGCCGACCAGGCCCGCCTCAGTCTGCAGCTGGTCACGCTCAATCGAACGTTGCCGATCGAGCTCGACTGGTCGACCGCCCGCGTGGGAGGTCATCGCAGCGAGGGACTGGTCAAACTGTTCCAGCGGTTTGGCTTTCGCAAGTTCATCACCGAGGTGAAAACCCTTCCGTCGCGTGAGGTGAAAAAGAAGGCGGGGCGGTCGCTGTTCGACGAACCGGACGATTTTGAGGCGGCGCCGTCGGTACCAGTCCGAACACGGCCTCTCACGGTGAACGTGGTCGAGACCGCTGAAAAGTTCGCAGCGTTTCTCGCGCTGCTCGCCCAGCAGCCGCAGTTTTGTTTCGACCTCGAAACAACGGGGCTGGATCCTGTCCGGGCCGATATCGTCGGCTGGTCGCTCAGTTGGGAACCGCATGTCGGCCATTACATTCCCGTTCGCTGCCCGAACGGGGGGACCGAGTTGACCCCAGACGTTGTGGCGGCGGGCTTGAAACCGATTCTCGAATCCCCTGCCGTGCGCGTCGACAACCAGAACATCAAGTACGACCTGATCGTGCTTGATCGCATCGGCATTCGACCCCACGCCGTGGGACGCGATCCGATGGTCGGAAGCTATCTGCTCGATGCGGGGGCCCGCAGTCACAGTCTGGATGATCTGGCCCGGCGACGGCTCGACCACGAGATGATTCCGATCAGCGATCTGATTGGGAAAGGGGCGAAGCAGAAGTCGATGGCCGATGTGCCTGTTTCGCAGATCGCCGAGTACGCGGC
>JAIXZD010000557.1 GCA_027489895.1 Planctomycetaceae bacterium
CGCTGCTGCAGCACTTCGTCGAAGTGGGGACGCTGGTTGTGGCGCATGCGTTCACGCCCGTGACGGCTTCGGAGCTGGCGGCGGTGGTGGGACTGACCGCGGTGTTCTGGCGCGCGGCCATTCATGCGGGCGGCGCCGTGCGGGCGCGGATCGACCTTAAGGGACGAGCGGAACGGATTAGGCCGGGGTTCACGCTGCCGGATTGGATGGCGGCCTGGATCCGGTGGCCAGCGGCCGGTGGACGGTCGGGTGCGATCTGGACGCTCTTGGAGTGGGAGTGGCGAACGCAGAGCTGGCCGCTGATCCTGTTAACCGTCGGGGTGTCGGTCCTGCTGTTTGGGACGTTGACGGCGGGGGCGCTGATGGAACTGTGGCGGACCGGTTACGGGGGGAATGACGTTGAATTTCGCGATTCGACCTTCGGCGTGGCGATGGGGCTGTCGGTGTTCGGCGGCCTGTTGAACCTGGGGTTGTCGAGGCGCGGGCGGGATGTGTTGATGAGTGCCAAGTCCAGCCGGTGGCCGCTGGTGTTGCCGGTGTCCGATCTGCGGTTTGCGGACGTGGCGCTGGCTCGCGCGGTGCTGACGGCGATTGTTGTCGCAGCTGTGGTACTCGTGATCGGGTGCGCCGCTCAGGCGATTGTCTATTGTGCTGTGAATTGGTTTGGCGCGGCCAATCAACGCCTGGAATTTCGCTGGCCTGGTGAAACGACGCCGTGGCCGCAGCTTGTGCATCAACTGGTTGTGCTCGCGATTTTTGTCTGGGTGGTGAACGGCCTGTGTGAAGCGGCGATCCTGACGGGCCGGAGGGTGTGGGCGGTGCTGCCGGTGGTCGCCGTGTTTGACGTTCCGGTGCTGATCATCACGGCGGAGCTGATGCATTTTCGGCCGGAGGTGATGCTGGGGCTGACAGCGGTCCTGGTCCTGCTGGCCGTGTATGTTTCCGTCCAGCTGTTTTGGAGCGTCTACCCCGGCCGATGGTCGCGGATCGCGTTCGCCGCGGCCGTCTGGGCGGCCGCGGGGTGGACCATTGCCGTGCTGACGACTCCGACGAGCATTGGGCAGCCGCGAGTGAATGACCTGCCGGCGGACCTGGCGCTGTTGGGGGCGCTCACGCTGCCGCTACTACTGGCCCCTGTTGCCGTGGCGGCGAATCGGCACCGGTAGGGTGGGCACTGCCCACCACTGCTCACCAACCCCCATCGTCCAGACATTGCTTCTTCCTGCTCCAACCATCACCGGCCACTCCGCCCTCGACCCGCATCGCGCGCTCCCAGGTCGCGCCGCCGAGCGATCCGAATGATCTCTCGTTTGCCGTGTTGGTGAGCGCTGGTGGGCATTGCCCAACCTACGCTGGCGGTCCGCATCGCTGCAAGATCGGGAAAAAGTCGCGGATGCTTTTCCACTGGGCTCTGGGGGCGGTTACACTCTGAGGGTTGCGCCGCGCGGGCCGAGGGCTTGCGCGGACGCGTACGTCCCTGCGCGGTCGGGGCGAACGGGTTTTCGCGAGGCGTCCTGACTGGCTTCGCGGTGGGCGATTCTCTGGAGAGTGTGGTCGTGTCGGCAACAGCGGTGATCGGGTGTCAGTGGGGCGACGAAGCCAAGGGCAAGATCGTCGATCTGCTGACGGATCGGCACGAGATCGTGGTCCGGTTCCAGGGCGGCAACAACGCGGGGCATACCGTCGTCTGCGAAGGGCAGACCTACAAACTGTCGCTGCTCCCCATTGGCGTGCTGCGGAACGGGATCACGTCGGTCATCGCCAACGGGGTCGTGATCAACCCCAAGGCGCTCCTGGGCGAGATCAGCGGAATTCGCGCCCGGCGGGAACTTCCGGCCGAGAACCTGCTCATCAGCGATCGTGCCCATGTGATCTTCCCCTGGCACATGGCCGAAGAAGCGATTCTCGAATCGAGCCGGAAGGGTGAGAAGATCGGCACGACGATGCGCGGAATTGGCACCTGTTACCGCGACAAGGCGGGCCGGACGCATGCGATTCGCATGGGTGACCTCTGCCATGTCGGCACGATTCGCGACCGGATTCAGGCAGTCGCGGAAGAGAAGAACCGTCTACTCGCCCCGGTCTCGCCCGACCACCAGCCGCTCGATGGAGCGCAGATCGCCGATGAATACCTCGGGTACGCCGACCAGTTGCGTCCGCATGTCGTCGATACCACGGCCTACCTCCACAAGGCGATCAAGGCCGGCAAGCGACTGCTGTTTGAAGGAGCTCAAGGGGCGCTATTGGATGTGGACCACGGGACGTTCCCGTACGTCACCTCGTCGAACAGTTCCGGGGCGGGCCTGCATTCAGGCAGCAGCGTCCCGGAACGGCACCTCAGCCGGGTGATTGGGGTCGTGAAGGCCTACACCACCCGCGTGGGCGGGGGCCCCTTCCCGACGGAACTCGACAACCCGATTGGCGAACACATTCGTCAGGTGGGCCGCGAGTTTGGCACGGTGACCGGTCGACCCCGCCGCTGCGGGTGGTTTGATGCCGTCGCCTCGGGCTATGGGGCGCGGATCAGCGGGGCGACCTGCCTCTCGGTGATGCTGCTCGATGTGCTCAGCGCGCTCGACGAGCTCAAGATCTGCACGGCCTACGAGATTCGGGGTGAGCGGACGACCGACTTCCCCAGCCGGGTCGAAGACCTCGCGGCCGCGGTGCCCGTCTACCAGACGCTCTCCGGCTGGAAGAAGGACATCACCGGCGCGCGAACGCTGACGGATCTGCCACGCGAAGCGCGGGTCTACCTCGATACGATCGCCGAACTGATCGGCGAGCGGATCGACTACGTCAGCGTCGGCCCCGACCGCGCGCAGACGATTGTCTGCGGGCAGGACGGGGTCAGCGCGACGTGATGGCGTCTGGGTGACAGCGCCTCTCATTGACAGCGCGTCGGCCGCGAGGGGAACGCTCACGCGTTCCGCTACGGCCGATCGCGCGGCTTACGCGTACCCTACGTGTTCTTTTTGTTCTTCTTCGGCTTGGGCAGCTTCGCCTTCTGCTCTTCGGTGAGGAGCGCAGTCACCTTGGCCTTCACTTCGGCACCCAGCGTCTGCACTTCCGCTTCGGCCTTGGTGTACTTGTCCTTCTGGCCTTCCGTCCACATCGTCGCTTCGTCGATCGCGGTTTGAATCTCTTTGCCCTTCTTGCCGGCTTGCCGGGCCGACTTCTGAGCCTCGCCCCGCGCCTTCTTCTGGTCCTTCGTCAGGATCTCATCCCGCGTCGTGACCAGCGCTTTCAGCTTGTCGCCATGTTCCTTCTTGAGCTCATCGAGCTTGGTCTGCTGCTCGGCCGTCAGGGTGATCTCTTCGGGAAGGGCGAAGAACTGAGCGCCCGGCACGGGCTTGCCCTTCTTTTCCTTGACGGCGTCCGCCCCGAACACGACCCCCGAAACCGCCAGACACGCCACGAGCGACAGGACAACTTTCATCGCGATTCTCCCCATCAAACAGAAACACCACAGCCGCGTTCGAACGCGGACGCCACGTCATTCGGCACCGCAGGGACACCCCTCGACAGCTCGACGAAAACAGTCTCAAAAAAATCACTGACTTAATTGGTGATGGAATTCGCCGCCACCCCAGCCCGCCCCGAAGCCGGGACGGGCTGAGCGTGACATTCCTTTTCGCTCGTGTTGTGATTCAAACAGCCGGGATTTCGTCGTCGTGTGCCACTGGCTTCGCCAGTGCCATCGTTGCGTGATCCCGATCGCACTGGCAAAGCCAGTGGCACACGTTTTCCGCACGCGAGCCTGTCCCGCCATTGCAGGGCACAACACCAGGCGGCAGATTCTCAGGCAAACAGTTCAGGGATCGGCTGGCCGTCCCGCACGATCATCACCGGTCGCCCGGTGTTCGTGTGGTACTCCTTCGTGCAGTCGATCCCCAGGTTCTTGTAGAACGACGCGGCCACCTGGTCGGGCGTGTAGCCTTTCCCTTCCGGACCCATCGCGTTCTCATCGCTGGCACCCAAAACCCGGCCGCCGGCAATCTTGCCGCCTGCCATCAGCATGAACATCGCCCGCGGGTAGTGATCGCGGCCCGTGCGGGGGTTGATCTTCGGTGTCCGGCCGAACTCGCCCGTCACCATGACCGCTGTCGAGGCAAGCAGGCCCTTCTGCGCGAGACCCGCAAAGAGAGCCGAAAGACCCGTGTCGAGTTGCGGCAACTGCGTCTTCGACAGCTTGTTGAAGTTGTCCTGGTGGGTATCCCACCCGCCCAGGCTGATCGTGACGAATCGCACGCCAGACTCCACCAGCCGCGTCGCGAGGAGGCAGCTCTGGCCAAACCCGGTCTCGCCAAAGGGTTGCGCGAACGCGGGCGATTCCCGGCTGATATCGAACGCTTCCCGCGCCCGCTTCGACGTGATGATCGTATGCGCCTGCTGCGAGAACTGGTCGAGGCCATCCAGCAGGCTATCGTTCTTCGAGTAGCCCGCAAACGTCGTGTCGAGCTGGGCGAGCAGGTCGCGTCGCTTCTCGACATCGGAAATCGTCAGCCCACCCCCCAGCGACATGCCGCGGACGGTGTAGGCCTGGCCGGGCTTGGGGGTGTTGCCCGTGTTCATCGGCGCATAGCGGACGCCAAGGTAGCCCGCTTTCTGCGGCGTGGTCGGGACAGCGACGAACGGCGGCAGGTCAACGGCACCGCCCAGTTCCTTGGTCACCACCGCGCCGTAGCCCGGGAACTCGAGCGAGGCGAGCGGCCGGTTGCCCGTGTTGACGTACTGCGTCCCCAGCTCATGCGCGGCGAGTGTGTGCGACACACCGCGCAGAATGACGAACTTGTCCATCTGCTGGGCGAGTTTGGGCAGATGCTCGGAGACTTCGATCCCCGAAACATTCGTGGCGATCGGCTTGAACTCGCCCCGGATTGTGTCGGGGGCGTTCGGCTTGGGGTCGAACGTGTCGATGTGGCTGGGGCCACCCCCCAGGCTGATGAAGATTGCCGCCTTGACGGGCGACTCGGCCAGGGCACCCACCTCGGCCGCCGCGAGATACCGGTCGAGCGCGAGGCCACTCGTCAGCCCCGCTCCCCCCAGAACCCCAACCCGCAGCGCATCCCGCCGCGTCAGTCCACTGCACAAGCGATCCATTGCCATGTTCGACCTTTCTTCAGGGGATTCGGAGAATTTCGCGGAGGGTTCACCACCAAGGCACAAAGGCACCAAGGGGAAATGACTAATGACTAATGACTAATGACTAATGACTAATGACTAATGACTAATGACTAATGACTAATGAGCGGGGTTGCAGCTAGCAGAGCGCACAGCGTTTCACCATCGTCTTCCAAAGCATTAGGCATTGGGGAATTCGACATTCGGTCATTCTTCCTTGGTGCCTTTGTGCCTTGGTGGTTCCCCTGAATGACCTAGTGATTCACGATGAATTCTTTGGTGTTGAGCAGTGCCCAGACGACGCCCCGGATGCCTTCCTGCGGGTTGGCGGCACCGTGGAAGTAGGCCAGCGACAGCGCCTTCTCCTGCTCCGTTGGGTGTCGTCCCAGCGTTCGCAGGTAGGCCCGTGTCACCGCTTCTTCGATCGGCATCACCGTCGGTCCGCTGGTTTCCGGTTTCGTCTCAGCCACCACGGGCGTCTCACCGGCAGGCTTGTCTGCGACCTGCTTGTCTGCCGCAGGGTTGTCTTCGGGCGTCATCTCGGCAGGGGCTTTCGCGGCCTCGGCGGCTCGCTTCGCTTTCAGCTCGGCAAGTTTGGCGGTCGCCACTTCCACGCCAGCTTTGTCATCCTTCTTCTTGAGCCGGGCGATCCGCTTCTCCAGGAGCGAGATCAGGTTGTCGTAGTTCAGCGTCTCGGCCGGCTTGTCTGTTTTCTTGCCGGTTTTTTTCGACGCCTTTGCCTGGGCGGCGGTCTTCTGTGCCTCTTTGATCTGATCGGCATTCCCCCGCAGCACCTGCTGGACAAAGCCATCCTTGCGGTCGATCAGGGCGAGCATTTCGCCGTCGTTGGCGATCCAGACCTTCTGCAGGAGCGATGCTTCGTTCGAGCGGTCGCAGTCGCAGTTCGAATCGCGGATCGACTTGCCGAAAACCGTCAGCACGTAGTTGCTGATCGGGCTTTTCTTCTCGGCGTTCGCGTTCCGGCTGGTCGCTGTGCCGGGCTGACCAACAGCACGTGCCCCCGGTGCGGCCGAGAGTCGCTCGGCTTCGCTGTCCGACGCGGTCGCCAGCAGAATCGCATCGTAGGCCGCTTCGGCTGGCAACCGGCGGGGAACCGCGCGGGAAAAGTTCTTCAGATCGTTCAGGTTCGTTTCGTTCGGTTTCCACCCGAGTTGGTAGACCCGGCTGTTGGCGATCGTCCGGTGCAGCCATTTCAGATCGAACTTGTGGGCGATGAATTCCTGCGCCAGATAGTCGAGCAACGGCTTATTGCTCGGCGGATTGGCGAGGCTCAGATCATCGGTGGGCTGCACGATCCCCACATTGAAGTAGTTCGCCCAGACGCGGTTCACGATCGCCCGTGCGAAGTACGGATTCTCCGGGCTCCGCATCCAGGCCATCAGCGGTTCGCGGACATCGGCCACGCCGGAGAGATCCAGTTTCTCTCCACCCAGCACCCGCGCGGTCTGCACCGGGGCAGGCTGCGGTTTCTTCTTGTCTTTGTCGGCCTTCTTGCCCTTCGCCGGCGCGGCCTTCATCTCGGCCAGGAACACGCCTTCAAACGGCACCGTCTCGCCCGCCTTCATCCGCTTGGAGAGCTCCCGGCGCAGTTCACCGCCGTTCATCTTCTTCTTGTCGATCTCCAGGGCCGTCAGCATCTCTTCGTAGCCCTTACGGTCTTTCGGCGCGACTCCATACCCGGCCTGCTTGAAGAAGCCGGTGAACTCCTTGAAGTCCTGCTGCGACCACTGGTCGAACGGATGCTTGTGGCACTGGGCGCACTGAATGCGGATCCCCAGGAAGGTGTAGGCGAAGCTCAACGCACGGTCGTCGGGCTGACGGAAGTTGCGGCGGGCCCAGTACCATGTGAGGTCTTCGGTTTCCGCATACGACGACTTGGCATCGGCGTGATAGTGGCCACTCATCCGGGCCGAGTAGGTGGCCAGCGTATCGTCGGGCTTGCGGCTTTTGGCGAGGACGATCCCTGCAACGAGTTCGTCATAGGGCATGTTCTTTTCCAGCCGGACCCGCAGCCAGTCGTGCCAGTCCTGCGAGACGCGGTTGGCGTCCAGGCCATTGAGATTGTTGAGCTGGTTCTGATTGTTGCCCGTGAAGTCCGAGAGTCGCGTCGCCCACCAGGCGGCGTAGGCGGGCCGTTCGAGCAGTTCATCAATTTTCCTGGCCCGCTTGTCGGCCGAGGAGTCGGCGAGGAACGCTTCCACTTCTTTCACCGTGGGCAGCGTCCCGATCATGTCGATCGAAACCCGTCGCAAAAACTCGGCGTCGTCGCTCACGGCCGAGGGAACCAGGCCCAGCTTCTTCCACTTCTGAACGACCAGACGATCGATCTCCGTCGGCGTGGGAACTTCGGGATAACTGTCGCCCGACAGTGGCGAGACGGGACGGATCACGGGAATCGGCACGACGGCGTTGTCGTACGTCACCACGACATGCGTATCACCCGCATCGCCCGAGGTGACCAGCCCCTTCTCGCTCACCGAGGCAAGCTGTTCGTCGTTGGTCGTGTAGCGGCAGAGCGGGGTGACATCTTCCACCACGCCATCCGACCAGCGGGCCAGCACCTTGAGTTGCGTGGTTTCGTCAGCCGCCTTGAACGCAAGCTCTTTCGGTTCGACATCGAGCGTCACCTTGCGGGTGTCGTTGGCGGGCACGTTTTTCGCCCCCGCCTTGATCCAGTTGATCCAGACGCGGTACTCCCACGTGTCTTTCTCCATGCGGCGGCCGCCCTTGTGCGGCACCTCGAGCAGCGGCTTGAGGACGGCGAGACTCTCTTCCGGCTCGCTCGTCAGCACGCGCGGTTCCTCGGCCTTGGCCTCTTCCTTGCTCGTCAGTTGCGAATGGTCGAGGTCGAAGTCGTAGCCAAACAGCGACAGCCGAAAATTCCCCTGCCCCTGGAACGACCCATGACAGGCCCGGCCGTTGCACCCCTGCTTGCTCATCAGCGGAACGAGATGCCGACGGAAATCGGGCTCTTCGGCCACCTCGGCCACGGCGAACCGCGCACTGACCGGTGGCTGC
>JAIXZD010000387.1 GCA_027489895.1 Planctomycetaceae bacterium
AGCCGGCGATCAGCTCATCGATCCACGCCAGCTCGGCCTGGGTGTGGCGCACATGGTCGGCCAACAGAGCTGGGTCGGGTTCGCCGGCTGATCGTTCAACCGCCCGTCCGACGCGCTCGATTCCCGCCAGAACGTGAGCGTTGCCGGGGCTGAACAGCGGGTCGACAAACCCGGCCGCGTTGGGCAGCGCGACCCAGCCCTCACCCGCGAGGCACGAGGCCCGGCGCTGCAGCCGCGGCGTCGAGACCAGGCCGCTTTCGGGGGCCACAACCCGTGCGGCAGAAAACTGGTGAGCGACCGAGGGCAGTCGCTTGAGCCAGTGCGTCCATTCGGTTTGTGGCGTGGGGCCAGGTGGTGGAGCGACGTGCTGGTTGACGACGAACCCCGAGCTGGTGACGCCGTGGTCGAAGCGGAGCTGCCACATCCAGCCCGCATCGAACAGGTGATGCAAGGCCCCATCGTCGGCTGGAAACGGATAGTCGGACTGTGGGATGCCGAGGGCGGGTAGCAGCGCGTCCCAGCGCGGCAGGTCGGCCCAATGGGCAAAGACCGACCGGCTGTTGGTCAGAAAGCCCGAGTCGGTGGTGGTCACCCCGAGATGGCGGGCGAAGTCGAGCCCCCCGGCTTCGATGACAAACCCGACCTGTGGCATGGCGCCTTTCCAGGTGCGCGGAGCGCGGCTCTGCAGTTCGAGCTGCCACGCGTCGGCGCGGTCGACACGTTGCACGCTGGTTTCGGAACGGTACTCCACGCCTTCCTCAATCGCCCGCCGTACGAGCCAGTGATCGAAGTCGGCCCGCAGCCAGTTCGTATCGGAGAGCTCGTCGCAACTGCTGGCCGCGACGAGCAGTTCGTGGTCATGATCGACGCTGGTTGAGAAGTCCCGCCCCGCCGTGTGGGCAAAGTAGCTGAAGCCCCGTTTGAGGCCGACCGGCAGATCGGGAAACGTCCGCTTCCACGAGCCATACCGCGACAGCGCGACCAGTTCGGGCAGGTCATACCGCTGGCCGAGTGCCCGGAGCAAAAGATTCGACGAGGGGGTCGACGATTCGCCAATCGCGAAACGGGGATGGCTGCCACGATCGATCAGGAGAACGGTTTTACCGAGCCGCTGGAGCAACAGCGCCGTGAGACTACCCGCAAACCCGGCTCCGACCACGGCGATGTCGAAGTCCATCAGTCACCGGGGGGAAGCGGGGGTTGGGGGAACCACCAAGTCACAAAGGCACCAAGGCGTCCCACCGTACTTCGGTCGCAAACACTGGGTAGAAAAGACAGAAGCGAGAATGACGCGCACAAAAACTGCGAGGTGCGGGGGGAGTGCTTTGGCGAGCCGACCCTGTGAGGGGTCGGTGGAAACCAGTGCTCTACAATCAGCTCGCGCTGCCCGATCCGTGACGTTGTCGGCATCCCACCGACCCCTCACAGGGTCGGCTCGCCTGGACTTGGTGCGATGCGGTGCGATTACTTCGTGTGGGCTTTTTCGAAGTCGGCCATGACTTCGAGCAGCTTGTCGATGCCTGCGGGCGGGAAGGCGTTGTAGATGCTCGCCCGCATGCCACCCACGCTGCGATGGCCCTTCAGCCCGTCGAGACCAGCCTTCTTGGACAGGGCGATGAACTCGTCGTCGAGCTTCGCGTCGCCCGTGACGAACGTGACGTTCATCAGCGACCGGCTGTCGCGGGCAGCGGTTGCCTTGAACAGCTTGCTCTGGTCGAGCCAGTCGTACAATTTGCCGGCCTTGGCTTCGTTGTGCTGGGCCATTCCCGCGAGGCCGCCGTTCTTTTTGATCCACTTGAACACGAGGCCCATAATGTAAATGCCGAACGTGGGCGGCGTGTTGTAGAGCGAGTGGTCGGCCGCGTACGTGCGGTACTGCAGCATCGCGGGAATGTTCTTCGGCCCCATCTCGACCACGTCGTCGCGCACGATGACCAGCGTCACCCCCGATGGACCCAGGTTCTTCTGTGCCCCGGCGTAGATCAACGCATACTTCGAGACATCGATCGGACGCGAGTAGATATCGCTTGAGGCATCGCAGATCAGCATGTTGCCGGGGTAGCCAGCCGGTTCGCCTTTCCATTCGGTCCCGAAGATCGTGTTGTTCGAGGTGAAATGGACGTAGGCGGGCGAATCGCTGTACGAGGCGGTCTGCGGGATGTAGCTGTAATTCTGATCCTTGCTCGAGGCGGCGTGATGCACGTTGCCGTACAGCTTCGCTTCGGACGCGGCTTTCTCCGACCACGCGCCAGTCATCAGAAAGTCGGCTGTCTTGCCGGCCGACAGCAGGTTCATCGGGATCATGCCGAACTGCAGCGAGGCCCCGCCCTGAATGAACAGAATTTTGTAGTTCTCGGGGATCCCAGCCAGTTCACGGCAGAGCGCTTCGCACTCCATATGAACCGCATCGTAGGCCTTGCCCCGATGCGAATGCTCCATGATCCCGATGCCGGTCGAACCGAGGCTGAGCAGGTTTTCGCGAGCCTCTTCGAGGACTTCGACTGGCAGGACCGCCGGTCCGGCGGAGAAATTGAAGATACGGGCGGTCATGGGACAAGTTTCTGGGTCGAAAAGGGCAGGAGGGGCCGGTGCCAGACGCACCCGTTCCCCGAACCAGCGAGTCTATCGGGGACCCGACAGTCGTCAAGGAGCGAACATCAGGGGACGAACATCAAGGAATGCCGATCAGTTTGTGTGTCTGCAGGCTGAGCCGCCACTGCGGGTGGGCGAGGCAATACGCCGTCGCCCGTTGCGTGTTCGCCGCAGCGGCGGGGCCATCCATCGGCTGCAGGAAGAAATGTCGAAACGACCACGCTGCGACGTCATCCGGCAGCAGGCCCGCCTGGGGATAGACGAGCTTGAGTTCGTCCCCCGTCCGCGTGACCACCTCCGCCCCGGCTTTGGGACTGATGCAGACCCAGTCGATCCCTTCAGGCAGCGGGTGGGTGCCGTTCGATTCGATCGCAATTTCCAGGCCTTCGGCATGCACGGCCGCGATCAGCGGCGGATCGAGCTGCAGGGCTGGTTCGCCGCCGGTAAAGACGACGTAGGGCCTTCCCGAGCGATCGGCGTGGCGTGTCCATTCCGCGAGAATGGCCGCGGCGAGTCGCTGGGGCGTGGTGAACGAGCCGCCGCCGGGGCCATCTGTGCCGACGAAGTCGGTGTCGCAGAAGTTGCAGACTGCCTGCGATCGATCGGCTTCGCGACCGGTCCAGAGGTTGCACCCGGTAAAGCGGCAGAACACCGCGGCCCGGCCGGCCTGCCCGCCCTCGCCCTGAAGGGTGTAGTAGATCTCCTTGACGGCGTAAGTCACTGGGCTGCCCCTTCCGCAGCCGATCCGGAGACCGGGCGGGCGTACGGCGCGGGATCGACGACTCCGTTCTCCGCAAAACCTTTCAGTCGCAAGAGGCAGGCGTCGCAGCGGCCACACGCGTTGCCCTCGGAATCGGGGTCGTAGCAGGTACTGGTGAGGGAGTAGTCGACTCCCAGCTCCAGCCCCGTCCGGATGATCTCCGCCTTGGTGAGCGCGATGAGCGGCGTGTGAATCGTCAGCCGGGTGCTGCCTTCGACTCCGGCGCGGGTCGCCAGGTTGGCCATCTGCGTGTAGGCGGCGATGTATTCGGGACGGCAGTCGGGATACCCCGAATAGTCGACCGCGTTGACGCCCAGGAAAATGTCGGCCGCGCCCAGCACTTCGGCCCACGCCAGTGCAAACGAAAGAAAGATCGTGTTGCGGGCGGGAACGTAGGTGATGGGAATGCCGGTGGACATCTCGCCTTCGGACCGGCCCTTGGGGACCGCCACATCGCTGGTGAGGGCCGAGCCGCCGAACTGGCGGAGGTCGATGTTGACCTCGATCTGGCGGGCGACACCCGCCCGCTCGGCGACGAGTCGGGCCGCACGCAGTTCGGCGTCGTGCCGCTGTCCGTAACGGAAGGTCATCGCGTGGCAGTCGAACCCACGAGCCTGAGCGAGCGCAAGGACGGTGGCCGAGTCGAGACCGCCGCTCAGCAGGACGACAGCGGGCGGTCGGGAAGACATGGAACGAACCTGAGAGAACGGCGGGGTAGGGGGGTGGGATAGGCTTTCAGCCTGTCATGATCCTCCCGGTCACGATCCTCTGTGGGAAGCCTATCCCACACAGAATCAAAACCTCTGAGACCGTGCCGCTGCCATCTTGTCGGAGAGAGGGCGTTCCTCGCCAGTCCACAAGGGAGCATCCTCAGCACTGCGGCGCTTGGTTTCGACCGGATTGACCACCCCAAACCGAGGAAAAAGTGGACATATGGACATTATCCACAAATCCCCGGAAACGCCTCAGTTTACCTTGACCGCACCACCGTACCGGACCTAGGCTTAAGTGAGTGAACTTTGATTTGTTTGTCTGGTGGCTGATTGGCGGTGTAGCCGATGCCCCGGATACCTACCTGTTTCCGCACTGGTCGCCCGAGCGACCCCCTGCCTTGCGGAGAGTCTGATGCCGAACTTCGTGCGAATCGTGGTCGCCTGCTGCGCGGTCGCTGGCGGTCTGTCCGTTGGTGGCCCATTGGCCTGGGCAGATGACCCCCTGGCCACGCAGATCGATCAGCAGATCGCCGCCGGCCCGGATTATGCCGCGATGGCGGCCCCTCTGGCCGACGACGCCGAATTCATTCGCCGCGTCTCGCTCGATCTCAACGGCGTGACCCCGACCACAGCCCGCGTCCGGGAGTTTCTGGCGAGCACCGCCCCAAACAAGCGCGAAGCGCTGGTCGACGAGTTGCTCGCCAGTCCGCTTTACGCCCGGCACATGGAAAAGGTGTTCGATGTCATGCTGATGCAGCGCCGCGGGAACAAGCATGTCCCGGCGGCCAACTGGTCCAAATATCTGCGGGAATCGTTTGCCGCGAACAAACCGTGGGACCAGATGGCCCGCGAGCTGCTGTCGCAGGATGGCAGCGACCCGGCTCTGAGACCCGCGGCGCGGTTCTTTCTCGACCGCGACGCCGATCCGCACCTGATCACCAAGGATGTCGGCCGACTGTTTCTGGGCGTCAATCTGGAATGTGCCCAGTGTCACGACCACCCCGCGATTGATGACTACAAGCAGGCCCACTACTGGGGGCTGCACGCGTTTCTCGTGCGGAGCTTCGTGTTCCAGAACCCGAACGAACCGGCTGTGCTCGCGGAGAAGGCCGAGGGCGAGGTGACGTTCGAGTCGGTGTTCGAGATTCGCGACAAGAAGTCGACCGGCCCGAAATCGACGATGCCCGTCCTGTTCGACGGGAAGCCGTTCGACGAACCAAAATTTGAGAAGGACGCCGGGTACAAGGTGAAGCCTGCGGACAAGGTGAAGCCGATTCCGCTGCACAGCCGCCGGGCCCTGCTGGGGCCGGCGGTCGCCGATCCGGCCTCGCCCAAGTTTGCCCGGGCGTTCGCGAACCGGGTCTGGTGGCTGATGTTCGGCCGAGGCCTCGTCGAACCGCTGGAGCTCGACCATTCCGACAATCCCCCCTCGCACCCCGCGCTGCTCGATGCGCTGACGCAGGAAGTGATCGCTCGGAAGTACGATCTGAAGTCGCTGCTGCGGTCGATTGCGCTGTCGCAGACCTATCAACGCGGCAGCCTGCCTCCGGCGGGTGCGCCCGAGGCACCACCGGAACGGTTTGCCGTCGCGCCGTTGCGGCCCATGTCCGCCGAACAGCTCGCCTGGTCGTATTCACAAGCGGTCGGTCTGCTCGATGCCCACAAGGCGCCGCTGGGTCCGACAGGAACGGTCGATCAGGCGATGGACAAACTCCCCAGTGTGGAGCCTCATTTTCGCAACTACTTTGCGTCGGAAGCGGGCCGGATCGAGCGGGGGTACGATGCCCGCTCGGACCAGGCGCTGTTTCTGGCGCATGATGGATCGCTGTTGAGCTGGATCAGTCCCAGCGGGCCGAACCTGGCAACGCGGATGCTGGCCATTCCAGCAGATCAGCCCGAGGCGATGGCCGAGGAACTGTATCTGTCGGTGCTGTCGCGTCCGGCCACGGCAGAAGAAAAGGCGGATGTCGTCGCGTACCTCTCGGCCAGCAGCGACGACCGGACGAAGGCCGTGATGCACCTGATCTGGGCGACGGTCAATTCGGCCGAGTTCCGGTTCAACCATTGATGGACTGAATTGGAAGCCGCGTCCCACAAAGGACCGGAACGACGAACAAATGAAGACGAGCGAAACAGGAAGAACGAGTCCCTTTTGGAGAGACGCGATGCCCGCCCCAGCCCCCTATGCCTGCCGCAGTGCGAGCCACGTCTCCCGTCGCAGTTTTCTGACCGGAGCGACGGCCGGCACGCTGGGCATGCTCGGGTTTCACGGGATGGCCCGGGCGGAAGGTGCCCAGGCGCTCGCCTCGGCTCAGAAGCAGGTGGTCGTCTTCTTCCTGCATGGCGGGGTGAGCCAACTCGAAACGTGGGACCCCAAGCCCGGAACGCCCACCGGCGGACCGTTTCAGCCGATTCAGACGTCGGTACCGGGTGTGCAGATTTGCGAGCTACTGCCGTACACGGCTCAGATCATGCACCACATGGCCCTGATTCGTGGCGTGAACACCGCGGAAGGCGATCATGCCAAGGGGCAGTACATTATGGAAACGGGCCATCCTCAGCGGCAGGGGTTTGAATACCCGGCGCTGGGGTCGGCCATGGCGTATCACCTGCAGCCGCCGGGCAGTCCGCTGCCCGGTTACATCAACATCAACACGGGTGCCGCGTTCCCACAGGAAGCGGCGTTTCTGGGTCCGCGGTTTGCCGGGTTGACGCTGCCCGCGGCCGGAACCCCCGCGAATCTCTTGCGTCCCGAATCGATCACCGACACCCAGGATGCGGCCCGTCGGGCGCTGCGGCAGAAGATGAGCGCGCGGTTTGAACAGGGTCGCAAGGGGGCGATGATCGAGGCGTACAACCAGTCGCACGATCAGGCGGCGAATCTGTTGTCGAAGAAGGATGTGTTCGACTTCAGCCGGATGCCCTCGACGGATGAAGCCCGCTACGGCAACCACGAGTTCGGCAAGGCCTGCCGGATGGCGCTGCGGATGCTCGAACAGGGGATCACGTTCGTCAAGGTGGGGCATACGAACTACGACACGCACTCAGAGAACTTCAACTTCCACATCGAGCAACTGGGTGAGTTCGATCGCACGTTCGCGACGTTCGTCACAGACCTCGCTGATCGCGGGCTATTGAAGCACACGCTGGTGATTGTCATGTCGGAATTCGGGCGAACGCCGCGGATCAACCACCTGGTCGGTCGCGACCACTGGGGGACGGCCTGGTCGGTCGCCCTGGGTGGGGCGGGGATTCAGGGTGGGGCCGTGTCGGGGAAGACGAACGAGGACGGCACGAAGGTGATCGACCGGGAAGTCAACGGCGGACACCTGTTCCACACGTACTACCGCGCCGTGGGCCTCGACCCGACCAAGAGCTTCTACAACAACGGCCAGCCTGTCGATAAGGCAGATCACAAGGCCGAGGCGATCTCGGAGATTCTGGCGTGATTCGTGCTGCCCGCCCGCTGTTGGGGATGATCGCCGGAGTGACGCTGCTGGCCGCCGTGGTTGCGGCACCCGGCAGAACGCTCGCCCAGAGTGCACCGGCCGTTGGTGCGACTGGTGCCCCCAAGACGGCGTTTTACTTCGCCGCACGGGATGCGCAGCGGTACACGGAGCGGGCGCGGGAGATTGCCGAGCAACACCGCGGCGCGTTTGTCGAGCAGCGGCGATTGCTGGCCGCGCAGGCGACGGCCGAGCAGCAGAAGGTGGCGGCCGATGCTCAGGTGGCCGCGCTCAGCGCGGAGATTCCCCAAATTGAGGCGGTGCTGGCGCAGACGGCTGCGACTCAGGCCGGGGCGGCCGCCCTGGCCGCGACGCCGAATGCCCCGGAGAGCTTCAAGCTGGCGGCAGCGAGTGCCGCTCAGCTTCAGGCGGACATGGCAAAGCTGGTCGAGCAGCGGAAGACGCAACTCGCCGCGGCCACGCAGGCTCAGGCGGCTGCCACGCAACAGATCGCCGCGCTCGCCCCGACGCTGAAAGCGGCGACGGACAACCGGGTCGCGGCGGAGAAGATCGTGACCGAGGCGGCGACCATCGCCAAAGCGGCGGTCGACCGCATCGCGACGCTCGACCTGAAGGGCGACGTGCCCGATCCCAAACAGGCCCGTCAAACGCAGAAGCTGTCGCATCCCCGAGGACTGCTCAACTGCCGGTTCGACGCGGAAGGCCAGTGGCTCTGGGCGGGCGGCGAAGACAACGCCATTCACCGGTTCGACTGGATCACCGGAGCGAAAGAGACATTCGCAGGTCATAAAAGCTGGGTGGGCTCGCTGGCGTTTCTGGGCGAAACGACGCCGTTTGTCAGCGGTGGATACGAGGGGCAACTGCTGTTCTGGGACACGCTGACGGGGAAGGGTGCCCCGACGCGGACGATCGATGCCCACAAGGGGTTTCTGAGGGCGATGGCCGTCAGCCCCGATGGGCAGTTTCTGGTCACTTGCGGGAACGACCATCTGGTCAAGGTCTGGAAGACGGCCGACGCGACGCCCGTCATTACGCTGGAAGGGCATGCGAGCCACGTCTACAGCGTGGGCTTCAGTCCCGATGGCAAGCGGCTGGTCTCGGGCGACCTGAAGGGCGTTGTTAAGGATTGGGACGTGTCGACGTGGAAGCTGGTCCGCGACATCGATGCGAAGGTGATGTGGAAGTTTGACGAGGGGTTTAAAGCCGATGTGGGCGGGGTGCGGTGTCTCGACTTCAGCCCCGACGGGAAACTGCTCGCGCTGGGTGGCATGGGCGAGGTGAGCAACGCATTTGCCGGGGTCGGGAAGCCGATCGTGGTGATCGTCGACTGGGAGAGTGGCAAGCAGTTGCGGGTGCTGGAATCGGCCGAAGCGGTTCAGGGGTCGGTGTATGGGCTGAAGTTCAGCCGGGCGGGCGATTTCCTGATTGGTGCTGGAGGCGGCAGTGGCGGAGCGCTCTGGTTCTGGAACCCGGCCGAGGTGAAGTCATTCCACATGGTGAAAATCGACCAGGTGGCCCGGGACCTGGCCGTGCATCCGGATGGCCTGCGGCTGGCGGTCCCCTGCTTCGACCAGAGCCTGCGCGTGTTCGATCTGACGCCCGCGCCGTAGGTGTTAGCGCGGGGAGACACTGGCGCGGTGCGTTCCACCGACCCCTGACAGGGTCGGCTCGCCTTGATGTCGTACGCACGGGAGTGTCGTATGCATTGGGCGTGCTTTGCCTGGGATGTCGGCGACCGCGTTTGCACGTGGTCAATTCCGTCTGGTTGACACCTACGGTCCGTGTCTGGGGTAATGGGGGTGCTTCGGACGCTGTATCGTCTGGAGAATTGCGCCCGCTGCTCGCGAGTGCTGGTACGTTTTGCCGCGAGATCTTCGATGAAGCCAACCATTCTTCCAACGGTGCTGCGGTCTGGCGCTCTGCTGGGTTGCCTGCTTGCGTGTCTGGTGTCTGGGCCACTCCGGCCGCTAGCCGCACAGGAAACGACCGACCCGTTGCCTTCCGATCCGCCGGTGATGGTGCTCTCGGCGGCGAGTTTTGAGCGGCTGCTGGCGGGGCTGGACCTGGCGTTTGATTCGGCCGGTCGGCCCGAGATGTCGGACACGGTGGGCGGGATGCTGGGCCGGGCGAACGATCTCAAGGGACTGAACCGGGATCGGCCGGTCGGGCTGATGATCTTTCTTAACGGGCTGGTGCCGGACCCCGTCGGGTTTGTGCCGGTCACGCAGATTGACGATCTGATCAAGACGGTGGAACTGGGGCCGGTGAAGCCGACGAAAATCAGCGACACACGGTACGAGATCGCTGGTCCGCGAGGAAAACTGTACATCGAACTCGCGGGGAACTACGCCTTCGCGGCGGCGAGTGAAACGGCGCTGGAGCGTCAGTTTCCGGACCCGACGCGTCTGACGGCGAAGCTGGCCAACAGCTACGACATTGCGTTTTCCGTCAACCTGCGGTCGATTCCCAAGTCGTCCCGGCAACTGTTTCTGGGGGTGATCCGTTCCCGCGCCGATGCCGATCTGCAGCGGCGCGACAATGAACCGGAAGGGGCGTACGACGTTCGCCGCGCGGCCGGGGAAAACAACCTGCGGTTTGTGGAAGAACTGGTGACCCAGGGGGACGAGCTGACGTTCGGCTGGACGGTGGCGGCGGCCAACCGGCAGGGGGTGTTCGAGATCGCGCTGCAGGGGACGCCGGGCAGTGAACTGGCGGCGTCGCTCTCGGAACTGGCGGGGAAGCGGAGTCATTTTGCAGGGTCTCTCGCAAATGGCAGCCCGCTGACGTTCAACGTGTCGTGGAATCTGGACAAGTCGGGCCGGAAGACGCTGGTCAAGATGCTGGAAGGGATCCAGAAGCAGATGGGTCTGGACCTCGCCCGGACTCAACCCGAGATTGCGACGACCTCGAAGACGCCGCTGGAGGACCTGTTCCGGGTGTTCACGCAGACCGCCACGGCCGGGCATGTCGATGGGCTGGTGCAGGTGGTGGGCGACCCGTCCACGCAGTTCGCATTGGTGGGTGGGTTCAAACTGGCCGATGCGACGGCATTTTCGTCGGCCTTGGCGCAGATGGTGACGCAGGTCGAAAAGAACCCGGGGCTGGCCGCGGCGCAGCTCAATTCGGCGGTGCATCGCGGGACGGCGCTGCATCGGTTCGAGGGGAAGTCAATTCCCGATGAAGAGGTGAGCCGGTACGGCGGGCGGCCCAGCGTTTACGTGGGCTCTGGGGAAGGCGTGTTGTGGTTTTCGGTGGGGGCCGACAACGGGCTGCCGGCGCTCAAGCGGCTGATGGACGACACGGCCAAGCCGGTCCCGGCGGGGGTGACGACGGCCCCGCTGACGTTTGTGGCGAACTTCGGCCAACTGATGGACTTTCTGGCGGTGACCGAACAGGGCCGGAAAAACGCGAGCACGGCCATCAACATCTTCAAGCAGGGGAACGATGCCCTGCGGGTGGAGGTGCGCCCGGTCGAGAACGGGGCGCGGCTACGGGCAGAGTTCAACGAAGCGTTTCTGAAACTGGCGGCGACAGGCATCATCTCGGGAATCGAGGATGGGGAACGACGACGAGCAGAGCGGGAGCAGCGGCAGAAGGCCCAGACGCCCCCGGACGCGACAAACTGAGCGGGTGAGAGACTCGCTGCGGAACGCATTGAGGCGTGGCGAGCCGACCCTGGGAGGGGTCGGTGGAATCGTGGCATCCGTTCGAGGCGTGAACAGGTGTGACACCGAACCGGGCGTCGCTCTAGAATCCGGTGACCCCGCTTGAGCACGGGGATTCACCGATCCCTGACAGGGTCGGCTCGCCTGTTGCGACTGTTGCACGTCTCGCCTCACGATCGCTCCTCAATGTCATTCCCGCGGAGCCTGCCTTGCCTATCCCTGGTGCCCCCGGTGCCTTTGTGGTCAATGAAATACTTGGATTGAGTCACCCTCAGCCGCGTGCCCCCGGCCGCAGTCTGCTCTTGGTGGGGGTGCTGTTGCTGGCCGCGTTGGGCTGCTCTCCCACGCAGCCGCCGGGCGAAGCCGGTGGAACGGGCGCCTCACCCGGCTCAACCACACCCGCGATCACACCAGCAGTCGCGACCCCGAAACCCGCCGCTTCCAAACCGGTCGAACTGCTGATTGTCTCGTTCGATGCGACGCGGGAGCTGTGGGTCGAGCTGGGCAAGGCGTTTTCCGACGACTTCCTGGCCAAGACGGGGCAAATGGTGTCGTTTCGCCAGTCTCAAGGGGGATCGCCGGCCCAAGCGCGAGCACTTTGCGACGGGCTGGAAGGCGATCTGGCGGCTTTGGCGCTCCCATCAGATCTCTCGGAACTCGAGCGCTGCGGCGTGCTATCACCCGTCGGTGGCACAGCCGGTTCAAAGCGGCTCGTCCCTTGTACCTCGACGCTTGTCTTTCTCGTGCGGGAGGGAAACCCCAAACGGATTGCCGATTGGCCGGACCTGCTGCAACCGGAGGTCACGGTGGTGTCGCCCAGTCCCCGGACGTCGGGTGTAGGGCGGATGGCGTTTCTCTCGGCGTGGGCGGCCATCAGTGACCTGGGCGGTTCCGATGAGCGGGCGCTCGCTTACGTGACGGGTCTGTATCAGCAGATCACCCGGTTGGAGCCAACGGCCCGCGCCGCCGCGAACAGCTTTCTTAAAGGGGGTGAAGGCGACGTGCTGTTGGCGCTGGAGAGCGAGGCGTATCTCGAAGTGCGGGCCTCGGAAGGACGACTCGAGGTGGTATACCCCCGTGTGAGCCTGCTGGTTGAAACACCCGTGGCCGTGGTCGATCGGGTGGTCGATCGCAAAGGGACGCGGGCCGTGGCGGAGGCGTTTCACTCGTTTCTGGAGACGCCCCAGGCCCAGGCGATCTTTGCGAAGAACCAGTTTCGGCCTATGGACAACGCGGCCCGGGCGGCCTCGCCCACGCCGTTTCCCGAGGTGAAGCGGATTCCGATCACCGACCTTGCGGCCAGTTGGGACGCCGCGCAAACCAAGTTTTTCGGGTCGGACGGCCTGTTCGAAAAAGTGCTCTCGCAACCGCGGAAGTGACGGCTCCACCTGGCAGAATGCATAAAATGTATCGATTTTGGCAATCATCGCGGTTTGAGGCGAAAAATCACTCGTCGCAGGGTCGAAAGAATCGCTAGAACTCGGTTTGTGACCTAAAGATTCTGAGGCACCACTGGCGGTGTCTGTTCGAAATCAACAAGCCGAGAGAGAGTTGTCCGTATGCGTCGCAACTGGCTGGCAGCGCGGTTCTCCAAATCGTTTGGTTCCTCCAAGAAACGGCGTCGACAGGCCCTGGGACGGCAGGTCGAAGCGCTGGAACACCGCACGCTGCTGTCGTTCACGCTGGGCACCTCGAAGGTCCGGATGGCGGATGACTACTTCGCGATCGAGCAGGGCAACCTGCTGGACTACAACGAGGCGGGCAGCCCGGTGGCGGGCGTTGACGACCGGGAAAGCGCCGGCGACGACGACCAGAACCTGACGAACCCGAACGTCTCGAACGGTGCGTACAACTTCACCTCGACGACGTCGTCACAAATCTTCTTCCTGCATCCGGGCGTGTGGGATGCGGAACGGCAGCCTGCCAACCGGTTCGCGGGGACGGTTCCCGAGGATCAGACGGGGGAAACCCGCCCGATTGATACGTCAAAGTACTACGTGCTGAACATGAAGATCACGGCGTCGTCGACGCTGCCCTTTCCGCCGACGGCGAATCTGTCGTCCCGGCAGGGGCTGTTCTTCTGGGACAACGGGCGGGCGGTGGCCGAACTGACCGCGACGCAGCCTTACTTTCTGTTTCCCGGCACGCACATCTACTCGTTCGATCTGCGGACGTTCCCCACGCAACCGGGCGCCGCGACGAATGCCTCCGGGCCCTGGTCGGGGATGATGGCAGGTCTGCGGTTCTACCCGGTGAACGTGGCCGGCGTGGACATGAGCATCGACTGGGTGACGTTGACGCCGAAGTCGCCTGTAACAGTGCCAGTGAACCTGTCAGGCGTGCGGGGAACGGTGCAGGTCGGGTTGAGCACCGATGGCAACGTGAACAACCTGATCAAGTTCAGCGGTCGGACCGGCAGTTGGCCGGAGTCGCACTATCTCGAAGAAAACCTGGTGACTCCGCGGGATGCCTCGACGCTGACGAGCGTCGATGTTTCGGCGCTGTCGGCGGGAACATACTTCCTGCATCTGCTCGACGCGAATGGCCGCCAGGTCTCGGGAACGTCGCCGCAGCAGATCATTGTCAACGCACCGGGCAGCGTGCGGATTCAAACCCCCAGCGCCCTGGGGGATCTGTCGCGCGACTACGCGACGACGGTTCGCGGCGATGCGTGGGACTTTTCGCAGTCCAGCGACTTCTCGATTCCGTTCCTCGTCAGCCCGACGGAGTACGGCGTCCCCACGCTGGTGACCGACCCCGTCTCGGGCCAGTATGGGCAACTGTCGACCAACGGCAACTCCTGGATGCGGTACGACAACTTCACCGCGACCAACCCGAGATACCGGGAAGACCCGCAGTTTCTGCTGCCGATCTCCACGCCGTTCAATACCTCGCAGTACAAGAACCTGACGATCCGGATGCTGTTCGACGAGAAGCGTCCGAACTCGCAGATCGGTGGCCCGCTGCGTGTCGGCTACAACGACACGAATCCGCCCTTTGGCGGGTTCTCGCAGACGGACGACATCATCGTGCAGGACGGTCCGCAGAACTATTCGATGGACCTGTCGACAGTGAAGCTCGAGCCGCTGTTCACCACGAACCGGGCGTACAGCTCGCTGCAGTCGATCAACTACCTGCGAATCGACCCGCATGAATACACGCGGAACGTGATCACCTACATCGACCACGTCTGGCTGACGCCGAACGAACGCACAACCGACGGCCGGTTCAACCTCACTTGGAGCGCGTCGGACCTGAATGGCGACGGGTTGACGATCGCGAAGATCTATCTCGACAAAGACCGCACCCGTGGCAACGGGAACGAAACGGTCGTGGCGACGAATGTCGCCAACACGGGAAGCTTCACGCTCGACACCCGAAATGCGACCGGGCTGATCTCCGGGACCTACCGCGTTCTGTTTGAACTAACCGATGGATTCAACACGACGTTTGAATACTCGACGGGTGTGCTCGATGTGAACCCGGTGGGACCGACGGGCACGGTGCCGATGTACCGCGCCTACAACCCGAACGCGAACTTCCACTTCTTCACCACGAACCGCGTGCAGTTCGACAACGCGGTCTCGGCCGGGTATCGCGACGAGCACAGCGGCGTGACCGGGTTCTCGATTTTTTCCAGCCCGGCCCCCGGCTCGACTCCGCTCTACCGTGTGTACAACTTCGACAAGGGGTACCACTACTACACGTTGAATCAGGCCGAGAAAAATGGCCTGATTGCCGCGTCGCCGCAACCGGGTCAGCCGGGATTCGGCCGGACCGGTTGGCGGGACGAAGGCGTGGAAGGCCACATGTTCACGTCGCAGCAGCCGGGAACGACGGAGATCTACCGGCTGTACAACAACCAGTCGGGCGTGCATCTGTTCACCGAGATCGCGGCGGCGAAAGACGGCATTCTCCGGCAGTTTCCGGGCATCTGGGTGCAGCACGACAGCGTGGGATTCGCCTACCCGATTGGCACGGGACAATCGTTTGCGGCCGCAGCCCAGGCCGCGGCGATCGCGGACGTCGACTCGACACTGGACGGGGCGAGTGGTTCGGCCGGGGCGACGGCAGACGCGGGAACAGAGGCTGCTGGATCCACGCCTGACAGCCTGATTCAGACGCTGGTCGCTGTCGTGGCGCCACCGGCTGCGGTGGCTGCGTCGACCCCGGGCAGTGCGAGTGAATCGCCACTCGCGGGACTCCCGGTTCGCACGGCGGACGACGAGACGAGCGACGAAGCGTTGACGTTCCTCTCCGCCCTCGAAGAGTTGGGTCTGGGGACTGTCGCCGGGAAGTAGCGGTGTCGCGACAAAGGGGGATCAGGCGAGCCGACCCTGTGAGGGGTCGGTGGCGCCCGCGCTTGCACGTGCAACTGCGTGTTCGGACTTCAGCGTCGAGCGTTGTTACAGCGTTCCACCGACCGTTGACACGGTCGGCTCGCCTGGCCTCACGGGCGGGGTCGGGCTGTGGGTGGCGTGCGTTTGAGACGCAATCGCAGTCCCGTGATGACATTGTGTCGCTTCGCGGTTCTTCGGTCGGCGGGTCTTTGCTTCGCGGTCGCGGACTCCTAGACTGGCTCCCGGCGAGGGGCGAGTGCGAGGGAGGACCTTGCGAGCTGGCGCAGGCCGCGTCTCTCACCGTCTGTCTCCAACTTTGCGAAAGATCGACGCCATGAAGGGTGACCAGAAGATTATCGACGCGCTCAACGCGGGCCTGACCATCGAGCTGACCGCGATCAACCAGTACTTCTGCCAATCGAAAATGTGCAAGAACTGGGGCTACAACAAGCTCGCGGCCAAGCACTATGTCGAGTCGATCGGCGAGATGAAGCATGCCGAAAAGCTGATCGACCGGATCCTGTTCCTCGAAGGCGTTCCCGAGATTGCGCGGTATGACGTGATCCGCGTGGGAGCCGACGTGAAGGAGCAGTTGGAGTACGACCTCGTGCTCGAAAGCCGGGGCGTGAAGACCTACAACGAAGCGGTCACGCTCTGCACCCAGCTGGGGGATTCGGGCAGCCGGGAACTGCTGGCTTCGATCCTGGTGGAATCGGAAGAGCATGTCGACTGGCTGGAAACGCAGTTGTCGGTGATCAAGGACATTGGCCTGCCGATGTTCCTGCAGCACCAGATCGGCGA
>JAIXZD010000295.1 GCA_027489895.1 Planctomycetaceae bacterium
CCCGAGGTGGTGACCGCACAGTGCTTCAGCAGCAGGGTCTGACTGGCGGGGCCTTCGGGTTCGAGCGGGGCGACGCCGATCCGCCAGCCGGGTTCGCCGGGGGGCGGGTCGCTGACGGCGATGTCGCCACTGCCGTCGATCATGGCCGAGTGGATGCCGAGTGAGCGAAACAGCGCGAGCCCCTCATCGAGTGCGTAGCCCACGGCGATCCCCCCGCAATCGAGCTGCATGCCCGGCTGGACCAGTCGCGCGGTCCGCCGCGTTGTATCCAATTTCAGGTGGCGGAACCCGGTCGCCAGGCGGGCTTTCGCCAGGAGTTCGTCCGGCGGTAACTGCTTGGCGCGTCGCGACTTCCGCCACAACTGGACGAGTGGTCCCACGGTGAGGTCGAACGCGCCGTCCGAGGCCTGCGACAGCTCCTGACCGGCGGCGAGCACGGTGAACAGGTCGGCACTGACGGCGACGTCGGTCCCGGAGCCGGCGGTGGCAGAGAGGCGTCGCAACTCGCTTTCGGGGTCGTAGTCGCTGAGGACGCCGTTGAGTTGTTTGATCCGTGCAAAGACCGCTTTCGAGGCCCGATTGGCGGTCGGTTCATCGGGCGCGTAGAATGTGAGGAGGAAATCCATGCCCATCAGGCGTTCCTCGGCCGTATACCGGTTGAGGGCGCCTGGGGTCGGTTCCGTCGCCCGAGCTGGCCAGGCCGTTCCGTCGCTTGTCGGCAGAACGGTCAGCAGAGCGGCCAGCAGCCCCAAGAATCGGGGGTGAAACAGCATCCAATGCTGTCCCGAGAGGGGAGAGCTGGGAGAGGCTGGAGACGGTCGGGCGACGCCGGGGTGCATGGCAGAGCAGTTCGAACGTGGGGTTCGAGCGGGGAAGAGGGTGGAGGCGGCCGGTCGGTCGGGGGCGTGTCGTTTGGGCCACGCGACGACTTCAGGCTGGCCTCCGGGAGAGGAACGAGAACACATGACAACTGTAGGTCGATGGATGTTGGGTCGACAAGTGGCCCTGGGATTGGCGGTCTCGCTGCTGCTGGCTGTTGCCTTTACGACGGCCCCGCGCACCAGTCCCGCCGCCGACGCGGCGCCTGTGCCGAAGGCGCCGCCGGTGGTGGATGTCCCGAACGCGAAGGCGGCCTCCGATGCCGAGATGAAGAAGTACACCGAAGTCCTGACGGGGACGGAGGTCACATTCGATATGGTGCCGATTCCTGGCGGCGAGTTCGAGATGGGCAGTCCGGAGGACGAGGCCGATCGCGAAGAGGACGAAGGTCCGGTCCGCAAGGTGAAGATCGCACCGTTCTGGATGGGCAAATGCGAAGTGAGTTGGGACGAGTACGACATCTGGAGTTATGCGCTCGACAAGAAGCGTCGCGACGTGCTCAAGGTGGCGGCCACGGCCCGCGATGACCTGGCTGATGCCGTCACGAAGCCGACCAAGCCGTACACCGACATGACGTTCGGTATGGGGCACGAGGGGTACCCAGCCATCTGCATGACCTCCAAGGCCGCCAAGATGTACTGCGACTGGCTGACGGAGAAGACCGGTCGCTATTACCGCCTGCCGACCGAAGCCGAGTGGGAATATGCCTGCCGGGCCGGGACGACGACGCGGTATCACTTTGGCGACGAGGCCGACAAGCTGACCGAGTACGACTGGACGATCGACAACAGCGACGAGAAGTATCAGAAGGTCGGCAAGAAGAAGGCGAACCCGTGGGGTCTGTTCGACATGCACGGCAACGTGCAGGAATGGTGTCTCGATCAGTACGTGCCCGATGGGTACAAGATGGCGGGCACCGATAACCCGGTCTTCCCGGCGACGAAGGAGTATCCGCAGGTGGTGCGGGGCGGGTCGTGGGAGTCGGACGCGGCGGCCTGCCGGAGCGCGGCGCGGGAAGCGTCGAACCCGGAATGGAAGGTTCAGGACCCGCAGATTCCGAAGAGCATCTGGTATCACACCGACGCGCTGTTCGTCGGCTTCCGCGTGGTGCGGCCGCTGGTCGAACCGACCGCGGAAGAGAAGCAGAAGTGGGACTGCTGCGGCTGGAAGAAGGAATAGCCCGCGCGGTTTGCGGTCGATACGAAAATAAACAGGCCGGTCGCTCTGAATCGTCAGGGCGACCGGCCTGTTTTGTAGGGTGGGCACTGCCCACCATGGCTCACCAGCGATCATCGACCGAGCAGCGTTTCTTTCCGCTCACCGGCGATTTCGAGAACACGCTGTTCCGCGTCGGTTGAAGCCGGAAGAAATACGTTTTGTGGTTGGGTGTTGGTGAGCATTGGTGGGCAGTGCCCACCCTACGTTACAGGGCGATGCCGGGGACGGGGAAGTTCTTCGAGAACTCCTTGATTTCTCCGCGGACGGTGTCGATGACGGCGGCGTCTTCGGGGGCTTTGAGCACTCGCAGAATCCACGAACCGACGGCCCGCATCTCGGCTTCTTTCATGCCGCGCGTGGTGAGGGCGGGGGTTCCGATGCGGATACCGCTGGGGTCGAGGGCTTTGCGCTGGTCGAACGGAATCATGTTCTTGTTGACGGTGATGCCTGCCTTATCGAGCGCTTTTTCGGCGATCGAGCCGGTGAGTCCGATCGCCGTGACATCGCAAAGCATGAGGTGGTTGTCGGTCCCGCCGGACGACAGCTTGATGCCGCCAGCCATGAGCGTCTCGGCCAGGGTCTTGGCGTTGGCGACAATCTGCCGGGCGTAGTCTTTGAAGGAAGGCTGCAGGCATTCGCGGAAGCAGACGGCCTTGCCCGCGATGATGTGGACGAGCGGGCCACCCTGCAGACCTGGGAAGATCGCCTTGTCGATTCCCTTGGCGTGCGGCTCCTTGCAGAGAATGATCCCCGAGCGGGGGCCCCGCAGGGTTTTGTGGGTCGTCGTGGTGACAAAGTCGGCGTAGGGGACGGGGCTGTTGTGGACCCCACCGGCGACCAGCCCGGAGTAGTGAGCCATGTCGACCATCAGGAGTGCCCCGATCTCGCGGGCGATTTCCGCGAATTTCGCGTGATCGATCTCACGCGGGTAGGCACTCGCTCCGGCCACGATCAGCTTCGGCTTGTGTTCGCGGGCGAGCTGGGCGACCTGGTCGAAATCGATCCGCTGGTCAGACTGACGCACGCCGTAATGGATCGCATTGTAGAGCTGGCCCGAGAAATTGAGGGCCATCCCGTGGGTGAGGTGCCCCCCGTGGGCGAGGTTGAAGGCGAGGTACGTGTCGCCCGGCTTGAGGGCGGTCATGTAGACGGCCATGTTCGCGCCCGAGCCGGCGTGCGGCTGGACGTTGACATGCTCGGCCCCGAACAGCTCTTTAGCCCGGTCGCGAGCAAGCGATTCGATCTCGTCGACATATTCGCAACCGCCGTAGTACCGCTTGCCGGGGTACCCTTCGGCGTACTTGTTGGTGAGGACTGTTCCGGCTGCCTCGATCACCGCGGCGCTGGTGTAGTTTTCCGACGCAATCAGCTCGAGACCGTCATGCTGGCGGCGCTCTTCGTCCTGAATGTAGCCCCAGAGCTGCGGATCGACCTGCGATAGAACCGACATGAATTCGCCTTTGACCGTTATGACGCCCGCACCGTCTGGAAGGCCCGCGGAGAGGCCCCCATCGGGCAGGGCAAGTTGTGCCTCTGGAATATCACCGCCCCGGAGGAACCGCGTGGAAACAGGGTTCGCAACCGGATCGGCTCGGGGGGCCGGGATTTTTTCGTCCGACGCCCGCGAAACCGAAGCCGCTGTTATAGTGGTGTTTTCCACCGAATTCCACGACATCCTGCCGGGAACGGGGTCTGGTTTCAGGACGCAGTCCATCGGGCAGAATCGATGGGTTGAACGCTGTGTCACGATTCCCCGCAAGCGAACCGCCCCGCCTCTATCCCCATGGCTTCGTCCACCGATCCGCCGCTGGTCTCTTCCGCGCTGTTGGCCGGCGAGCGCGTCACATTCACGGGGACGCTCGCCTCGATGACGCATCGCCAGGCGTCGGCGCTGGTCGAAGAGCGGGGAGGCCTCGCGACGGAGCATGTCAGTCGGCAAACGACACTGCTGGTCATCGGAGAAGAAGGATGGCCACTGGAGCCGGATGGCATGCCCTCGCTCAAGCTGCAGCAGGCGCTGCGGTGGCAGCTTGCGGGACAGAGCCTGAGGATTCTGCGGGAATCGGAATGGCTGTCGGTGCTGGGGCTGACCGAAGCCCGTGAGGAGATGACGCGGCTGTACACCCCCGCGATGCTGAGCCAGATGCTGGGCCTCAGCGTGGCGACGATCCGTCGGTGGGCGCATCTGGGGCTGATCCGCGCGGCGCGAGTCGTCTACCGGTTGCCTTACTTTTCGTTCGCGGAGGTGGCGGGGGTCCGCCGGTTGTCGGAACTGGTCGATGCGGGCGTCGGGATCGCGGAGATCGGGAAAAGTCTGGAAGCGCTGCGGACACTGTTCCCTGATATCGATCGACCGCTGGCGCAACTGGAACTGCTGGGACGGCATCACGGGGTGGTCATTCGCGATCCACATGGTCGACTTGTGACGCCGACGGGACAGCGCCTGTTCGACTTTGAAGCGGCCGAAGGCCCCGCCGAGACCTCGTCTGCGAATGGTCTGTCAGACGACGACGCACCCAGCACCGTGCCGTTTCCAGGGACGTCCACGGAGCCGACGGCGTCGCGAGACGCACGGCCGCAATCGGCCGAGGAGTGGCATCGGCTGGCAGAGCGGCAGGCGGAGACGGGCGATCTGGTTCAGGCGATCGCGTCCCAGCGCGAGGCGGTGCGACGGGAGCCACTGCGCTCGGTGGGACAGGCTTATCTGGCGGAGCTGCTCTACCGAGCGGGTCAGGCGGCCGCTGCGGCGGAGCGGTTGGCGATGGCGGTGGAACTCGACCCTGAGGACCTCGAGGTCTGGACGCAGTTGGGGTGCATCCAAGTGGAGTTGGGTCAGGTCGAGGAGGCGGAAACGGCGTTTCGAGAGGCACTGGAGCGGCACCCGGATTACCCGGATGCGCACTTTCATCTGGGAGAGTTGCTGTCGGGCCGGGGAGACGATGAGGCGGCCGCCGCGCATTGGCACGCGTATTTGCGTCATGACCAGCGCGGGCCTTGGGCGGAGGTCGCCCGGGCCCGGCTGTCGAAGGGGCCGCCTTCGTCTTAAGGAAATGAGACGCCGCGCTGGAGGCGACGTTTGGGGGAACGCTCACGCGTTCCGCTACGACAGGAGCTACGACGGGCGGTGAACGGTTCTAGTTGTTGCCTCCCCCGTTGCCGAAGGCGGCGAGGCTGATCAATCCGCCAGCGAGCAGGTTCCGTTCGACGAACGCGGCGACCGCTTCGTGCGGCTTGTACTGCAGGACGATGTAGTCACCCGGCAGAATTCGGACCCGGTGTTTGGGGTCGCGGTCGGCGCGATTCAGGTTGACGCGGATCGGAATCAACTGGCCATCGCCAGCTTTTCGAAGAATAACGACATCACTCGCACCCACCGAGATATCCCGATTCAACGCCGAGATACCGCCGATGCGGCTCCCGAACCCTGTCCCGCTGGAGCCCTGGTTACGTCCTGAGGCAATCGAGATCGCTTCGATGATGTCGATGTCGTAGTCGCGGGGCAGCATGTGTTGCCCACCCCCCAGGAGACCGCCGGTGTAGAACACCTCGGTGTCGCGCGATTCGATGAAGACGATGTCGCCTTCCTGCAGAATCACGTCCATCTCGCTGAAGAGCGGCGATTCTCCCGGTCCCAGGCGGATGGGGATCCGGATCACCTGGGCACCACGGTCAACCATCGCGGCGTATTCGGAGGGCAACCCTTCGGGGATGCCCGGATACTCCATCGTAGGCGAGTGTCCGGGGAGACCTTGCGGAATCGGTTCGAGCGGTGGTTGAGGCTGGGGAGCGAACCCGCCCGGCCCGGCACCCATGTTCGGGGCGGCATAAGGGCTGGCGTAGGGATTGGGGGGGGCCGGAGCAAACCCACCGTAACCGGCGGCACCGGGACTTGGCGCGGGACCTGTTGCGGGAGCGGGAGCAGGCGGGAAGGCGCCCTCGACCGACTGGGCCTGGCGAACTTCACGGCCGGGGGCGGGGGGCACCTCGTCCACGACATTCTGCCATTGGACACCGTCGGCATGAGTCGTGGCCTGTGGCGTGCCCGATTCAAAGTGGGCGATGGGTCGAATCGTCTCCGCGGGTGGTTGCGGATGCTGTTGATGTAGCTGCTGCTGCTGTTGCTGTTGGGGATGGGGCCAGAGTTGACCCTGAAATCCGGGGGCGGGCTGCGGCGGAAGGGCCGGCGCGAGCTGTTCGGGGGGGCCGAACTCCTGGGGCATGTCCGCCCCACCACCGGTGCGGCGACGGATGACGTAGATGGTGTTTTCGGCGTCGAGCCCGGGGAGACCGCCGGTCTGGGCGAGGGCATGCAGGACGTCGTTCTTGTAGGCCTGGAGCGAGACGAGTTTCCCCGTGCCGCGTTTGGAGATGCCGGGAAGCAGGGTGCCCGCCTGTCCGGCCTGCGGAGTCAATTCCTGTCCCTGGGCTTCCTGGCGGATGACCAGGACGTTGTAGAACCGGGGCCGCTGGAGGGCGACGAGGATACGGTCTTCCCCCTGCCGGAGAATTTGCTTGTCGACGGTGAACGTCTTGCGGATCAGTTCTTCGGTTTGACGGATCGACAGGCCGCGGACGTAAATCGGCGCGGCGTAGGGGATGGAGATGGTGCCATCTTCCCGGACGGGAATGGGGTACCCGATCGAGGGGGCGACGTCTTTGTCGGTAGGGTAGTAGACCGGGGGGACGTCTTCCGGGCGGCCGAGCACCCCTTCAATGACGATGCCGAGGGTGTCGCCCGTGTCGAGCAGATAGGCCGGGGGAGGCGTTTGGCGCAAGAGGGAGAGGTCGATCGTCTGCTTGGACGATCGCATTTCCCCGTCCAGTTCCTGGGGATAATAGTTGGACGGGACGCCGTGGAGTGGTTTCCACGCCGCACAACCGGACGCCGCGAGCACCGCGAGTCCGAATCCCCAGCAACGCCATTGGCGAAAAGCAAACAAGGTGCCACCCTTTGGCTCAAAGGCCGATCGCAGTGCGGCGGTTGCCCTCAGCCAGAGGGTTAGACGCCGTAAGTATCAGCCAAATCGCGTATGAAATCCGTTTCGGGGCGGGGCCTTCACCTTCCTTGGCAAAGACCCGTCGTCGTCAACCTCGTCACCGCCTGGGTGCCTCACCGCGAACCGGTGAATCCACTCGGGCCGTCCTTCGCTTCAAGCTGTTTATCGACGTCCTTGCAGACTGCGTTCCGGTGGCGTGACCGACAGCCAGGCTGTCGGACTGGTCGGTACCGTAGGATTCACGCAGTCGTTCGATGCTCGGGCGGAGGCGACTCCCGCCTCGTACCCGGCAAACCATTCATTGGCACAGGCGTGCCCCGCCGGGCCGCGATAGGTGCAGTGCCAGTACCGCTGAGGAGCGATTGCAGGCAGTGTTCCATCGCCCCCTTCGGCGAGATCGATATAGGCCTGCTCGAAACCGTGAGCATAGTGGCAGGAGACCTTGGGAAATGTCCCATAGGTGCAACGGAGCGCCTTGGACGCCCGGTGTTTGGCCGACTCCTGCACGCGAATTCGGTCGATGAAGTCGCAATACATGTTGGGGCCGCAGATGGCGCGATGGCAGCCGCAGGAATCGCAGCCGCCGTTGTCGCACCCTTCCGCCCCACAGGGTCCGTTGGCGCCACAGGAGCCATCGGCACAGCCGCCGGTGTCGCAGGCCGCCTGAGCAGCACAGGGCTGCGTCTGGCAGGTGCCTTGCCCGGACTGGCAGGTATACGGGTTTCCACAAGGCGACGAGCCATTCAGGGGCAGGGAATGACACCCAGCCGCCGTCATGATCAGGCACGCGACCCAGAGACCCAGTTTGCGCATCGTGTCACCATCCGTGGGAAAAAAGCGCGATCCCGGTTGCGCTGCCTCCTTCCATCGGCGGTGGGCTGGTGACAAGTGGAGACGTACCGAGGATGGAGGGACACGGGAAGGTAAGGGGAGTTTTCCGGTCATTCCGGTCCGGATCTTTGCACCGCAGATCGGTGGATCTGAAGAGGCTGGTGCGGAGGTTGGATCGGCGTGAGAACTGCGCCAGTCGGCACAGTTTGCCGTTACAGTTTGCCAGGTCGGTACCAATGGTGCTGGTGTTCGGCGGGAGTCGCGCAACCTCCGGGCGCTGACGCTTCCGGCTTCCATGATTACGACAGACGCCCGGAGATTGGTGGCCCGACACCTCCTGGCCGAGGATTGTCGCCGGGCTTGAGTTTCCGGGCGGACGGACAGACGATCGCGGTATGAGTCCGTTACCGACACGCTCGTCTCCGGGTGCTCGCACTCCGTGCCATGTGGCCGAGTCGTTCGCCTATTGCCACGCCCTCGCCCGGCGGACGGGGCGCAACTTTTACTATTCGTTCCTCACTCTTCCGCGCCGGGAGTTTGAGGGAATGTGCGCCCTCTATGCGTTTCTGCGGGTGACCGACGACCTGGGCGATGGGTCGGCCCCGGCCCCCGATCGGATGGCTCGGCTTGACGCCTGGGAATCGCAGTTCCGTGCGGCCCTTGCCGGAGAGACACCTCGACACCCGGTTCTGCCCGCGGTCGTGGCACTCGTCCGGCAAGAGCGGCTCCCCCCGGAACCTCTGTTCGACACGATTTGTGGCGTTCGCCGCGATTTGGAAGCCGAACTGGCGGGCGGGGTCGATTTGGCAACCACAGAGGACCTGCGCGACTACTGCTACCTTGTGGCCGGGGCGGTCGGATTGGCCTGTATCCATGTCTGGGGTTGCCGCGACGCAGCGGCCCGGCCCGCAGCGCTCGCTTGTGGCGAGGCGTTTCAGCGGACGAACATTCTTCGCGACGTACGCGAAGATGCCACCTCCAACCGGTTTTACATCCCCCGAGAGGAATGCGACCGACATCACTGCACGCGGTCGGACCTGGGAACGGGACAGGGACGCGAGCGCTTGCTGGGGTTGCTGGAAGGGCAGGTCGGTGCGGCGCGGCGGTGCTATGACGAGGCCGAGGCGCTGTTCGATTATCTGCCCCCGGCCGGTCGGCCGGTGCTGACGGCCATGATCGGCATCTACGGGGCTTTGCTCGATCAGATTGCGCGGCACCCGCTGGTCATTTATCGAGGGCGGGTCTCGCTGCCGGCCTGGCGGAAACTGGTCATCGTGTCGCAATCGCTGCTGGAAGAGCAGGGCCGGCGCAGCCGGGACTGGCTGGCCGCGCCGATTCGGTCGCCTGGCTGAGAGCCTTGTTATTGCCCCGCCGGTTCGTCGGCGGCGATCTGCTCGTGTTTGCGGGCTTTGTCGGAAATGTCTTTCCGGCACCAGGCGCCGTCCCAGCGGATCTGTTTGACCGCCTGATACGCCTGCAGCTTGGCCGCTCCGATGTTCGCTCCCACGGCCGTCACGCCCAGCACCCGTCCGCCATTGGCGACGACATCGTTCCCGCGCTTCGCGGTGCCGGCGTGGAACACTTTGACATCGGGCACTTTGGCCGCCTCGTCGAGGCCCCGAATCGTCGCACCCTTCTGATAGTCGCCGGGATATCCCGCCGCGGCCATCACCACGCAGACGGAGGGCCGCGGGTCCCACTCCAGGGGCGGCAGTTCGGCCAGCGTTCCGGTCGCGGTCGCATGCAGCAGCAGACCGAGATCGCTTTTCAGCCGCATGAGCAGCGGCTGCGCTTCGGGGTCGCCAAAGCGGACGTTGAACTCCAGCACCTTGGGGCCTTGATGCGTCATCATGAGGCCGGCGTAGAGCACGCCCTTGAAGGGGCGTTTCTGCCGATTCATGGCGTGGACGGTTGGGACAAGAATCTGACCGATGATCTGGTCCATCATGGTCGGGGTGACCAGCGGAGCCGGGCTGTAGGCCCCCATGCCGCCTGTGTTCGGGCCGAGGTCGTCGTCGAAGGCGGCTTTGTGGTCTTGCGCGGTTTCCAGCGGGACAATCGTGGTTCCATCGCTGATGGCGAGAATGCTTGCCTCTTCGCCGTCGAGACGCTCCTCGATCACCACCCGTTTGCCGGCGTCGCCAAATTCCCGCGCTCGCATGATCCGTTCGATCGCTTCCAGGGCCTGGGCTTTGTCGGCACAGACCGTCACCCCCTTGCCCTGGGCCAGACCATCGGCCTTCACGACGAGCGGCGTCGATTCGCGCTCGCCGACATAGGCAATCGCGGCGTCGGCATCGGTGAACGACTTCGCCTCGGCCGTGGGCACGGCGGCCAGTCGCATCAGTTCCTTGGCGAAAACCTTGCTGCCTTCGAGCTCGGACGCGATTCGCGACGGACCGAAGACCGGGATCTTTTCGAGCGTGAACGCATCGCTCACACCCAGAACGAGTGGTGCTTCGGGGCCGATCACCGCGAGATCGATCCGCTCCTGTTTGGCGAACCGCACCAGCCCGGCGATATCGGTCGCGCTGATGTCGACGTTCGTCGCCTCGAGCGCCGTGCCGGTGTTTCCCGGCGCGCAAAAGACCCGCGTCACACTGGGAGACTGGGCCAGCTTCCAACAGAGCGCATGCTCCCGCCCACCCTGACCAACGACCAGCACTCGCATCGACAACCCGCTTCCGCCAAAAAATCGTTCATTCCGGCGGGGCTGCCGCACGCGGTCGGCCATCGTCCACCCACTTCCGGACAGGCGAGTGTACCACGCCGGAAAGCCTGTCGCTCGTGCGTGAGGCCGGTTTCCCGGTTCCCACGGGAAGACCGGGGGTTTTGGGCGAATGACGCTATCGGTGAGGGGGAGCCGGAAGCGTTCGCGCCAGGAGGCCGATTGATTGGCGCTTGGCGATTGTGTGCTGGGGAACGCTCACGCGATCCGCTACAAAACGGTGCGACGGGGAACGCTCACGGGTTCCGCTACAGCGGGCTTAGTACTCGCCCACGACTTCGCCGCCGGCACGGGTGGCGAGCGACTTGTAGACGCCCAGGTCGATGTTCGTGCTGATGAACTTGACCGCTCCATCGCCGAACGTGAAGTGGGCACC
>JAIXZD010000230.1 GCA_027489895.1 Planctomycetaceae bacterium
CGACGGAGGTGTCGTTGACGTTGACCGTGACGCGGTAGCTCGACTTCGCTTCGAAGTTGAGGACGGTGCCGCTCTTCAATCGCAGGGCGGTTCCAACGATCTCGAAGACGGCGGCATCGACTCCGGAGAGCGACAGCGTGTTCGTGCCGAGCGCGTCGTCGGTGACGACGATGTCCGCCAGCTTGATCGCGCTGGCGGTGCTGATGTTTTCGGGCAACGAGGTCGTCGTGTTTTGGAGGGCGACAGCGGTGGGGGCTTCGTTGACGTTGGACACAGTGATCGTGAACGTCTGCTCGAACGAGAGTCCTCCCTGATCCGTCGTCCGAACGCGGATCGAGTACGACGATTTCGCCTCGAAGTTGAGTGCGGCGTTCGTCTGCAACTGGTTGCCCGCGATCTGGAACGACGCGTTGTCGGTGCTTCCCGTCCCCGTCACCAGTGTGTACGTGAACGTGTTGCCGGTATCCGGATCGGTCGACGTGAATGTGCCGATGGCGGTGCCGGTCGCGACGTTCTCCGCGATGCTCGTGTTGCCCAGGGCGAGGGCCGTGGGGGCACGGTTGTTGACGAGCGTGTAGGTTTCGCTGGTCGTCGGCGTCGTGTTCGTGAGGGCGTTCGTGGCGAGGTCGGCGATGTTCTGTCCGCTGGCGAACAGCAGTTGAATCGTGCCGTTGCTGTTGGTGACGCCGGTAATCAACACGTCGTAGACCGACGTGCTGACGGGCGTCACGCTGCTGATCGAACCATCCGCCGCGCTCGTGCCGCCGAGGAGGAAATCCGCGACTGAGACATTCTGCACGGCCTCGCTGAAGGTGATGCGGAACGTGAGTTGGTCGGCCCCTGTCACCGCGGCGAGCGGTTCCTGGCGGAGCACGGACGTGACCGTGGGCGCCACTGTGTCGACCGCGCGGGTCTGCCCGGTGAAGTTCCCGTTCGCCGCGTTGAGCAGCACTCTCACGTTGTTGCTGATGAAGTTGGCGACAGCCAGGTCAATCCGGCCGTCCCCGTTCAGGTCTCCCATCGCCACGGAACTCGGGAATGATCCCGCGGCGAAGTTCTGCGCGGCCTGGAACGCCCCGTTCCCGTTCCCCAGCAGCACGCTCACCGTATTGCCTTGGTTGGCGACGGCGAGGTCCAGCCGTCCATCTCCGTTCAGATCCCCCACCGAAATGGAATACGGACGCGTTCCCGTGGCGAAGTTCTGGGCGGCCTGGAACGTCCCGTTCCCGTTCCCCAGCAGCACGCTCACCGTAGAGTCGGTGAAGTTGGTCACGGCCAGATCCAACCGCCCGTCCCCGTTCACATCCGCCACCGATACGGAAAACGGCCGCGTTCCCGTGGCGAAGTTCTGGGCGGCCTGGAACGTCCCGTTCCCGTTCCCCGTCAGCACGCTCACCGTGTTGCTGCCGGAGTTGGCGACGGCCAGGTCCAGCCGGCCGTCCCCGTTCACATCCCCCACCGAAATGGAATACGGTCTTGTTCCCGTGGCGAAGCTCTGGGCGGCCTGGAATGTCCCGTTGCCGTTGCCCAGCAGAACACTCGCCGTGTTGCCCCTATAGTTGGCGACGGCCAGATCCAGCCGGCCGTCCCCGTTCACATCTTCCACCGCGATGGAAATCGGCCCATCACCCGTGGCAAAGTTCTGGGCCGCCTGGAAGGTCCCGTTCCCGTTACCCAGCAGCACGCTCGCCGTGTTGTTATTGCGGTTGGCGACGGCCAGGTCCAGCCACCCATCCCCGTTCAGATCCCCCACCGCTGCGGAGGCCGGGCCCGAATCCGTGGCGAAGGTCTGAGCGGCCTGGAATGTCCCGTCTCCGTTGCCGACGAGGCGGTTCCCGCCCGCATCGCGAATCGAATTGTCGTCGACGAGGTTGAGGCCTAGCGTTCCCGTCCCCGAGACGCCGTTGACCGTCACCGTGTACGTCGTGCCCGAACCGGTCACACCCACTGGCCCCGGCGCGACTGTCACCCCCGAACCCGGAACTGCCACGAAGTCCGCCGGGTCGACTCCCGTTACGGACTCGCTGAACATCACCACGAACCGCGGGTTGGCGACATTCACCGCTGGCTGCGTCGGATCGGGAACGATGGAGACCACGCGCGGTGCGATCGTATCGACGGCCCGCGTCTGCCCGGTGAAATCGCCATTCGCCGCGTTGAGCAGCACGCTCGCCGTGTCGCTAAAAACGTTGGCGGTGGCCAGGTCGATACGACCATCCCCGTTCAGATCCCCCACCGCCACGGAGTACGGCCCCGATCCCGTGGCGAAGCTCCGCGCGGCTTGGAACGTCCCGTTTCCATTCCCCAGCAGCACGCTCACCGCGCTGCTACTTGAGTTGGCGACGGCCAGGTCCAGCCGGCCGTCCCCGTTCACATCCGCCACCGACACGGAAACCGGTTTCGATCCCGTGGCAAAGGTCTGGCGAGCCTGGAACGTGCCATTCCCGTTCCCCAACAGCACGCTCATGGAGCCCGCGTTGGAGTTGGTGACAGCCAGATCGAGCTGTCCGTCCCCGTTCACATCTCCCATCGACACGGAAAACGGTCGATTTCCCGTCGCGAAGTTCTGGGCCGCCTGGAACGTCCCGTTCCCGTTCCCCAGTAGCACGCTCAAGGTATCGCCGCCGTAGTTGGCCACGGCCAGGTCGAGCCGCCCGTCCCCGTTCACATCCCCCATCGACACGGAATTCGGGATCGATCCCGTCGCGAAGTTTTGGGCGGCCTGGAACGTCCCGTCCCCGTTCCCCAACAACACACTCACTCTGGCGAGGGAAGCGCCGGTGACGGCCAGGTCCAGTCGCCCGTCACCGTTCACGTCCCCCAACGTCATGGAAAACGAGTTAAACACCGCTGCGAAGTTCTGGGCGGCCTGGAACGTCCCATCCCCGTTCCCCAGCAGCACGCTCACCGTGCCGCTGCTCGCGTTGGCGACGACCAGGTCCAGGTTCCCGTCACCGTTCACATCCCCGAC